>CAZPGP010000008.1:26115-47711 GCA_964586395.1 uncultured Candidatus Saccharibacteria bacterium
AGCCGAGACGCGATGGAGATCGACGAGCTACTTCGTGCCCGTGCTAAGCAGGACGCCGACAAGTTCGCGCCACTGGCTGAGCGCGCCAAAAAGCGCAAGGAAGAGCCTGAATCAGAGAAGGCAGAGAAGTCGAGCAATTGGCACGACAAGATCGCCAAGATGCGCGAGACCCATCCAAATGCCTTCAAGCCGTGGTCTACCGAGGACGATGACAAGCTCAAGAAGCTCTTCGACGAAGGTAAAAAGCTCGACGACCTTGCTTCTGAGTTTGGCCGTCACCCGGGTTCTATCCATGCTCGACTCAAGAAACATTATGGAGACGAAGTAGAGATAAAAACTGCCTAGCGCGCTATACTGAAAGTAAGTTAAGCATAAGCGCAGCTATACATGGCACACCCTGAAAATATTGATGTTCTGGACGAGCACGGCAACCCGACCGGCGAACTTATTACGCACACCGGCTCTAACTTGGCGGGATTGTGGCATGCTGGTGCGCATGTAGCGCTGTACACCAGCGACCGACGCGTCCTATTGCAACAGCGCAGCAAGGCTATAATGTTCTATCCCGGTCTGTGGGAGTTGGGCGTCGGCGGCGTCGTTGGCGCTGGTGAAGACGTCCGTGACGCAGCTATCCGAGAGACGATCGAGGAGATCGGCGCGACGCCGCAGAACCTCGAATATGTTACGCGCTGGAAGTACAATCATCGTATTCCGAGTCAGGGGATGCACTCCAAAGTTTTTCTGTATTCGTTCATCGCTCAGATCGACCCATCGCAATTAAAGCTCCAGAAGTCCGAGGTTCAAGGCGTTCGGCTGGTGCCGCTCAATGACATCCACAATGCCTTGTTCTATCACAAAGGACTGCCGCAGGTTCACTTAGCGCCGTACGAAGGCTATTACCGTCAGCTACTCAAGGCGGTCGAGCAACGCCTCAGCCATTCCAACTGGTCACCCTCAGCTGATACAATAAACCCAGAACTTAAGGAGGAAGTACATGAAGAAATATAGGTTACTTGCTGTAGCGGCAGTGCTGGCGATTGTCGGCCTGGTTGCAGCGCCCGTAGCCGCGCATGGTGCGGTCACAATGAACATGCGAAGTGGCAACATCGCAAGCGTTGGCAAGGACGAGGTCCTCGACTCCAGCGTCTACTTGGCTGGCACGACCGTCACGGTCGCCGGTACGGTGAAGGGCGACGTGTATTGTGCGGGTCAGAACATTGATGTGACTGGTACCGTCGAAGGCGACGTCATCTGCGCAGGCCAGACGGTCAGCGTTAGCGGTAACGTACTTGGTGACGTGCGTGTTGCTGGTCAGACAGTAACATTGGCAGGTCCAGTCGCGCACAACCTAACTGCCTTTGGTCAGAATGTAACCGTCGCGGGCAGCGCGGTTGTAAATATGGATGCGACTATCTATGGCACCTCAGTCCAAGTCGGCGGCAAGATCGGCCGTGACGCAACTGTTGGCGGCGAGGCGGTGACGCTGGCTGGTACTATTGGCCGCAACGTTGTATCGCAGGTTGGCCAACTAGCTGTTGGCGGCGGCGCTCGCATTGGCGGTGACGTCGAATACACCAGCTCGAACCAACTCGATAAGGGCAACGGTGCAACAATCACCGGTAAGACTTCACGTCACGACCCACCGGCTGACGAGCAAGCTGCGCAGTCGCGCAGCTGGGCTAATCAGTTCTGGGGTGTTGCGTTCTGGTTTGGATCGTGGCTAATGTTGGGTTTGCTGTTGCTTGCTCTGATGCCGCGTAATCTCAAGACTACTTCAGACCTGATGATCAGGCAGAGCGGCTGGGCACTTTTGGCTGGTCTCGCTGCGCTAGTCCTGACGCCAATCGTAGCCGTTTTGTTGATGGCTACATTCGTTGGTATTCCGGCTGGTGTCGTCCTGCTGCTTCTGTGGGTTGTGGCCATGATGGCTGCTTGCGCCTACAGCGGTTATGCACTTGGCCAGTGGATCGCTACCCAAACAGGCTGGAAACTTAGATGGCCGAGCCTGACATCACTTGTACTGGGTCTGTTTGTTCTGGCGCTTCTGATGCTCATACCGGTTGTTGGTGGCTTGTTTAGCTTCCTGGCACTGGTCTGGGGTCTCGGCGGATTGGTTTTAGTGGCCGGTCGCTATCACCGCGACCGCAAGGTTGAGCCAACTACGAAGAAGGCAAAAGCCGCGTAGTTTAAGCCTCGCGAAACAATAAACGCACCTGGTCAAAACCGGGTGCGTTTTTGTATTCATGGGGTCGACGCCCGCCTCGTGCAAACGAGCCGCATGTGCCATCAAGGGCAAAAGGGGCCTCCATGGGGAGGCGCGGGCGGGATAACCGCGTTCACAAACGAGCAGCAACATCCTGGAGCATCGCGCTCAGGACTTCGCCTTTCACCTCTCGCGGCAGACACCAGTTGCCGTGTTCGGTGAGGCTGGCCTCTTCGACGGTCATCAGTGTGAAGGTCACGACGCGTTGGCCCGCGATCTCGAAGGTGCGGGCGTTGTTGCGTGGGTTGAGGTTGAACCGGGTCGTTGCGACGCGCCGAGCGGCCGCCGCGACGTTGCTCCCAACCAGGCTCATGACGACCAGGTAGCCGATGTCAGCAGGGACGAAGAATTCGACCTCTCCGCCGTTAGCCCTTCGCCAGAAGGCGAGGATAGCGGTGGGGCCGACCTCTTCGCGGGAACGTATCATGGCATCCTCCGGAGAGTGTGTTGCGGGTGATCCAGTGTACGATTATAGCACTAGAAGTGTTCGCGAACGTGGCCGAAGCTGTAATCCCAGTCGGCATTTGCTTTCTTGTGTGGGTTAAAGATGTGGTCAGGGTCCATGATGTCCTTGGCTTTGCGGAAATAGCCGACGATTTCTGGGCCGTACATTTGCTCAAGCCACGGCCCGCGTACCAGCCCATCGTTGTGTTCGCCACTGAGTGAGCCCTTGTATTTTAGGATCAGTTCGTTAACTTCGCGCATAGCGGGTTCAAGTTTGGCACGGTCATTCGGGTCCTCGAGCTTCATCAGCGGGATGATGTGGAAATTGCCGTCGCCCATGTGACCTGCAACGGTCGCGAACAGCTTATATTTCTTGATGATCTCCTGGATCTGCGGCAGGAATTCCTTGAGGTATGGTGGGTTCACGACTAGGTCGTCGATGAATGGGGCGGTGTGCTTGTCTTTGACCTTGTCGCGGAGGAGTTTGAAGCTCTGGCGACGCATCAGCCAGAACTTCTCGGATGCGCCTTCGGTCGGGGTTTCTTCGAAGCCGTTGATTTCGTAGCGGGCGCGGTGCTGGCCGAGCTCGCGGTGTAGGTCGCGGACTTTCTGGCGCACTTCCTCTTCGGTTTCACCGTTGAACTCAACCATCAGGATGAGTTTGGGGATGCCCTTTAGCAGAAGTAGTCCGTCAGGGATAAGGCTGAAGAGCAGTTTGATGAATCGCACTGGACCGAGCATTTTCAGGAATGACGGCATGAATCGTATAGAGAGCCAGAGTGTTTTATCGTCAAAGCTTTCGAACGTTGCGGGTTTTGCTTCGAGGATCTTCGGAATCAACTCGCCCAAATCGTCCATACCGCGCAGGAATAATACGAGCAGGCCAGAGTGAGCGCGGCGAGGGACGAGGCGGAATTTGATATCAGTGGTCAGGCCGAGCGTGCCCTGTGAGCCGACGATCAATTTAGTGAGGTCAAAGATGCCATTCTCGCGATCCCATACGTCCCAGAGGTTGTAGCCAGTGGAGTTCTTGCTGACGTTGGGCTTGGCGGCTTTGATGGCGTCGTAATTCTTGTCGACGAGCTCGAAGATTTCGCGGTAGACTTTGCCTTCGAAGTCGGTTTGCGCGATCTTTTTGTCTAGCTCTGCCTTGTTGAGCGGACCGACGGTTCGTTCGACGCCGTCAGCGAAGACGACTTGCAGTTCTGTCACAAAGTTCTCGGTCTTGCCGAACTCTAATGACTTTTCGCCACCGGCATTGTTGTTAACCATACCGCCAACAGTACAGAGGTCGCGGCTGGCTGGGTAGGTAGGCATCAAGACTTTTTGCTTAATCGTCTCGGCGTCAAAGTCTCGGTAGAATACGCCCGGCTGCGTGTGGCCCTCGGTTTGAGTGATGCTGTGAACTTGAGTGAAGTGCTTGTTGAAGTCCACGATAATAGAGTCGTTGATGGCCCCACCGCTCATGTCGGTGCCAGCGCTGCGGGCAGTCAGCGACAGATCGGGGTTCGTCTTCTTGCGTTCGGCTACTAGGGAGACGAGGTGTTGTACGTCGGCGCTGTCTTTGGGCGCGACGACGAGCTTAGGTTTGATTTCGAAGAGAGAGGCATCGTGGCTGTAGAGTTCGAGCTTTTCGGCACTTGTGTCCGTTTCGCCCTGGAAGCCCCGAGTTTTGAGCTCATTGATAATGTCATCCATATTGCTTCAAGCGTAACCCTTATCGACCCCAAAAAGCAAGGTGTGGAAGCTTTGATATTATTAAATGATATGTTATAAAGTCAAATAGCACCATGAACGAGGTGATGTTAGTGAGTTGTGACCCTACGTGCCCAACGCGGCACTACATGGGCGTGCTCGCCTTGCCGGATGAAGATCCGGTGGCTCGATGCAACGAGGCGGGTAAAAGCCTGGAGGAAGAGAGGGTGAGCGCTAGGCGCTGTCCATTGCAGTACCTTGCTGACCTTCCGCGCAATTGATTGATAACCGCGCTACAAAACGGAGAACATGATGAAGCACATCATCCGGGCCGTTGGCCGGAACCGTACCTACTACGTGGTGAAGGAGGGAGAGGTGTACAAGTGGAGGGCCGGCAAGGCCGGTCTCGAGAGCGCTGAGCGCTTCGACACCGAGGATGCGGCGAGGAGCGTTGTTGCTTCGCTTGGCAGCGGTGCGGGCGGTGGCGTTCCCGAGATCGTGCAGGTTGCTTCCTAGCACCCGCTTTTTGTGATAGGCGTGGGCGGAGGGCGGCGCGTTTGCGCCCTCCGCCCCGCCCAATAACTGCTTTCATGAGAGTCGGGCAATCTGTATAATGCACACCAGAAGGGGTAAAACAAAAAGTAAGTTTACGTTATGAGCAATCAGAAGAAACAAGTCCTTATATTGGGTGGCGGTTTTGGCGGTGTCAAGACTGCGCTCAACCTCTGCGACTCAGAAGCCTACGACGTCACCTTGATGTCAGACTCACACGATTTTAAGTATTATCCAGCCTTGTATCGTTCAGCTACAGGCGGAAGCCGCAAGGTATCAATTATCCCGCTCGCCGATATTTTTGAGGGCAAGCCCGTTGTGCTAATGCACGACCGCGCCGCCAAACTCGACCGCGAGCATCAGGTTGTTGTGACTGAGTCAAAGAAGCGGGTTCCCTACGACATCCTGGTCGTAGCGCTCGGTTCGGTCACGAATTACTTTGGCATCGAAGGCTTGAAGGAATTTAGCTACGGCATTAAGTCGATCGAGGAAGCCGAAGAGCTCAAGCTCCACCTGCACCAGCAAATGTTGGACAACAAGAAGCCCGACCTCAATTATGTCGTCGTCGGTGGTGGCCCGACCGGTATCGAGCTAGCCGGTGCGTTGCCGCACTACTTGCGGTGGATTATGAAGCATCACGACATGAAGGCGCGTAAGATCAACATCGAGTTGGTCGAAGCCGCACCGCGTCTGTTGCCTCGTATGCCGCGCGACCTGTCGATGGCTGTCGCACGTCAACTCCGCAAGCAAGGCATCAAACTGTACCTTGGCCAGACCGTTAAGGCGCAAACCGCCGACGAGCTAATCGTAAATGATCGTCCTATCAAGAGCCACACGGTCGTGTGGACGGCCGGTATGGCAAGCAATCCGTTCTTGGCGGCTAATGAATTCACTCTAGAGCGTGGTAGGATTGCTGTCGATGAATTCCTACGGGCCAAGAACGAACCTGCCGAGAATATTTACGTCATCGGTGACAATGCATTCACCGAATACGGTGGCATGGCTCAGACTGCGCTGCACGATGCAGTTTTTCTGGCGGCAAACCTCAAGCGACTTGCCGATGGTAGTGTACCCAAGGTCTATCGTGCTAAGCGTCCGATCTACGTCTATCCAGCTGGCGAACGCTGGGCGGCAGTACTTTGGGGCAGTGTACGAATTTATGGCTGGTTGGGTTGGGCGCTTCGCGAAGCAGCGGACTGGGTAGGCTATCACGATGTACAGCCGTGGTGGAAAGCATCTGAACTATTTTTGGCTGAGGCTGAATCAGAAGAGGCTTGCCCTATCTGCGGCACATCCAAGTCTAACCCGAATCCCGAAGAAACCACGTAGCACTGGTACGGCATTGGCTCCCTGTGGCATTATGAATACAGATATTCAGATAACCTTGGGGATAGCGACATGAATACGACACAAATCGGCATTATCGGGGCGGGCGAATTAGGGCAGGCGTTGGGCCATGTACTCGAGAAAGCCGGCTCGCAGGTCTTGTATTACGACCGCGAGGACAGTCGTACGACGACTGCAAGCATCAGCGATGTTGTCGCCGCTTGTCAGCTGCTGTTGATTTGCGTGCCATCCACGGCAAATCGTGAAGTGTTGCGCGAGGTCGCCAAGCACACTCAGCCGGACAATCCGCCGCTGGTTATTTCGTTTAGCAAGGGCGTTGAGAAGGGCTTCGTAACCATGGATACGGTGCTCAAAGACACGCTGCCAGAGGGCACGCCATATGGCCTCATCTACGGTCCGATGATGGCCAACGAACTGATCGCGCATAACATGGGCTCCGGCGTGTTGACGCTTTCTGACCAAATCTATGCGACGCAAGTGCGCGAGCTGTTCGCGAAGGCCCGGGTGTTCCTGGAGCTTTCGCCAGACATGCACGGCGTGGCGGTCAGTGGTGTGCTGAGGAATCCGTACGCCATGATGTTTGGTATGGTCGACGGCCTGGACTTGGGCGGAAATGCTCGTGGCCGTCTGTCGGTAATGGTTCTGCGCGAGATGAAGCGTATTTTGAAGGGCGTCAACGCTGATCCCGAGACTGCTGAGGGGCTGGCCGGTCTGGGCGACATGCTTACCGCGGGCACTGGCGGTAATTCGTTCAACTACCGGCTTGGCCGCAGTATTGCCGAGGGGATTGCTGACGGCAAGGTTGATACTGAAGGGCTGACGACGCTGAAGGAACTTTCGAATATTGTGAAAATCGACGAATACCCGCTCATCAATCTACTCGATCGACTCATCTATCACTACGAGGACCCGCATGCACTCCGGCAGCTCCTCGAATCCTAATACGCAGCAAGTTTTGGTTCTGTATGTCACGAGTCGTTTAGCTCGAGCCTCTGTGGTTGATCCGGCGGGCGATATCGTTGCGGTGGCCGAGCGTTCGTTGAATATCTCGGAGCCATCACCTGGCTTGGCGGAGCAAGATCCGTTTGCGGTGATTGACGCGGCGAAAGTGGTGTTGCAGGAAGCATATGCCGCAAAGACGGGCACGGTTATGGCTGTTGGGATCGCGACTGAGCGCGGGTCGGCAATTGCCTGGAATCCGCAGGACGGCCAGCCGCTATACTCGCTGATCAATCGACAGGACAATCGAACGTATGAACAGTGCCGCGACGTGTCACATACCGAGGCACATCGTGTGATCGTGCGCGACCGGACCGGGCTGAGCATTAACCCGAGCTTTGCTGCGCCCAAAATGCATTGGCTAACCAACCGTACGAGTACGCTTGGCAGTGCGATGGGCACACTTGATAGTTGGCTCATGCACAACCTCATCGACGGCAAACCGCACTTGACCGATCGCACAAATGCCGCCAGTACACAGCTCTTCAACGTGAAGACGCTCGCTTGGGATGAAGATCTGCTGAAGCTGTGGGGCTTACACGAAGATTTGCTGCCGGAGCTAAAGCCGAGTTTCAGCGATTTTGGCACCTTGGCTGCTGACATTCTAGGAGAGGCGTTGCCCGTAACGACGGTCGTAGGCGACCAACTGGCTAGCCTGTACGCGGCCGCGACGACGCGTGTTGGTTATGGCGATGAGCTCGTGGCCATGAAACCGCTCGGCAGTTCATTCCAGATAACTGAGGGTGTTCTGACTACACTAGCTCTCGGCCCAGACGATGAGCGCTATTATGCGTTGGAAGACCCGATCGGTCCGGCCGCATCGCGTGTGGCTGCGGTTCGAGACCAGCCCGAGCAGCTTGCTGTCGTGCTTCGGCAGATCAGTGTGGAAGTTGCAGCTAGTCTGCAGCTGATGCTCACGCCACAAGATAGGCAGGTTCTGTTGGACGGCGAGCTGTCCGAGTTGGATCAACTGTTTGAAACGCAGCAGAAACTTCTGCCTGAAGTAACATTATCTCGCCACAAATACTCTGATAGCGTCGCCCTGGGTGTTGCCAAATTAACATTTGATCGTATAGCTCAGCGATTGCTCAGCTAGCTTTTATAGTATTGCTAATACAAACAAACGAACAAGGAGGGAAGCTTATAAGAAACAGCTCTGAACATCTTTGAACACTACTATTGATAATAGGAATCAGAAGTAAAACTTACTAACCCCATCAAGCAGGCCCACCCCTTAGGGCCTGCTTTTGGATTGGAAGTGGTCTAAACTCAGATAAACCTCAGATTCACGCTATACTCTAGATACGTAATGAAAATTTTAGTAGTAGAAGACGAACACAAGATTGCAAACGCAATAAAGAAAGGACTACAGCAAGAGTCCTTTGCGGTTGACGTGGTGTACGATGCCGATGATGGTTTGGCGAGTGCCCGCGCAGATGAGTACGATGTTATTATCTTGGATCGAATGTTGCCCGGTGAAATTGACGGCGTTGGTGTCTGTAAGACGCTCCGAGCCGAAGGAAACCACACGCCGATTTTGATGCTAACCGCGAAGGGTGCCATCCGTGACCGAGTGGTCGGGCTTGATGCTGGTGCTGACGACTACCTGGTAAAGCCATTTGCCTTTGAGGAGTTGCTGGCCAGAGTCCGCGCCTTGCTTCGTCGACCTCAGGATTCATTGGGGTTAAAACTGGAAGTCGGTGACCTATCGCTCGACACCACCACTTACGAAGTCCGACGCAGTGATAAGGTCATCGACTTATCCCAGCGCGAATTTGCCCTTCTGGAGTACCTGATGCGCAACAAGGGTCGCACGCTTAGCAAGGAAATGATAATCCAACACGTCTGGAGTTACGACGCAGACGTCCTGTTTAACACGGTCGAAGTCTATATCGGCTACCTCCGTAACAAAATTGACCGGCCATTCCGGGGCGACGCGCAGCTGCTAAAGACAGTCCGTGGATTTGGCTATAAACTAGATGGGTGAGAATGTTCCAGTCCGCAACTATTAAGCTAACAGCGTGGTATTTGGCCCTGATGATGGGCATCAGTATTGCCTTTAGCTTGGTGTTGTACAATTCCTCAGCTGTGACGCTGGACGCCGCCTATGATCATCAGCGTGCAGTGATAAAGCAGCAGTTTTTTAGCGTGTTTGGCCTGACGCCGAACCGTCTGGATGAACAGTTACGCAGCAACGAGATTAGCGTGGGCCAGCAGCAGCTGATTGCAAACCTGACGCTCACGAACGTCGGCGTGTTGATGGTCGGCGGTGCGGCTAGCTTTTACTTGGCCCGTCGAACGCTGCGCCCAATCGAGCGGACTCTTGAGGCGCAGGCTCGTTTCACGGCCGACGCATCGCATGAACTACGCACGCCGCTCACCGCTATGCAGACAGAAATAGAGGTGTCGCTTCGTGACAAGAACTTATCCGCTGCTGAGGCACGAGAGCTTCTTCAGAGTAATCTCGAGGAAGTGCGCAAGCTTCAAGATCTCAGTAACAGCCTGTTGACCCTGGCCAATCAAGATCGCGAACACTTCGACCCTGAACGCGTCCAAACTGGCGCCGTGTTGAAGGAGTCTATTGCCCGCACGACCAAGATCGCGAAGCAAAAGCGCATCACTATCGACAACAAGGCTACTAATCAGCACGTCTGGGGGAGTAACGACGGATTAGTTCAGCTATTCGCTGTACTACTAGATAACGCCATCAAATACAGCCCGGCTGATTCAACGGTCGTATTGAGTTCAAAGGCTAAGGGCGGCAACGCCTACATCTCCGTGCAGGATAATGGCCAAGGCATCAAGCCCGAAGACCTGCCGCACATCTTTGACCGTCTGTATCGTGCTGACAGTTCGCGCACTAACGGCAAGGTCAACGGTTACGGCCTCGGCCTATCTATTGCTCGAAAGATCGTCGAGCTACACAAGGGCGCCATCGAAGTCACCAGCAAAGTCGACAGTGGCTCGACATTCACCGTTCGAATTCCGCTCGCCCCAAAGCAAGAGAAAGAAGATAAACTCTAGAAGCCTTCGCGCTTGTCTCGCATGAAGCGCACCCATTCTTGGAGGATGCGAAGTGTGGTCTTCAGCGGCATCTCGATCAGTAAGTCGAGGATGGTCGTGAGGACGTTGATCTTGCGGTAGCGTGCACTCAGCCATTCGCCCAGCTTGATGAACGGTGTGTAGAAGAAGTCGGCAATAATGTCGAAGATACTTTCGCGACGATCGTTGACGTCCAGTTCGCGTGACTGCTGGATGAGGCGGAAGCGGAAGAAGCTAACCGCACTGAAGAATAGGAAGAATACGCCGATGTGAACCCAGGTGAAGTCCATCAGCCCAAGCAGCCAAATAGCTAGACCGAACGACGCTGCGTAAGCTAGCGTGTAGACAACGCGGAAAGCAAAACGTAGGCCACCGGAGATGTCGCGCTTCGGAATGCGGTAGGTGATGGGGGCCTCGCCTTCATACAGGATGCGCTCGGCTTGCTTGCGCAGCGCGTCAGTGTTGGCTTGGTCGGGCTTCTTGACCGCCCAAACGGCCGTTGCCATGTAGAGCGGTGGGAAGACCATGTTAACGACTAGCGGCAGCATGAGCACCGTTCCGTGGAGCCAGATGTCGTACGGGACTTCGATGAGTAGGCCGATCAACGCCTTCGTGACGAAGATGAACAGCAGGGTGCGGATGATGCTTTTGACTAGGCGCTTGTGGGTTTTCTGGTATTGCTCGTCGGCAACTGCGCCGATATAGCTGGCTAGCTTGGAGGGTTGCGACAAGATAGTGGGGCTGCCGCCTGCCTGTGTGACTTCGCGAATGATACGCAGCGGTCCGCCATTGCGGCTAATGACACGAGCTAGGCGGGCAACGTGCGGAGCATCGAAAAGATCGTCGATCTGGCGGTTGACGCGAATGAATTCATCAACAGTCTGCGAGCGAGCTGGTTCAGCGGCGATGTAGTAGGCGCGAGTAGTGGCGATGTCGGACTTAATAAGTGCACGATGTGTTGCGCAGTAGACGGCGGTATCCCAGTTCTCTGGGCCGATGCCGGGAAAGTCGTGGGGGTCTAGCGCCTTTAGGCAGTGGCGGTAAGCGAAGTCAATGAATGCCTCGGTTTTGGGCGACGGGATGAGCAGCTGTTCGATCTTTACCGACGCCGCTTGGATGGTCCAGCGCACACTCTCTTCGCGGGTAATGTGGTGGATGCCGTTATGAAGTGTGATTTGTAGCTTGATGTAGTAGTCGATATAGGCGTCGATGAGGTCGACAGTCTCCTGCGCGACGGTGTCGTTGTTGAGGTAGCGCTCTTGGGTCAGCTCCTCCACCAGCTCGAAGGCAAGCTTGCGCGGCTGATCGGTAAACTGCATGTGGCGTTTCAGGAAGCGCTCGATAGTCGCGCGGAGAATCAGGTGTTGCTCGGTATATTCGGCAATGTTGCGGAGTTGCTCGTACGCAAAATAGAGCGTTCCGGCGACGCCACTAACATGTATCTTGTCGCCCTCGGGGCTGAGCTGCTGGGCTTCGGCAGTTTCAAGATTGCGAACCAGTCGTTCGCCTTCAGGTGTGAGCTGAGGTTGCATGAATCTTATTATACGGTAGTTGCTTCGTGATCTAAAGCAAAAGTCCAGAAACAGTAGTGAGAGAGGCTTTTTACTATATAACTGTAGTACGAGGCAACTAGTGCTAATATTTGCTAACTCTTCAGTCGCATAACTGAGGTGGGCGTCCGATACGCCCCTTCGGCGTACGTTAACATCGAAGATGAAAGTAGGTGAACCATGCGCAGATGGCGCTCGTCGCTCGCCCGGCTTTCGGCCGGGGCGATGCTGGCATCGCTTCTCGCATTGGTCGGCAACTCGCCCGCGCAGGCGGACGCGGTCCCCGCAACCAATTGGACGCCGGTCACGATCGGCTCCGACCTCCCGGCTGCAAGCATGGTCCTCACGGACGCGGCCGGCGGCGTGACGGTGGGCTGCCCTACGGGTAGCAGCCCCACGCACGTCTTCAAGTCGTTCAGCTCGACGGGCGGCGTCCTGCAGAACCAGTCGGTCGGCAACCCGATCGGTACCTTCTGCACGGGCAATGCCACGGTCGGCAAGGATGGCACGGTCTACGTCGGAGCCATGTCGAGCAACGGCATGACCCAGTACATCCAGGCGTGGAAGAACAACTCTCTCGTCTGGCAGTACCAGATCCCGTGCGGCTCCAACGGTGTGCCCTGGACGATGACCATGGGTGCCAACGGCAACCTGTACGTCACCATCTGGCAGGGCAGTTCGCCGTGCAACAACGGTATGCAGCTCATCGGGCTGACGCCGACGGCGCAGACGGGCAGCAATCCGCCGGTGCCGCAGGTCGTCGTGAACATGTCGCTCTGGACCTCCATTCGTGGAGGTGGCGCGGCGGCATACGACGACGGCATGGTGTTCTACACCAACACCAACAGCATCCTGTACGTGCCGTACACGACCACCAACGCTGCGAATCTCGCCGACCCGGTCGCAGTCAGCAACGTCAACTATCCGTGGGATGGCGGCAACTGGTTCGAGGCGCAGCCGGACGGCACGGTGGTTCTGCCGATCAAAGCAACCTCGGGCCAAACGGTTTCGTGTGCCAACCCGACCAGTCGGACGGGCGCGCTCGCGACGGTCAAGCCCAACGGCTCGGTCACGAGCGGCACGCTCACCGGCTGCTGGACGATTCACGAGATCCACCCATTCCCAAGTGGTGGTGTCGCGATGCGCTTCGCGTACAGCGACTCCACGACGGGGTGGACCGACGTCGAAAAGGTTTCGGCGCCGGGCTGGTCCAAGCAGGTAGGCGACCCCGACCTCATGACCCGCGTCTCGATGGCGGTGGACCTGAACGGGAACATCGCTCTGCGCAACAACGCCACTCCGACATACGGCGGCTACATCTACCCGGAAATCACGTTCACGCTGATGAGCGGAGTGACCGGGGAGCTCATCACGAGTGCCGCATTCGCCCTCCGGGGCGAGCACGACACGACGGATGGGCCGAGCTACATGTGGGGCGGCGACGGCGACATCTCCATCGCGAAGAACACCGTGTACGTCTCGGCGTACCAGTGCAATCGCTGGAGTGTGGGTTGTCAGACGGCCAACACCAAGCTCTACGCTTTCACCGTGCCCGGCTTGCAGATGGACTACCCGCGAGGGGCCATCCTGAAGCACGACGAGCCGTGGAAGGACTACGCGGCGCTGGGCGATTCGTTCAGCTCGGCCGAGGGTGTGGAGCCGTTCCTTTCGGGTACCGACACCGTCGGCCCACCGGCAAATCGGTGTCACCGGAGTACTCGGGCTTACGCTCGGCTGCTCCAGAATCCTGTGGCGCGCCTGAACCTGAGCGCGTTTGTTGCATGTTCTGGGGCGACGACGGGTACGATGTTCGCCGGTCAGTACAACGAGAGCCCTCAGTTTGACGCACTGGATGCTCAGACGGAGGTCGTCACGCTGACGATCGGCGGTAATGATATCGGCTTCGCTGATGTCGTTACTCTGTGTGTGGTCGAACTGTGCTCGTTTGCCATCGACAACGCCAGGGACCATCTTGTTCCCGAGGATCTGGGCGTTAAGCTCGAACTTGCGTACGAGGAGATTCAGGAAAGGTCTCCGAACGCGGAGGTCTACGTCCTGGGCTATCCCTCGCTCGTACCGCCCAAGAGCCAGATCCAGGGCTCGTGTGAGTGGGGCACTGCAATGGGTGAGATCTCGGAGACGCAGATCAACTCGCTTCGTGACCTGGGCGAGGACCTGAACGATTTCATCGAGATGAAGGCCGTAGCGGCGGGGTTCAACTTCCTGCCGAACACGGTCTTCGACGGGCACGAGCTGTGCACTTCGGATTCGTACGTGATCCGTGCTCAGGTAGGCTCGAACTCGGAGTACTCCATTCACCCCAGCCCGAAGGGACAAGATGCGATGCGGTGGATGATCTACGAGGCGTTGGGCATCTAACGCCCCAACGACTGAAGAGTGGCCAGGGCCGGGTCTCACGACCCGGCCCGGTCGGCCAAACTGCCTGGGCAGAAAGGCATTTTTTTACTACAATTAGCTTATGATAACTTCATCTTTTCAGATCCTTAATGTACTGATACTTTTGGCTGGGCCAATTTTGATAGGTGCTGGGCTTTTCTGGTACTCTCGACTAAAGAAAAACGCGGATGGTGCCGTTAAGGTTTCTGTGTTTACATTGGTTGGCTTGGGCATTCTGGTCAGCCTGCTCGCCGCATACTACTGGTTTGTAGTCTAGGCCCTAGATTCGGTATGAGCTTTCAGACGAATAGAAAGATCCATGTGGCGATTGTATCGACTTTTGTAGCCGTTGCGCTTTATGCCGTGTCGCTATTTCTTCCGCTTGTGTCTCCATTTACAAAATATCCGTTGTACTTAGTTAAATGCGGTGCTCGGCCTATTGCCGCGTCCAGCTTTGCATCGGGAAATACGTATACGGTTCCTAGCGATAGAAATTACGACGTCGGTGCTTTTACCGATTATTATTTTTGCAATGAGTCAAACGCCCATGATGCCGGCTTCCGTAAGCGATAGTAACCCTATCTACTTCAAGTACTGGTAATATATAGTTATGACAAATCAAACACCAAAACCAACAACAGACGCGAACATGCAAAACTATCGAGCCGCCATGCTGCGCATTGCGTACGCGATTGTGCTGCTGCTGGTGACGATGTTGGGTTGGGGCTTGGTTCGCAGTTTCGGTGCGGCTGATTCGTACTGGTCGCTGCTGGGATTGCTGTTTATTGCAACGTACATTTTGTTGGCGCCAGCGTTGGTGATGCTGATGATAGGCAAGAAGCTCAACAAAACGATTCGTTTGGTAGCGAACGGATACGTTGTACTGTTGGCTATTGCGCTGGCGATACTCGCGTTCGGAAACATTCAAGATGCGTTGGGTGTGCACTGTAGCGGATTCTTTGGCGGCCAAGCAAGCTGTACGGAAGGTCAGTTCCTCCTGGTATTTCTCCTTTTCTTGAATCCGATCACACTGATACCAATCTTTGTGCTCTCGCTCATCGGGCTTGCTAAAGGTTGGCGCGACCACCTCAAAGCCAAGCAGCCCAAATAGCGTATACTGTGTAGGATGATTACCTACTACACCGACGGCAGTTGCGAGCCAAACCCCGGCGCGGGCGGCTTTGCAGTTATCCGAGACATGAAACCGCATATCCTGGGCAGTGAGCCTGAATCGACCAACATTCGCATGGAAGGCAAGGCCATTATCGCCGCATTGCAGGACGCCGCAGGAGCTGAGTGCACCATCCACACCGACAGCGAATTCTGGATTAACGTGATTACCAAATGGTCTTTGGCATGGGAGAAAAACGGCTGGAAGAAAAAGGGTGGCGAGATCAAAAACCTCGACATCGTGAAGGAGGTCTGTCCGCTGTTCCGTGAATCCAAAGCCACATTAGTCTGGGTCCGCGGCCACAACAACGACGAAGGCAACGAACTGGCCGACCACTGGGCCAACGAAGCCCGCATGGGCACGCAGCTGTAAACTAAACACCCGCCAGAGATGACGGGTGTTTTTTGGTGTACGGTAGGAAATGTAGGCCTTTTATGATATAAGGTATTGGTTGATCTCGCCTCACGAACGGAGACAGAGAAATGTCGAAAACGCCTGACATCCTGCCCTACCGCGGTAGTTTGACCGCACCCTCAGCGGGCGCGGTTGGCTGGGGGATCACGGTCGCGAGCTGGCCTACGGCTAGGCCGCTGTTTCATTTGTTAGCGGGGGAGGTGTTCGACGCGCAAGTCTTGACGGCGCACTTGGTGCTCGCGGGCTTCGTGAGCCCCCGGGTCCGCTTGGCGGAGCGCACGTGTCGCGTCGTCTTCCTTCCGGCGCCTACAAGTCACAAGGACATGGCGGCGAAGATCCTGCGCATCATGAGGGCGCACTACAGTCACTACAAGGGCCGGCCCATCGTGTGGCCCGGTGCGTGACCGGATCAATCCACGAGGGCGCCCAGTCAGAACTTACGACTTGGGCGCCCCGGGCAGCATGACATTATAAAATGTGCTTAAATAAGATTAATGCACCGGGTAGTTGTGACGAATAGGGAGGGAGCAGCCAGGGCAATTGCTCATGGGCTGGAAAGCGCACTCAGCAATAAGCTGAAGGTTCTTTGGCTGATGTCTGGCGGCAGCAATGTTGCGCTGCAGCTGGAAGTCTTGGGAATGCTGCAGAACGCCAACCGTCACAACCTTACGATTAGCCTTATTGACGAACGATTCGTCCCTCTGGACAGCCCGAACAGCAATTGGCACGCCCTGCTGGACGGTGGATTGAGTGGTGAAAAGGCTCGGCTGGAACCGCCGATTGTTGATTGGGATTTGAGTCTGCATGACGCGGCGCACGATTGGTCGCGACGTCTCAGCGAGCGCATCGGCGAGGCGGATATGGTTGTGGGCCAGTTCGGTGTGGGCGCCGACGGTCATACGGCGGGAATCTTGCCGCACACCGAGGGCGTGAGCGAACACGACAAGCTCGTCTTGGGCTATAAAGGCAAGGACCATGAGCGACTCACTGTAACACCGCGGCTCTTCAAGCAGTTGCATCTGGCGATTGGCGTCGCGATGGGCGAGTCCAAGAAGCCAATTCTCGAGCGTATGGCAACCGATATCTCCGCCGACGAGCAGCCTGCGCAACTTTTACTCCTGGCACCAGAACTTATTATGTATACAGATCAGAAAGTGGAGTGGTCATGAAAGTAGGATTTATCGGACTCGGTAGGATGGGCTCGCAAATGGTTACCCGGCTTCAAAACCAAAGCCATCAAGTGGTGGCGTACGACGTCGATCCGGACGCGGTGCGGCGGGTGGCTCGCGTTGGTGCAAAGGCCGCCAAGAGTCGTGAAGAAATGATCTCGATGTTGGGCAAACATCCGGTTGTATGGGTGATGATCCCAGCCCGATTTGTAGATGAAGAGATCGCTGGTTTACTGAAGCTGTTGCCGGAAGGTTCGATTATTGTGGATGGCGGTAATTCTGACTATCGCGAAACGCTTCGTCGTTATGGTCGCTGCCTAGAGAAGGGCGTCGAGCTTGTCGATGTCGGAACGTCAGGCGGGATCCTGGGGCTCAAGAACGGATTTTCAATGATGGTCGGCGGCACAACAGAAGCTGTGCATCGTGTTGAACCACTCATCAAGGCATTGGCACAGACGCAGGGCTACAGGCACTTCGGCCCAACCGGCACCGGTCATTACGTCAAGATGGTTCACAACGCCATCGAATATGGCATGATGGAATCATACGCCGAGGGATACCGCTTGCTGCGCGAGGGCCCAATCAAAGACATCGACCTCGCGGCGGTTGCCGACGTTTGGCAGCGCGGAAGCATCATCGCATCGTCGTTGAATAGCTTGTCGGGCCAGGTTTTGCGTAAATACCCAGATCTCGACCAGACTGACGGTGTGGTTTTTGAGACTGGCGAGACGGGCTGGGCGCTGGAAGCGGCGAAGGAGGCGAGCGTGCCAATGCCGGCAATCCAGGCAGCAGTCGATGTCCGCAAGGCGTCGGAGAAGGGCGAGATTACATTCGCCACCCGTCTGCTCGCGGCAATGCGCAATGCATTCGGCGGTCATCCGCTCAAACGTGACAACTCTAAATAATCTCGGAGACTTTATGACCCACCAGCAACTTTCACCTGCGGCACTCGTTATCTTTGGCATTACTGGTGACTTGGCGCGGCGGAAACTTCTGCCAGCGTTGTATCACTTGGCTGCTGACGACCTACTGCCCGAGGGTTTTGAGGTTATCGGCGTGACCCGGAGTGGTACGACGGTAGATTCATTGGCCGAAAGCATACGATCTTTCGTGGCAAAAGGCGATGACAAGTGTGACGAGGAAGTGCTCGGCAAACTGACACAGAAGATCAGCATCGTCACCATGGATCTAGCCAAGCCAGACGAATACGCCAAGCTGAAAACCGCCCTCGACGAGCACGAAGAGCGCGTCGGCGCCTGTACCAATCGATTGTTCTATCTGGCGGTTCCGTCGCAGACATTTGGTGATATTGCCGAGTTGCTGGGCAAGGGTGGCCTGACCGAGGGCTGTAAGCACAAGGTGGGCGAGTCGCGACTGCTGATCGAGAAGCCATTCGGCTACGACCTGGCATCGGCACGCGAGCTTATCGATGTGCTGGGCACGCAGTTTAGTGAGCAGCAGATTTACCGCGTCGACCATTACCTCGCCAAAGAGACAGCGCAAAATATTCTGACCTTTCGTTTCAATAACCCGTTGTTCCAGTCGGTCTGGGATAGCGGCAATGTGAGTTCGGTCATGATAACCGCTGCGGAGAGTATCGGCATTGAGGGGCGTGTGGCGTTTTACGAGCAGACCGGGGCGCTGCGAGATTTGATCCAAAGCCACTTGCTGCAGCTTTTGACGCTTGTCACGATGGAGCGACCAGAAAATATGGACGCCGAGTCGATTCACGAGCGCAAGCTGGAGTTGCTCAACGCTATTGTGCCAATTGCCCCGGACAAAGTTGCCGAGCAGGCGGTTCGTGGTCAATACGAGACGTATCATCAGGAAGTTCAGAATACTTCATCTATCACCGAGACATATGCGGCGCTGCGGCTCGATATCGACACGCCGCGTTGGAAGGGCGTCCCTGTGCTGATTCGCACTGGCAAGGCGCTGGCCGAGAAGGCGACCGAGATAACCTTGAGCTTTAGCAATGAGACCGAGCACCAGAATACGCTGACGTTTCGGATTCAGCCGAACGAAGGCATTTCGATCGAACTGCAGGCCAAGAAACCCGGCTTCGACGCCGAGACCGAGACGGTGCAGATGGACTTTTGCTACCCGAACACTGGCGACGGCGTGCACCCTGACGCTTACGAGCGTGTGCTCGTCGACTCGCTCCGCGGTGACAAGACGCTCTTCGCGACCAGCGATGAAGTCATCGCTGCCTGGAAAGTCATAGAGAATGTGCTGCATGCCTGGAGTATGGGCGGTAACGACATCGAGACATACCCTGGTGGCTCATGGGGTCCGAAGGCTGCCAATAAACTTGCCGAGCGCGCTAACGCCAAGTGGGTTAGTGAGCGGCTCAGAATCTGTCAGGTGCACAATCACGGGCAGAAAACTTAGAAACTCATAAATCTTGCTTGCCCTAACAATCTGTCTAAAGATAGAATCGGGATAACAACTTAGTCGCGAAGGACTTCCCAGCGTGCCCCAAAGATTCACCAAACACCAATTATTTATCGGTCGAAGTATATGGGCATGCATCGTGGCCTACCTGGCGGTGTCGATTGTTGACTGGCAGGTTATGGGCCGGCCGAGTGCTGAGTGGACGATCACGACATTCCTGGCGATTGTGTTGGGCGCGCTCGGTTTCCTAGCGGCCAACGAGCAAGTTGAGCGTGCTATCGAGTGGATGGGGCGAACATGGAAGGCCGGTGTGGCTTTTGCTCTCGTGGCGACGGTCGTTTTGGTGGCCCTCCTGTCGCCGTATCCATACTTTCAACGTACGATCACGCTTGGCGCCGACTTGCCGCTCAGCGGCATCGACAAGGCGAATGGTGAGGCGGTAAAGCGTGGCATCGAGCTGGCAATCGAGCGCGAGAATAGCGCCAACAAGGACGATTCGAATTTTAACTATTCGTTCAAACTCCGGAGCCTCGACGACGTTACTGATCCAAAGGGTAGTGCGAACGCTGGCGTGGGCAAGAAAAACATCGACAAGCTCAAGGGTGACCAACGCGTCGCCGGGATCATAGGCCCATACAATACCGACGTTGCCATCAAGGAAATCCCGGTGGCCAACGCCGAGAACGACCGTGTCGCGCTCATTAGTCCTTCGACAACCGCCGAGTGTTTGACCGGCCCGAAGGACGCCACACAGACCCGCATTCAGTATGACTGCGACAGCGGCTACCTGAACGGCCGCGACAGTAAGGGCGCATTCTTCCGCCTAGCCGCACCAAGCCACAAGATGGGCGAAGTGTATGTCGGCTGCCTGTCCGCTGATGTTTTGGCGGTTGCTGGTCTGTGCCCTGACATGCCGCACAAGGGCGGACAACTCTACAAGAAAGCTGTAGTTATCGACGATGGCAGCGTGTTTAGCGTCGCCTTTGCGGACAGTATCGCAGCGTACTGGAAGGCCTACAGCAAGACGCCTCTGTTGTATGGTCCCGAGTCCAGTGGGCCGAGTCGCGTCGAGGCTGACCTTCGGGAGAAGCTTGCTCAGATTCAGGCGCTTGCCGACAAGCCTGACCTGGTGATCTTTGTAGGAAGTTATCAAAATTCGGCCGTATTTCAGGACATGCTTGACGATTTTAGTGCCTTGAACGACGCCGATATCGCCTATAGCACGTCCATCATGAATGTCGCGCCTAACGAACATTTCCTGCATACGTCCGGCGGGGATCGCTCGTATTATGCGGTTGCGCCACTCATTAGCCTCAAGGACAGCTCCAACCCGAACGCGCAGAAATTTGTAAGCGCGTATCGCGAAAAGTTCAATGTAGATCCGAATCCATACAGCGCAACTGGCTATGACGCGGCTAATATCCTCATCGGTGCCATCAAGAAGGCGGTCAATGAACAAGCCGTCGTGCCAAATCCAACTCTTTTGCAGCACCTAATGGGCCAGTCGAGCAAGGAAGCGAAAGATTTCCGCCAGGCGGTGATTGAAAAGATTCGCGACGACACGCATTACGAGAGTGCTGCGAGCGCGACGGGCACGTATTCGTTCGCGCGTAACAGCAACGGCGAACTCCGCGACGAGAAAAGCTCTGCGGTGTCGGTTTTCCGTTGGATGCCAAGCAGCATCGGCCGCGATACCAACATCAATGGTTGGGATTTCCAGTAGGTCCGCGCGGTGCCAGTGCGATACAATAGAAGTATCAAAGGAGTTCTAAGTGACCAAAGCAGTCTGGAATGGCCACGTGCTGGCCGAAAGCGACCAAACCATCCGTATCGAGGGCAATCATTACTTTCCGCCCAACAGCGTTAACCGTGAGTTACTCACACCAAGCGATCTGCATACTATTTGCCCATGGAAAGGCACGGCGAGTTACTATAACGTCGTTGTCGATGGCGAAGTCAACGACGATGCTGCGTGGTATTACGCCGAGCCGAAGGACGGCTCGATCAAGCGCGTTGGCCAAGATTTCACCAACTACGTTGCCTTCTGGCATGGCGTGGAGGTAGCGTAGTATGCTACACAAAGTTAGCCATCCAAATTCGCTGGTGCGTATTTACGCCTTCTCGGCGCTTGCGACGATCGCAACATTTGTCGCCGTCGC
>CAZPGP010000009.1:0-6144 GCA_964586395.1 uncultured Candidatus Saccharibacteria bacterium
ATCTGCTTTTTCTGGAGTAATAAGCTACAATAGTGTCACATTCCTGAAGTATCAAGGAGGGATTTAGTTATGAATCAAGAAATCTTCAAAGCCTACGACATTCGTGGCAAAGTTGGGACCGAACTGACCGCTGACGGTTGCCGTGATATCGCCCGCGCGTTTGCCGATTGGCTACCTGAGGAAGGCATTGTGGCTGTCGGTCACGACATGCGACCCGACTCAGCCGAGCTCGCCGAAGCATTTATGGACGGCCTGCAGAAACAGGGTAGGGAAGTCATGGACATCGGCCAGGTAACCAGTGACATGATCTACTTTGCGATCGGTAAGTATGACCTCGCAGGTGGTGCTGTTATCACCGCGAGCCACAACCCAGGCGCATACAACGGTATTAAGCTGTATCGTGACAAAGTCACCCCTGTTGGCCTGGACTCTGGCCTCGATAAAATCCGCGACGTTGCAACCGCCGCAACCTTTGAAGCTGAGGCCGAGACGCCTGGTGTGCGATCGAGCCGCGAGATTACTGACGATTGGGTGCGTCACTGTCTGCAGTTTGCCCCGAACCTCGGCGAATTCCATATTGCTATCGACGCCGGTAACGGCATGGCTGGTGCAATTCTGCCGCACATTCTACCAAAACTGCCTATCAAGGCCGAGGAAATGTACTTCGAGCCAGACGGCACGTTCCCGAACCACGAGGCCAACCCACAGAAGCCCGAGAACCTGAAGGATTTGATCCAGAAGGTGCAGGACGAACAGCTGGATTTCGGTATCGCCTTTGATGGTGACGGTGACCGGGCTGGATTTGTCGACGACCGGGGCCGCATGGTCCTGGGCAGCGACCTCATGAGTATCGTCGCTCAGTATTATCTGAAGAAATATCCCAACAGCTCTATCGTGCACGAAGTCCGCACTAGCCGCTCAACAACCGAGCTCATCAAGAAGTGGGGCGGCAAACCGGTCCGCACCAAAGCTGGACGCGTATATATAGGTGCGAAGTTGCGTGAGATCGGCGCGGCGTTTGGTGGCGAAACCACCGGCCATTTCTTCTTTAAAGAGAATTTCGACGCCGATAGCGGCCTCATCACCGCGCTCGTTGCTATGCAGGCGCTGAGCGATTCGGGCCGTAAGTTGAGCGAACTGGTGGACGAGTATCACTTGTACTCCATGGGGCCAGAGGTAAACTTCGAGGTCAGCGACCCCAAAGAAGTCTTTGCGGCGCTTAAAACTGAATTTGCCGACGGTGAGCAGGACGAGCTTGACGGTTTGACTGTAAACTACCCAACCAAGTGGTTTAACGTTCGCGCCAGCAACACCGAGCCAGTCATGCGTCTCAACGCCGAAGCTGAGAGCCAGGAGGAACTGGACGAACTCACCGACCGTATCAAGAAAATTATGCAGAAGTAGGAGACAGACGATGCCAACATTACGCGAATCACTCAGTTACGAACCAAGCGAACTTAAGTTCGGCACCTCAGGGCTGCGAGGCTTAGTGACCGAGATGACCGACCTGGAGTGTTACATTAACACCGCAGGTTTCTTGAAGTTCCTGTCCAACGTCGGCCATTTGCAGGCTGGCGGTACTATTTATGTCGGCGGCGACCTCCGCGACAGCACGCCACGCATCACTCGCGCGGTTATCCAGGCTGTCGCCGACGGTGGCTACCAAGCTGTGTATGGTGGCTCTGTTCCAACTCCTGCCGTGGCGTTTTATGGCCTTCAGAAACACGCTGGCAACATCATGGTCACGGGTAGCCACATCCCCGCTGACCGCAATGGCATTAAGTTCTACAAGGCCGACGGCGAAGTGCTGAAGCCAGACGAAGCAGGAATCAAAGAGGCCGTCGCCCAGGTCCGCGCCGAGCTGTACGCTCAAGATGCCGAAGTTGCTGCTTTCGACGCAGCCGGTATGCTTAAGGTTTCGGCAGAGCTCCCGGCGGCCGACCCTGCAGTCGCTGATACTTACATGCGCCGCTACACCGACGTGTTTGACGGTCAGACATTCGCCGGTAAGCAAATTGTCTTTTACCAGCACAGCGCTGTTGGTCGCGACCTGCTGGTTGAGATGCTCCAGAAGCTGGGCGCAGAGGTTATTCCGGTTGGTCGATCTGACGCATTTGTGCCCATCGACTCCGAGAATGTAACGCCGAAAGATCAAGCGTACTTCAAGCAACTGAGCCAGGAATATCCTGATGCATTCGCAATTGTCTCGACCGATGGCGACAGCGACCGTCCGTTTGTTATCGACGAAAACGGCGTCTTCCACAGAGGCGACGAATTGGGCGCGTTGGTTGCGCATTGGTTAAAGGCAGACGCTGCTGCCTACCCTGTTAGCAGCAATGACGCTGTCGACAGCTACCTCAATGACAATAGCGTTGAATGGGTGCACACCAAGATTGGTTCGCCATACGTTATCGTAGCCATGCAAGAGGAGCAGACCAAAGGCAAGCAGAGGGTTGTGGGCTGGGAAGTGAACGGCGGATTTATGCTTGGCGTTGACCTCGAAGTGAACGGACAAAACCTAGCAGCGCTGCCAACGCGCGATGCAATTCTGCCTATCATCATTGCTTTGCGTGCGGCAATCGACGCCAATGGTTCGGTTTCGAGCGTATTCGCGGCTTTGCCGCAGCGCTTTACTGGGGCGGGCCTTATCGATAATTTCCCAACAGAGATTTCGCAGAAGATTGTCGCTCAGTATTCTGCCGATAACGAGCAGGTTCACCAGGCGCTCGGTCGGTTCTTTACGAGCCAGCACAGCTTTGGCGCAGTCGAGAAGATCGATGCCTTGGATGGTGTGCGAATTTTCTTCGACAATGGCGAGGTTGCGCACTTGCGTCCATCTGGTAACGCCCCTCAGCTGCGTATCTACAGCGTCGCCGACACACAAGCCCGTGCCGACGAGATCGTTGCGCTGGCAATTGGCGAGCCAGATGGCATCTTCCGATCCATCGAAAAAGCTTTGAGTTAGGGACTTGGCACTCGCAACATATGAGTGCTAATATACAATTACTACCAGATTAAAAGGAGGTTTATTGACCATGGGCGTGCCCGTAAAACCGCTAAAAGACCGCATCGTGGCTGTCAAAGAAGAGCCACAGACCAAAACAGCCTCTGGGTTGTATCTGCCAGAGGCAGCAAAAGAGAAGCCAGCCGAAGCGAAAGTCGTTGCCGTTGGCAAGGACGTCACCGAAGTTAAGGTAGGCGACAAGATTATTTACAAAGAATATACCAACACGACCGTCAAAATCGGCACCGACGAATATCAGATCGTCAACGAAGAAGACGTTCTCGCGACTGTAGCCTAAGGCAGAGGAGAGAAGAAGAGTATGGCAAAGAAAGTTTTTTATGATGACGACGCCCGCCGCCGCGTACTTGGTGGCGCAAAGGCACTCTACGACGCTGTAAAAGTTACAATGGGACCTAAAGGTCGCAATGTAATTATCAGCAAGAGCTACGGCGCTCCAACCGTCACTCACGACGGCGTAACCGTAGCCAAAGGTGTTGACCTCCCTGAGGACGACGACGAAACCCTCGGCTACAAAGTCGGCGCAGAGCTAATCAAGCAGGCTGCCAACAAGATGAACGACGTCGCCGGTGACGGTACAACTACCGTAACTGTGTTGACCTACAACATCTTGAACGAAGCTAACCGCCTGATTGCCGCTGGCCACAATCCAATGGAACTCCGTAAAGGTGTTGAGCAAGCTGGCGCTGAAGTGCTGGCGACGCTCGCAACTCTGGCCGAAGACATCGGCAGCAACAAAGCTCGTGTAGCTGAAGTCGCAACTATCTCTGCTGGCGACGCCGAGATCGGCAAGCTAATCGCAGACGTCATTAGCAAGGTCGGCAAGGACGGCGTCGTGACGGTCGAAGAAGGCCAAGGCCTGAAGCTCGAAGCTGAAGTTGTCGAAGGCTTCACGATGGACCGCGGATTTGTCAGCGCCTACATGGTCAGCGACACGACCCGCATGGAAGCCGTACAGAACAAGCCAGCCATCGTCATTACCGACAAGAAGATTGGTAGCGTCCAGGAATTCCTGCCTGTTCTCGAGAAGCTAGCTCAGGCTGGCAAGAAGGATTTGATCCTGATCGCTGAAGATGTCGAAGGCGAAGCTCTCGGCACCCTTATCCTGAACAAACTAAAGGGCGTGTTTAATACTGTTGCCATCAAGGCTCCAGCCTTTGGTGACCGCCGCAAAGATATCCTAGAAGACATCGCCACCCTGACCGGTGCGACTGTTATCTCAGAAGAGCGCGGTATCACCTTCGAGAACGCCGACCTCTCTGTTGTTGGTTCAGCTCGCAAGGTTATCGTAACCAAGGATTCAACCACGATCATCGAAGGCGCCGGCCAAGCCGCCGCGGTTAATGAGCGCGTCGAACAGATTCGCGCCCAGGCCAAGTCTGCATCCAGCGAGTACGACAAAGAAAACTACGACAAGCGCGCGGCCGCACTGAGCGGTAAAGTTGCTGTCATCAAGGTCGGTGGCGCTACCGAGACTGAGATCGAGGAGAAGAAGTTCCGCGTGGACGACGCCGTTGCTGCAACCAAAGCCGCTCTGGCTGAAGGTATCGTACCTGGTGGTGGTGTAACTCCTGTTGACCTCAGCAAGACAATTGCCATCGAAGGCACCGACAGCGTCACTGCCGGTCGTCAGCTGCTGAAGAATGCACTTGTTCAACCGTTCCGTCAGTTGATGGACAACGCTGGCGTGAACCCAGATGAGAAACTCCCTCAGGTTCTGGCGAGCAAGAAGCGTGGCCAAGGCTTTGACGTCAATGCGCCTGAAAAGCTCGTTGACCTCAAGAGCAAGGGCGTTGTAGACCCAGCTCGTGTGACCAAGGAAGCGATTCAGAACGCCGTATCCATCGCCGCAACCGCGATGACAATGGGCGCCCTGGTCGTCGACATCCCAGAGAAGGAAGCTCCAGCAATGCCAGGCGGTGGAATGCCTGGTGGTATGGGGATGATGTAGTTACTCAGACTGCTCAATTTAAAAGAGGTCCATCACTGGGCCTCTTTTTGTTAGAAGAGGAGTGTTAGAGGTATTGCATATAATATATTTGTATTGTATAAATTATCAGTCTGCTAGCAAAGGAGGCGCTATGGGTGGCAATCAGTTACCCAGCATCAACAAGGTCCTGGAAGCTCTTCGGCGCGAGTTCGAGGAGAACGGCAACAACTGGGAGTGGACGGGCAAGTACCTCACTCACCGCATCGAAGAAGCAACCGGCCTGAGCAAGGCTACTGTTAGCCGTGTGGTCAGGACGCTCCAGTCTCTGGGCGTCCTTTCGGAGGCCGTGCGAGTTGCTCAGAAAGCGGAACGCGGCTTCGGTGCTCAGCCAACCCTGAAGTTCTGGCTGCTGAAGCCGAACGCAGAGATCGAGCAAGTTGATGGACTCTACCGAGTGAAGGGCGAGTCCACGCCCAAGTGAGGCGGGCGGATCGGGCTGTGCATCACTGCACAGCCCGACGCAAATTGTAATTATTATAAGTTCATACTGCGGGGGTGCCCCTCCGCACCGACCGGAGTCGGGGGAGGGGCGAGTCGCTCACTCGGGCCGTGATGGGGCCGCGAGGGTGCGACTAGTGACGGGCGTAGTCCCGTCGATGTGGTCTGCGCGCCGGCTGTTCGGCCTTGGGCGCGGCGGGCTCCCACGACAGGGTCGGTGGGTCACCGGTCGGGACCGTCGTGACCTTGCGCCGCCCCCTCACCTGCTGGACCTTCTGGGTCGTCGGCACCTCCACCTTGAGGGTGAAGTTGTGCCAACACCAGCCGGCCGCCGTCTTGCGGTAGATCCGCAAGGCGTGACCGCCCATGTAGCCGACAGCGACGCAGGTGCCGACCGGGGAGGTCTCGGCGCGCGTGTGGTTGAGCTGGAAACAGACGCTGGGCAAGCCGCGCATCTGGCCCTCCAGCTCAGCGTCGCTGATCAGCTTTTCGCCGGCGGGCGGCGGGCTGAGGCGGAATGCGGCGAGTTGCTCGCCGGCGCTGGTGCGAACCGCGTTCGGATCGAGCCGTGTACTGCTGGGGGTAGACACAATTGTACCTTCCGCTTGGGGCAATTACCGTGCCAGAATAAACTTTTTATGATGGCGCGTCAACCATAAGCGACAAAGCAAAAACCCCGATATGCTCGGGGTTT
>CAZPGP010000009.1:6244-7882 GCA_964586395.1 uncultured Candidatus Saccharibacteria bacterium
TGCTGGAGCAACAGGCGCAGCTGGTACGCTCATTGGGGCAGGGGAGTTTACGTTTGCTTGACCGGCTGGCATTGGGCCAGGGGTTTCCTCGAACTGAAGGCCTGCAGCCTCAGCGTTACTACCGTTTCCTGCGGGTGCAGGAGGTGTAGGCGAATCGTCGGCACCGATACCGGCAAGAACCTTGGCCAGTTCGTCGTCGCTGGTCGCTGGATGTTGGTTTGGAGGAGCTATGTCCATGAAGAAATTCCCACCTCTCGTTACGTTTTGCTGAATAAGCTTACGCTTACTATTTATTACCTAACAATGTATCATAGTGACACAGTAAATGGAAAGATCCTACTTGGCGTTTCATCAGTAATTCAGCCGTCGCAAAGGGGAGAAGACCGAACCATCGATGAGCGGTGCAAGTGGGGTAGGAGGGTTAGAATGACACACATTCTTGATGACGCGAGCGTTGTGGCTCAGCGCGACCCCCAGGACGCCCTGGGTTTTGCCGCTAAGCAGCCTGAACAACTCGCACATGACTTTGGAATCGCATCGCAGAAGCCTTTTGAAACTGAAATTAAGAACGTCGTCTTCGCCGGCATGGGCGGTAGCTCGCTGGTAGCAGACTTGGCCAAGACTTGGCCGGAGCTGAAAGTTCCGTTCGTCGTCTCTAAGACGTACGATCTACCTGATTTTGTCGATGGCAACACGCTGGTGATTGCGGCGAGTGCATCGGGTAATACCGAGGAAACGCTAGAGGCGCTGGCTCAGGCTGAGGCCCGTGGCGCGCAGATCGCTGTGATTAGTAGTGGCGGTAAGCTGACCGAGCGCGCGAAGGCTGCCGGGCATCTCTTTGTCGAGCGACCGGCCGTTCCGCAGCCACGTTACGGTGTCTTTTACGACTACCGTGCGCTGGTTGAGATCCTTGTGGCAGCTGGTTTGGTTGATGCGGCAAAGATCGACGAGATCGCCGAATTGGTTGATCCACTCGAAAAAGCTGTGACCAACTGGGCGCAAAGTGTCCCAGCCGAGCAGAACTACGCCAAGCAAATCGCCGACCAACTCGTCGGCAAAACGCCTATCATTTACGGTGGTCCGTTGATGTACCCAGCTGCCTATAAGTGGAAGATCAGCGTGAACGAAAATGCTAAGAACACCGCCTGGTGCAACTTCCTGCCAGAGTTCAACCACAACGAGTTCATTGGTTGGAGCAGCCACCCGGTGGAGAAGCCGTTCGCCGTCGTCGACCTCATTAGCAGCTTTGAGCACCCGCGCGTACTGGAGCGCTTTGAGCTGATCGACCGTATGCTGAGCGGTATGCGACCGAAGGCGATTAACATTCAGCTGGAAGGTAATAGCGCTTTGGAGCACTCGCTCTACGGTGTACTGCTGGGCGACTTTGCCACGCTGTACATGGCACTGCTGAACGGCGTGAATCCAACGCCAGTTGATTTGGTAGAGAAGTTTAAGAAGGAGCTTGGCCCCTATGAACCAAAATCCACCAACCTTTGATACATCAAGCTACGACGTTGAACCATACGTAAAGCGCGTCGAGAAGCCCTGGGGCTACGAGCTCCATTGGGTTCGCGAGGACGCTCCGTACATCGGCAAGGTCCTGCACGTCAACGCTGGCGCTCGCCTGAGTCTGCAGGT
>CAZPGP010000009.1:7982-20613 GCA_964586395.1 uncultured Candidatus Saccharibacteria bacterium
CGTACATCGGCAAGGTCCTGCACGTCAACGCTGGCGCTCGCCTGAGTCTGCAGGTCCACGACCAGAAGCAAGAAAGCTGGTTCATTATGAATGGCAAAGCCGCGGTGATTTGGGAAAACAGCAAGGGCGAGATGATCGAGACCGAGCTGCAGGCTGGTGTAGGCTATAGCACTAAGTTGGGCCAGAAGCACCGCCTAAAGGGTATCACCGACGCTGATATCTTGGAGGTTTCGACCCCAGAGGCTGGCACGACTTGGCGACTTGAGGACGACTACACCCGTCCACACGAGACCCCCGAGCAGCGTAAGAAAGAGCGCGGCGAATCTTAAGCCACGATTGCAAGACATCAATAGGCGCGGGAATTCCTGCGCCTATTGAATTTGTCGCAACGCTTCGATCGGATCCTTCCGCGCTGCTTTCATCGCAGGCATGATACCGAAGACAATACCGACCGCGATTGCGACAAGCATCGACATTCCAAAGACCTGCCAGGTGATAACCGGCATAATGTGGAACACATTGCCTACGAGCCACGCGAGACCGTAGGCGACTGCAACACCGATGATACCGCCAACGACACTCATTACGAGCGCCTCGATAAGGAACTGGCGCAAAACCTGTGCGTTCGTAGCGCCGACGGCCTTACGAATGCCAATCTCGCGCGTTCGCTCAGTCACTGATACCAGCATAATGTTCATGATGCCGATGCCGCCGACCAACAGTGAAATCGACGCGATTGCGGTGCTGAATTGGGTGGCAATGCGCAGAATATTGTTGGTCAATGTGAGCGCTTCCTCTGGGCGGAGGACGACGAAATCATCTTCACCCTCGTGGTTGTCCGCAACGGTTTTCTGGACTGTACCCGCGGTTGCCTTGATATCGTTGGCCGATTCGACGCGTAGGTTGATCTGTTGGATCTGGGCGACGCCCTGGTTGAAGGCCTTACCGGCATCCATAGGAATAAACACTGAACGGTTGTAGTCATAGAGGTCGCTGAGATTGGTTGGCACGCTGTGCTTCTCGAGAATACCGATGACGGTGAACGGTTCACCGCGCAGGTACACTGTGTGGCCGATGGCCGTGTCGCTGCCGAGCATCTGGATGGCAAGATCGTTGCCCAGCACGACAGTGTTGCGCGAGGCGGTATCATCTAGGAAGTCGCCGCTGTGGACTTTGAGCCCGGCAACCCGTGCGAACTCGACGTTTGTAGCAATGATGCTGGTATTTTTGATTGGCTGTTCGTTGACGTTGTCGCGGATGCTACCAGTGATGGCCATGAGAGGGGATGCAACTTTGACGCCCTTGGCTTCCTGGACTTTCTGGAGGTCGTACTCGGTGATAGTTGACGAACCGAGCGCCGCCCAGAAGTTATAGTCGGTGAGGTTTCCGCTGCCGTCGCGCGTGCCTTGGCCGGAGCGAATCGTCAGAAGGTCATTTCCCAGCTGGCGGACTTGATCACGAATAGTCGCCTTGGCGCCTTCGCCTAGCGCCAGAACTGTCGTAATCGCCGCCACGCCGACAACGATACCCAGAATAGTCAGCCCAGTGCGCACACGAGTTGCACGCAAAGACTTTAGGGCGATACGAACATCGATCATCAACATTATTTCTTGCCCCGCTTGGATTTCTTCTTGGCTTTGTCCTTCTCGTTTCGATCAAGCAGGCGTTCGAGCGCTTCGGCCGCCTTGCGGTAGGAGTTGAGTGGACGCTTGCTGGATGGGTCGCGAAGCTTGATTGGTTCCTTTGTATCGCTGGCAATTTTGCCGTCGACCATCTGGATGATGCGGTCGGCGTACAGTGCAATCTCTGGGTTGTGGGTGACCATGATGATGGTGTTACCCTTTTGATGGATCTCGCTGAGCTCGCTCATGATAATTTCGCTGGATTTACTGTCGAGGTTGCCGGTTGGTTCGTCGGCCAGGATGATGGCCGGTTTGTTGACGAGTGCTCGAGCAATCGCCACGCGCTGCAGCTGGCCACCGCTGAGCTGGTAGGGCATGTAATATTCGCGTTCGTGTAGGCCGAAGGTGGTCAGTAGCTTGCTGGCTTGCTTCAGCCGACGAGTGTGGAGCATGCCTTTGTAGGTGAGCGGCAGGGCGACGTTCTCGATGACATTTACACCGTTGAGTAGGTTGAAGTTCTGGAAAATCATACCGATGCGGTCACGGCGGTACTTCGCGCGCCGGCGCTGGCTCAGCTCGGAGACTGGTTTTTCCTCGAGATAGTATTCGCCACGAGTCGGTGCATCCAGCAGGCCGATGATATTCATGAGGCTTGTCTTGCCCGAACCGCTCGGACCCATGATGCACACGAATTCACCCTTATCGATGCGAAGGGTGAGATTGTCGAGCGCGACGGTTGTAGCGTCGCCGATGCCAAACATTTTGCTGAGATTGTAGATTTCGATGACTGGCTTCATAAAGTGACTCTGTCTATTATAGAAGCCAAGCATAAGGAGTAATAGCCCTATTTTCACAACATTATTGACAATAGCGCCGAAGATAAGCACCACCCTGGCTGCGCTATACTCCTGGTATGGAGTCCATTTCTGAGAATAATCCCGAACAAGAAATCCGCCGCGTAATAGAGGTTTTACCTTCGGTGTTGGAGTATATTGAGACCGACGAAATGGTCGAAATGAGACGCGCCCTAGTGGAATCAATGAAAGCAGGGGAGGAAACGAAGGAGCTTGCTCTGCGCTATCGGCTGCTCGCCGAGCAGTTGACTGATTACGATAGCGAAAACGCCAGTCGTCTGCGGATAGGCATGCTGGTGAGCATCGCCCTCATAAAGCGAGACGGAGGTCGGTACGATGACTACTTAGAGGATATAGATGACGCCTTGGTTATGGCGGAGCAAGAGGGTATTGAGGACCTGGTGTTGATACTCGGTGAAGTACTCGACCGGGCGTAACGCTATTTTCACGACGTTTTTGCTACAATAGACCGAGATACGGAGAGATGCAGGAGTGGTTTAACTGGCAGTCCTGGAAAGACTGTGTATCCGCAAGGGTACCGAGGGTTCGAATCCCTCTCTCTCCGCCAAGTAAATAGCACAGGCTTTAGTCTGTGCTATTTACTTGTTGTAGCGGGCGTCTATCCCCTATATGAAATATTAATAATTTCTTTCTCCTGCCCGGCGGGCGCCCTCACCACTCGGTGGGTGGGGCGTCCGCCAGACATTCGGTCGACTACAGGAGGGTGCGCGAGATGCGACCGATGGTGACCTCCTCGTGAGTGCGGCCCCGGTCGATCTCGCTGGGGGTGACGAAGTGGATCCAGCGCCGGTCGAGCGGCACTCTGGACGCCGCCAGCAGGATCTGCAGGGCGCGCGGGTTCATGGTGACGTCGAAGACCTCGACCAGGTAGACGGTCTCCTTCTCCGGCACGTCGCGGTGGGTTGTGCCGTCCATGCTCGTGGAGTCGCGGAACGTCTCGTTGGCGTCGGCCAGGTTGCCCAGCGTGAGCAGTTGAGTCTCCTTGACCAGTTCTTCGCGCATCTCGCGCATGGCCGAGATCTCGCGGTCGCGCCGCTTCTGGAACCACGCGGTGACCTGCTGGACCTTGGCGTCCGGCACGGTGAAGCGCAGGTCGCGCCGGCCCTCGAAGTCGGCCGCGCCCAGTCGTCTGAGGCTCCTCAGGCCCCTTTCCTTGTACTCGAACCCTCCGCCGATCGGCGTCAGGATGCGTCCATGTCCGCGCTTCAGAAGGCCACGGTTGATCAGTAGTGGGATGCGACCTCGATCGTCAACCATACGTTCGAAGCCGAGCATGCTGATTCTCATGATGCCTCTCCGGGTAGTCGTTTCTCGAACAGATGTATTATTAAACAATTTTCCCCCTTCCGCAAGATGACGGTTGACCTCTGGCGCAACCCCTGTTATGCTTTGCGTGTATGTTACATAAGACGACCACATCCCAGGTGAACACACGAGCCCTTGTCATTGGGTCTTACTTGGTTGGTCACAAATATCTTATTAACTAGAAAATAGCTTCACTCTGAACTATCCAGCGGACCAGCCAAGTTAGGCTGGTTTTTTGACGCAGCAAGCTGCAAGGAAGTTCCCAAGTGAAACACCGCTATGATGATTTTAGGTATGAACAAAAACGCAAAAACAAACCACTCTCCGCCGAACAAAAATCCGGCGGGTTCCGCTGTTCGCACTGTCGGCAGTGGGTAGTTATCAACCGCGTAATGGGCACGGCTAACCGCAACCATTGCAATTGCTGCCTCTGGTCGCGCCATGTCGATAACGACAAAGGCGACCGCATGTCGGAATGCCGCGGCGGGATGCGACCAATCGGATTGACGCTGAAACATGAGGGCTTCGGCCGGGTAGGGGAGCTGATGTTGGTGCACGAATGCCAGGGCTGCGGCAAGCTGTCGATCAATAGAATTGCTCGGGACGATTACGAGGACGAAATCTTGAACGTCTTTGAACAATCGCTACGGCTTGATCCAGCGCAGTTCGCGCGCCGCGACATCGAACTCCTCGATGAGCCCGAAGAAATCCGTCGGCAGCTCTACGGCGCGTAAGTTACAATAAGCGATATGACATCACCACTCCGCACAGCGGCAGACCTGAAGAAACTCGGTACGATCCTGTTTGTTGGCGCGCATCCAGATGACGAATCGTTCTGCGCCGGCGGGTTCCTTGCGACAGCTATTCGCAATGGTCAGCGCGTTCTGTGTGTGACGGCGACTCGTGGCGAGGGCGGCGTGCAGGACGAGGGTAAATGGCCGGCGGCACAGCTGGCTGAGATTCGTACGCACGAGCTTGAAGCCGCACTGAAGATACTTGGGCTGAATGAACACTTCTGGTTGAACTACCATGACGGTGAGTGCGAGACGGCGCCAGAGCGCGACGCTGCGCAGGCCATTGCGAACATCATTGAGCGCTGCGGTGTCGATACGGTTATAACCTTTGGCCCTGATGGTCTAACCGGTCACCCTGATCATCAGACTATGTCGCGCTGGACCGACGCCGCGGTTCACATCGCCACGCGACGACCGCGAGTACTGCATATCGCCCAGGCCCGCCAGCCATACGAAAAGTATTTACGGCCCGCCGATGCCGAGCTGAACATATTTTTTATGACTCAAAAGCCACCGATCGTCGACGAAGAAGGATGTGTCGTGTACTTCGAGCTCGATCATCGTTCGGTTATCCAGAAGTACCGCGCACTCCAGGCAATGCCGTCCCAATATACGCAGTTCCTCGAGCATTTTCCGCCAGAGAAGTTTAGTCAAGCGTTCGGTACAGAAGCGTTTGTAGAAGCGAACTAAGATCGTTGAAGGATGACGACGTCTGAGGCGTGATCGTTCTTCTCGTCCGCTTTGAAGTGCTCGCGCGAAACCTCGTACCATTCTTCTGGGCGGAGCGTCGGGAAGTATGCGTCGCCATCGACTTCAGCGTCCACCTCGGTAAGGTAAACGCGGTCGGTGTAGGGGAGGAAGGCTTCAAAAATGTGTTCACCGCCGATGACAAAAGCGTCGTCGCCCAGCTCGTGAGCCTGACGAAGGGCGTCTTCGGGCGAAGCCGCGGTGCGCGCATTGTCACGGGTTGGTTGGTATTCGGCATTGCGCGTGACTATCAAATACATCTTGCCTGGCATTGGCCGACCACTGCGGTCGTAATACCAAACCATTGAGTCGTATGTTTTACGCCCCAATATAACAACCTGGCCTTCGGTCAGTTGCTTTAGCATTCGCAGGTCGCGCTGCAGGCGCCATGGAATACGGTCGGCTTTGCCGATTGCGCGGTTGCGATCGATAGCGGCGACAATTGCAATCATTACTGTCAGTTTGCCACACCTGTGGCTTGCTCGTCCATGTCAAAACACTCATACTAGGAGTACATGGAAAAATCAATTGTACTCAAAGCACGAGAGGTAGTGAAAACCTACGGCAAGAAGGAGAATACCTTCGTTGCGCTCAAGGGTGTCTCGCTCGCCATCAAAGAGGGCGAGAGTGTAGCGATTATCGGCAAGTCTGGCTCGGGCAAGTCGACGCTGATGCACATTTTGGCCGCCCTGGATCGCCCCGACAGCGGGGAACTAGAATTTAACGGCAAGGACGTCGAGACCTTCAAGGATCGCGACCTTGATAAGCTTCGCAACCACGACTTTGGTTTTATCTTTCAGCAGTTCTTCTTGAACTACCGAGAGACAGTACTCGAGAACGTGATGCTGCCGCTCAAGATCGCCGGCGTAAGCGGTCGCGACCGCAAGAAGCGCGCAATGGAGGCCCTGGCCGAAGTTGACCTGACCAACAAGGCCAGCAACAAAGCCAGCGACCTGTCGGGCGGTCAGAAGCAGCGCGTGTGTATTGCCCGTGCGCTCGTGACCAGTCCGAAAGTAATCTTCGCCGACGAGCCAACTGGCAACCTCGACAGCGAGAACGGTCAGCGCGTCGAAGACATGTTGTTCGACCTCAACGACAAGAAGGGCATTACGCTCATCATCGTCACGCACGACGATGACCTGGCGGCTAAATGTGACCGTCGCCTCTACATGAAAGATGGAATACTAACAGAAGGAGAAGACAATGAAGCTGCTCGACCTCGCGCGAACCGCAAACCGAAACCTGTCACGCTCTAGACTTCGCACGTTTTTGACGATCTCTGCGATCTTTGTGGGTGCGTTTACGCTGACGCTTACGACCGCTCTTGGCTCTGGCGCGCAGCAGTATCTCGACCGCCAGCTGGGCAACGTGACCGCGCCCGGCGTGTTCTATGTGATGCCAAAGGCCGAGAGCGGCTTCGGCACCGATGAGGTTAAAGAGTACGACCCCAAGAAAGCCACCGCTGCAAATCAGTTTGTAGCCACACTTTCCACAGCCGATGTGAACAAACTCAAGGAAGTGAAGGGTGTCGAGGAGGTAAAGCCGTACTACAGCATTAGTGGTAGCTACATGACTCGTGGCGGTGACGCCAAGAAATTCGTTGCCAGTGGTTTTACTGTCTACGCCGACTTTTCACTCGACTTGGCTGCTGGCCGTCTACTGAACAACGATGACCGCGACAAGATTATTCTGCCAGACAATTACCTCAAGCCTCTTGGCTTTGACAGCGCCGACAAGGCTGTGAACACCAAAATTAAGATCGCTTATCAGGACCTCGCACAGAAGACTGTTGAGCGTGAAATGACTGTTGTAGGTGTCATGAAGAAATCTTTCGTGACTCAAGCCGACATCTATATTGACGACGCAACTGCCAAGGTTATCGCCGAGGCGCAGGGCCAGGAGAAGCGATTCATGGCCGCGACTGTTCGATTTACAGATGGCGACCCAGCTCGCGAGGCAGATCAGAAGAAGCTGATCACCGACGCGGGTAACTACGACGCCATCTCGTTGAAGGAACAGATCAAAACGATTACGACTATCACTTCAGCCATCACTATGGCACTGAACGTCGTGGGCATTATCGCCCTTGTTGCCGCGAGCTTCGGCATCATCAACACCCTGCTGATGAGCGTCTACGAACGCACACAGGAAGTTGGTTTGATGAAGGCGCTGGGCATGCGACGCGGTAAGGTCTTTATGCTGTTCGCAGTTGAGGCCGTATTGGTTGGGTTCTGGGGATCGGTCATTGCCGTCGCTACTGGCTACGGTGTGAGTAAACTCGTGACTCAATGGGCGAGTGGCTCATTCCTCAAGGACTTCCAGGGATTTGAGCTGTTGGTCGTGACGCCAATGAACGCCGTGTTCGTTGTGGCGCTGATCATGCTCATTGCTTTCCTAGCTGGCACGTTGCCAGCACTCAAGGCATCTCGCCTCAATCCAATCGAGGCGCTGAGGAGCGAATAATGGATACGCCCGCCGTTGCCGTCCACAAGCTGGAGATAAAGCGCGACGGGCATGACGTGCTCCGGGGTCTGACCTTTGAGGTTGAGGCCGGAGCCGTCGTTGGACTTATTGGACCGAGTGGCAGCGGCAAGACGACGCTGATTCGTAGTATCGTCGGTTTGCAGCGCATTACGGCAGGGACTGTGGATGTGCTCGGGTTGCCAGCTGGGAGCGGGCCGCTGCGTGACCGCGTGGGCTATATGTCCCAGGCCTCAAGTATTTACGAGGATCTGACGGTCATGCAAAACGTGCGCTACTTTGCGCGCATCCTGGGATTCCGGAAGACCGAAGCCGAGCGCGTGATTAAGGAAGTTGATTTGGAGGCACAGAGGCGTCAGGTTGCAGGAACGTTATCTGGTGGTCAGAAGGCTCGCGTGTCGTTGGCCGTTGCGCTGCTCGGTCGCCCGGCACTCTTGGTTTTGGACGAGCCAACGGTTGGACTTGATCCGGTGCTCAGGCGCGACTTGTGGCGGTTGTTCGGCCAGCTGGCTAGCGACGGCACAACGCTAATCGTTTCGAGCCATGTTATGGATGAAGCTTCACACTGCGACCAACTGCTCCTGCTCCGCGATGGCAAACTCATAGCAAATGATACCGTCGACAATATCCTCGCCCAAACACGGACCGACGACGTTGAATCGGCATTCTTAAAGCTCGTAGAGAAGGGGAAGAAGTAATGCGTCCGTTACTTGCCACGACAGGTAGAATCCTGCAGCAGCTCTCGCACGACCACCGGACGATTGGCTTGTTATTGTTGGTCCCAACACTGTTGATGACGCTGTTGCGTTATATGTATGATAGTCAGCCGCGGTTGTTTGATTCGATTGGTCCGATGCTCTTGGTTATATTCCCACTGGTGACGATGTTCCTCGTGACCTCTATCGCCACACTCCGAGAGCGGACAGGCGGCACGCTCGAGCGACTTCTGACGTTACCCATGAGCAAGACGTCGTTTATGCTTGGCTACGCGCTGGCGTTTGGTATTATGGCGGCGCTACAGAGCGCGGTTATCGGGGCGGTGTCGTTCGGCTTATTGGGTCTGGATGTGGCTGGACCGGTGTGGCTCGTGACTGGCGTAACACTGTTGATCGCCGTGTTGGGTGTGGCTTTGGGGTTGCTGGCCAGCGCTTTCGCCCGAAGCGAATTCCAGGCCGTGCAGTTTATGCCAGCCTTTATATTACCGCAGTTACTTTTGTGCGGTTTGCTGGTCGCTCGCGACAGTATGGTGGATTGGCTGCGATGGATTAGCGACTTGCTGCCGATGACGTATGCCATCGAAGCCATGAAAGAATTGAGCATGCATACTGGTGTAACTGATACTTTGAATAAGGACTTATTGATCTTGAGCGGATGGGTAATTGGCGCGTTGTTGCTCGCGTCGTTGACGTTGCGTCGAAGGACAAAGTAGGGAACGGTTGGTCCCGACGGCTGGCAGATGTGCCTCGCCGCCGGGACCGCACGTCGTCGCTAGTCGAGCGCTCGCTCCATCAGGATGCGGTTGACCTGGATGGCGTAGGGGATGAACGTGACCTTCCCCAGCTTGCCTTCCTTGCCGGCCGAATCCGGAAGGATCGTCCCGTACTGGGTCGAGATGATCCGGAGCCAGCTCAGGAGGTTGCTGTGCCAGGGAATCTTGAGGTGTTCGTTCGTCATCTTGCTCAGCGGCATCATCTCGTGGTTGGTCGTGAAGAGGCCGTACAGCAGGAAGACGCGCTTGTTCGTGATGCACAGCCGGTTCCGTCGCCACAGAGCCGACTTGAGGAGTACGTACAGCATGCCCAGCGTCCAGAGGATCAGGACCGTCCAGAGGAGCCACTCCGGCAGGTTGACGTAGACCAGAAGCGCACCAGCTCCGGCCGTAATCAACCCGCTGAATGCATACCACCCCGCCATGCTGGCAGGGTGATCCGCGCCTTCCCACAGCAGCTTCTCGCCGCGGAACAACACGCTTGCTGCGCGTTTGCTCGGCGTGGTGGGTTGGTTCAGTTGCTCGGTGATGCGCTCGTCGGCCTTCTCCCATGTGCCTCGGACGAGCCGAGGCACAGCGAGGAGACTGAGGATGATCGCCAGGATCAGGAAGGCCGTGTGGGTCACGAGCGCGTACAGAATCCAACCCGATAGGCCCATGGCGATGTGCCAACCGGGGATGGTTCTGGCCGGCGGCTCCGGCACCGAGAACTCTGGGGGTTCTTGTTGCGACACTATTCACACCTCACTTACCGTCGAGGGGACGTGCATACCCGGGTACTTCCCGGGGTATGGTTGTTAATTATGCAACTAATTGAGGTTTTTGGCTAGTACCTAAGCGCGTGAGCCATAGGCGAGCATCATTCGCCGAACTATGGCGCGCGGTAATAACTTGGCCAGGCCGATGAAGAATTGATTCCGAAGACCGGGGACGGCTAGCAAGACGCCGTCGCACATCGCCCGGTAACCAAATTGAGCGACTGAGCTTGCGCTCCGCCTACTGCGCGATATTGGGTGTGAGCCGGGAAGGCGAGCGGTGCGGCTAAAGCTGGTCTTGGTTGGCCCGGGGCACAGGCACGTTACCGTGACGCCAGTGCCGCGGAGTTCGGCGCTGAGTGCTTCAGAGAAAGACAGGACATATGACTTGCTAGCACCGTAGACGCTCATAGATGGAACCGGGACGAAGCTTGCCACGGAGCCAACGTTCATAATTCGCCCTTGTTTGCGCTGGATCATAGCCGGCAGCAGTAGGGTAGTCAGGAGGGTGAGCGAGGTGATGTTGAGCTCAATCATGCGCTCTTGGCGAGTTGGATTGGCCTTGGCGAGCGGTGCAAAGTCTCCTGAGCCGGCGTTGTTAATTAGCTGGTCAATGATGAATCGTTGCTTGCGAATCCTTTGATAGAGTTTCTGAGCCGCCCCTGGTTCGGATAAGTCCTGCGCAATCGTATGAATGGCAATGTCGCCGCCGAGCTCCTGTGCTAGCCGTTCCAATTTGCCGCTGCTTCTGGCGACGAGAATGAGGTTTCGCCCCTCTGCCGCGCACAGTCGGGCAAATTCAGCACCAAACCCTCCACTTGCTCCAGTTATGAGGGTGAAAGTTTTGGCGCTATTTGTCATTAACCTTATTATGCTCGCAACTTTTACTGGTGTCACAGACATTAAAAACAACAAGTTTCTAAGAGAGCGGGGCGTGCTCGCCAAATAGCTATAGATTGTATATAATAAGCATACATGGAGCGTAAAACTAGCAGCACGCGCTATGTCTTTGTTACTGGTGGAGTGCTTTCCGGCGTAGGAAAGGGAATAACGGCCGCATCATTGGGGGCCGTTTTAAAAGCCCGCGGTTTGAAGGTCACGATTCAAAAGTGTGACCCATACCTTAACGTCGATGCCGGAATGCTCAACCCAGCAGAACACGGTGAATGTTATGTCACCAAGGACGGAGCCGAGACGGACCTGGATCTCGGCCATTATGAGCGCTATTTAGATATCGAACTCACCCAGGCGAGTTCAACTATGAGTGGGCGGCTTCTGCGCCAATTAATTGAAGAAGAACGCGCTGGGAAATTCCAGGGCAAGACCGTCCAGATGGTGCCGCACTTTACGGACGCCATCCAACGCGCGATCATCGAAGCCGGTGAGGGCAGCGATGTGCACATCGTCGAGATTGGTGGCACCGTTGGTGACATTGAAGGCTTGGCGTTTGTGGAAGCTATTCGCGAATTGAGCGGCAAAGTCGGTCGCAACAACTGCATTTTTGCGCATGTTGTCTACATCCCGTATCTGGGAACAAGTAAAGAATTCAAGACCAAGCCAGCACAGATGGCCGTCCGCGAGTTGCGGGGTTTGGGCGTTGCCCCTGACCTGCTGTTGGCTCGCACTGAAGGCCAGGTTGGCGAAGGCGTAAAGGGCAAGCTCAGCATGTTCGGCGGTGTTCCGACCGACGCAGTTGTGTTGCTGCCAAACGCTCGTACCGTCTACGAAGTTCCTCTAACGCTCGAGGAAAATGGCGTGGATGATTTTGTGTTGGAGCGTTTTGGCATTGCTGCCGAACCTGCCGACATGAAGCAGTGGCACGACATCGTGCTGGCTGCGACCGCCGAGCGCGAGCACACCGTTAAGGTTGGCATTGTAGCCAAGTACCTGGACAACGAAGACACGTATTTCTCGGTCATCGAATCGCTGAAGTCCGCCGCGTGGAATCAAGAAGTTAACCTGGACTACGAATGGATTGATGCTGAATCGCTCGAGCGAGAGGGGACAGAGAGTCTGAACAACTATGATGCGGTCCTCGTTCCTGGCGGCTTTGGCTCGCGTGGCGTTGAGGGTAAGATTGCTGCTGCTGGCTACGCAATGGATCACAACAAGCCATACCTTGGTATTTGCCTAGGTTTGCAAGTCGCTGCCATCGCTGCGGCCCGCGAATCTGGCTTGGAAGACGCCAACACAACCGAAGTGAACACAGAGACGACCCACCCAGTCATCTACATTATGGAAGGTCAGGCTGGCAAGGAATCGACCGGTGGCACAATGCGCCTGGGCGACTACACCTGCGCTATCACCGAAGGCTCGCTGGCCGAGCGCGTGTACGGTTCGCGCGAAATTGTCGAGCGTCACCGTCACCGTTACGAGGTAAACCAGCAGTACCGCGACGCGCTAGAGCAATCTGGTCTGCGCATCACTGGCCTGTCGCCAGATGGTCGTTTGGTTGAAATGCTTGAGCACGCGACTAACGACTACTTTATCGCAACGCAAGCTCACCCTGAGTTCCGTTCGCGACCAAACCGAGCACACCCGTTGTTCGACAGCTTTATCGCTG
>CAZPGP010000009.1:20713-28808 GCA_964586395.1 uncultured Candidatus Saccharibacteria bacterium
GAGTTCCGTTCGCGACCAAACCGAGCACACCCGTTGTTCGACAGCTTTATCGCTGCGGCGAAAGAGCGAGTTGCAAACGGCCAGACCGTGAACGCCGAAGTATAGACAGTACGTTAGGCACAACTTAGAAGAGCACTCCGCGAAGTGCTCTTCTTGCGTAATCGGCAAAAGATGTTAGCATTGGCTGCGAGGGGTCGCAGAGAAGACCCACCGAGGAAGGGTGCGCTGGATGCCAACCAGTGACTTAGCCTTTGCCGTCCGCTTCGCGCGGCGTGCAGGGGCTCGCATGGTCAGGATGCGCCGAGGAGTCGGCGTGAAGAAGAAGCTCGATCGAACCGACGTGAGTGAGGCCGACACGGCTATCAACGCCGATTTCATCGTCGAAGTTCGGAAACACAGTCGTGGTCGCGATGCCGTCCGTGGCGAAGAGCTGTCGGCAGATGTCCTGTCAGCCGAACGCGTCTGGATCATCGACCCGATCGACGGAACCGGTGAGTACATCGACGAGTCGATCCCGCTCGCGTGGCGAACGAGTTGCGTAGGAATCGCGCTGATGATCCGCGGCGAGATCGTTCTGGTCGTCGTCTTCAACCCGTTCAAAAACATGCTGTTCGTCGCCCAGAAGGGCGGCCGGCCGACGGTCAACGGGCGGCCGATTCGTTGCTCGTCGCAGCGGGCCGCACGTGGCGTGCCGTACGACTACTGCTACTGGGATGGTGGTCGATACAACCTGCCACGCCTGGAGGCGACCTTCGGAAAGCCCATGGGCGTGTACTCCGCCATCTGGCAGGCATGCATGGTGGCGATGGGGCACAGCGCCTTCGCTGCGTTCGTGGGCAACACGATCCACGACATCGCTCCGGGTGCGCTGCTGGTCATCCGTTCCGGCGGCCTGGTCACGAACTTCCAGGGTGGCCCGGTCAACTGGGCCAACCCTGCGGCCGGCGTGCTGTATTCCAACCGCGCCAGCCAGGCGGTCGCACTGACCGCCCTGCGAACTCTGTGAGGTTGTCGCCATCGGGCCGAGTCTGGCCTGATGGCGACAACAGAGTCTCCCCAGATTCAATCTGTTATAATAATCGAAGTATGTCATATCTATTAGAACAAACCACTGCAGCTATTGCCGCAAAAGCCCAGGAAGTTCTGGGCGTCAGCGGTCTGCCTTTGGTCGAGCCTGCCAACCCGAAGTTTGGCGCCGACCTGGCCATCCCAACATTCACCTTTGCGCGTGAACTGGGACGGAGTCCGCAGGAAATTGCCACGCAGCTTGCCGAAGGCCTGCAGCACGAGGCGATCGCCAAGGCGGAGGCGGTGAGTGGTTTTGTGAACATCTGGCTGAGCGACACAGTCGTCGGCCAGGCTATGGCTGAGGCGCTGGAGCTGAACAACTCGTTTGGTCAACAGGATACCTATGCGGGCCAGCAGGTTGTGATTGAACACACCGACCCGAACCCGTTCAAGGAATTCCACATCGGCCACACTTACACCAACACGATTGGTGAGGCTATGGGACGCCTCTACAAGATCGGTGGCGCTGACGTTCACCAGGTGCTGTACAGCGGCGATGTGGGCATGCACGTGGCCAAGGCCATCTGGGGTATTCTTGATTTTATGAAAACCGGCGACGATGCGTGGTTCGACCCAGAGACAAACCCGGCCGAGCGCAGCATGGCGAACGTCTTGGCCGAGAAGCGTGTTGCATTCCTCGGTGCAGCTTACGTTCATGGTGCGACTCAGTTCGAAGAGAGCGAGACTATTCAGGAAGAGATCAAGACGATCAACAAACACATCTACGAGCACGATGACGAGCTGGTCGACGAGATCCGCGATGAAGGCAAGGTCTGGAGCTTCGAGTACTTCGAGGATATTTTCAGCCGCCTGCACGTCGAGTTTGAACGCCTCTACCCGGAAAGTGAAGTGACCGACGAGGGCGTCAGCATCGTCAAAAGCAACATGGGCAAGGTCTTCGAGGAAAGCGATGGTGCTGTTGTGTTCAAAGGCGAGAAGGCCGACCTACACACCCGCGTGTTCATCAACAACCGCGGCCTGCCAACCTACGAAGCCAAGGACCTTGGGCTTATCTACGCCAAGCAACGCGACTACCCAGACATGGATATCGCGCACGTTATCACCGGCAACGAACAACATGTGTACTACATGGTCGTGATCGCGGCGATGACCGAGATCGATCCAACGCTGGCCGCAAAGATGCGCCACACTGGTCACGGCTTGGTCAAACTACGCGGCGGCCGCAAGATGAGCAGTCGTCGTGGCGAAGTGCTGCGAGGCGTTGAAGTCTTGGACCAGCTCGAAGAAATGATCGCTGAGGGCTACGAAACTGAGGAAGTTCAGGCCGTAGCTTCGGCCGCGTTGAAGTATGCCTACCTCAAGCCGCGCATCGGTGGCGACGTGATCTTCGACATCGAAGAATCCATCAGCATGGAAGGTGACTCCGGCCCGTACATTCAGTACGCCCACGCCCGCGGGCAAAGCATCTTGAACAAATTAGGCGACTTCGTGCCCACAAGCCTAGGCGAACTACAGGAAGATGAACACAAACTTGCCGTGAAGGTTCTAAGTTACCCGGCAGTTACCGCTAAAGCCGTTGCCGAACTCGCACCGCACTACATCTGTGCATATCTGTACGAACTCACGCAGCAGTTCAACCGATTTTATGAACACAATCGTATCGTTGGCGACGATCGTCAGAATATCCGTGCGACTTTGGTGTCAGCCTACGTGCAGGTACTAAAAAACGGCCTGGATGTTCTCAATATCCCAGCGCCGTCTAAGCTCTAATAAGTTTGTGGTGACCGTCGGCACCACACGCGGGCCGGTTGGGCCGCACGCGTGGTGCCGAGGTTGAGTGGTCACTCAACGGGGTAAAAGTAAAGGGCGCCGCTCATTTTTCGAACGGTGCCAATCGGTGTTTCCCCATCGAGGATTTCCAGTTCGTCCGCGTCGTTGATCCGCGGACTCCCCTTGATGTAGGTCTGTCCGGATTCCAGCCGGAACCAGACAGACACTTCATCTTGTGTGTTGCCGGCTTTTTGCCGTCGGGCCACCTCGCGGTGAAACCCGGCGTACCGTCTACCGGTCAGCGTGAACCCGTCATCAGGTACTCGGATGTCGAGTATCAGATGCTGGGTGGGTAACGGCTTGATCTGGCTTTCACCAGACCTGTTTGGCTTGCACTGACGCCGCCTCCAGCACTTCCCCAGGCCCATGGTTCCTCCATTTTGCTGCAGGGATCCCATACCTATATCACGGTCAGGGCATGCAGCGCAATGAGGTCTTGGGGTGGTTACTTCACGTCGGCCAGGACGCGATCGAGGTACTTCTGGTCGACGTCGGTCTTGCCGCTGCCGGCGTAGACGCCGTCGGCCCACTTGCACTTCTTGTCGGCCTGCGCGTGCGACACGATGCCGCGACCGCTCTTGCCGTCCTCGGCCACGACGCTCTCGGCCTTGATCTTGTACTTGGCCATGAGCTCGCGGACGACCTTGACCACGGTCTCGTACTGCTTCTGGTTGTCGCCGATGTAGTGCGCGTGACCCGGGTTCCAGCCTTCGATCTCGATGCCGATGGCCCACTTGTTGGCGCACTTGGCGTGGCGCGCGAACGAGTTGAGCTCCGGCAGGAGCTGGTAGGCATTGCCGTTGCCCATCACGGCGACCTGGACGGTGACGTGCCCGACTTCCGGGTGGCGATCGGTGCTCTTCAGGTCCGGGTTGTACGTGGACATGTTGCCCTCGGAGCCCGCGACGAACGCCTTGATGGCGTCGGGACCACCGTTGTAGGCCGCGGTCCAGTGAAGCAGGATGGCGGTGGGCTTGATGGTCTCGTCGGTCTTCCAGGTGATGTGCTGCTGGATGATCGACGGCGCCGTCGAGTCCGAGGACCCGGAGTTGGCGCCGCCGATGCCGGTACAGGCACTGACGGCAAGGGCCAATGCTGCGAGGCCGGTTGCTACGAAGCGAAGACGCATGTGCGCTCCCTGAATCGGGATGGATGTTACCGTGGGGGAGTGTAGCATTTTTACAACACTTTCTCAAGGTTATTGCAAGCACGTATAATGAAGGTATGATCCAAAAAACCGAAGACGAGTGGAAGAAGCAACTAACCAGTGAGCAGTACGAGGTCTTACGCGAGGGCGGCACGGAAGCTCCGTACTCCGGCAAGTTGCTCCACGAAAAGGGGAGTGGGATGTACGCCTGCGCTGCGTGTGGCGCGGAACTCTTTGATAGCGATACGAAGTATGTGAGCAGTATGCCGGGTCTTGAGGGCTGGCCGAGCTTCTACGACGCCAAGCCGGGCGCGGTGGAGTTCAAGGACGACAATTCTCACGGCATGGAGCGCGTCGAAGTGACTTGTGCTAATTGTGGTAGTCATTTGGGGCACATCTTTCCGGACGATTCGCCATCAGGCAAGCATTACTGCATCAATTCCGTCTGTCTGGTCATGAAGCCCAAGAAGTAGGCGTGCTACACTAGATTTATGGCAGACCTAAAACGAATAACACCCGACAAAATTCTGTGGGTAGACCTGGAAATGACTGGTCTGAACCCAACCAAAGACCGCATCCTAGAGGTGGCCGCAATTGTGACCGACTGGGACTTTAACGAGCTCGGTAAGTTCGAAAGTGGCGTAGGCCACGATGAAGCCGCGCTCAGAATTCTCATGGACGCCAACCCTTGGGCTGTCGACCACACAGAGCTAACTGACACACTTCTGAAGCAATCGAGCGAATCCGAACCAGAAGAGTTGGTGCAGGCCAAGTTTGAGGAATTTATCAACGAACATTTTGAGAAGGACGAGCCTGCGCTCCTGGCTGGTAATTCGATCCACATGGACCGTCAGTTTATCCGCCATTGGTGGCCGAAGGTAGAGAAGCGTCTGCATTACCGCATGCTCGACGTCAGTGCCTGGAAGGTAGTGATGATCGGCAAGTACGGTACCGAATACGAGAAGCTCGAGAAGCACCGTGCACTGGACGACATCCGCGAGTCTATAGACGAGCTGGAATTTTACTTGTCCAAGGTGAATCCTTAGCGCTCGACTCTCTTGAAAAATTGCCTATTCGATGGTATCGTGTTGGCTTGGGTGCGGACCCGACCTCCCTTTTCGGAGGAAAATGCTTATGCCCGAACCGACTGGTCGGCAACTCTCACCCTTGCAGGCGCGCATCTTGATGATGCTGGACGACAGCAAGGGTCGCAACACCATTGCCCGTGAGTTGGGTGTCAGTGTCCAGACGGTGCGTACGCGCATCGAACAGATCAAGGAAAAGCTTGACGTCCCTGTGGGCGATGACATCGACGCAACGCTCCGGAAGGCTCGCCAGTTGGGCGTGCTGACCGGGCCGATGCGTCGAAATGAGGAGCGCATGCAGCGACGTGGTGGCCAAGGCCGCCGCGGTCAGCGCTGACCCCCCAAGCTCTTAACTGAGCGCTAGCTAGCAGTACACCCTGGAGAGTTGGGTCCGCACTCACTCTCACAATCTTGAATTTATATGCGGCTGATGGTATGGTATTGGCTTGTGGGTGCGGACCCGCTTTCCTTCATAGATCGACCCACGGAGGACGCTATGGCCGGGAGAAAGCCACACATATCGCCGCACAAGAAGCGAATCCTGAGCTTGCTCAATCAGCGCAAGTCGCGCAGAGAGATTGCGCAGGAGCTCGGGATTGGTCTTGAGACCGTGCGTAGTCACATGAAGGAAATCAGGAACGAGCTGGGCAGCACGCCGGGCGAAGGCGCCGTTGCCGTGGTGCGGCGTGCCTACGCGTTGGGGATCCTCACGGGCCCAAGCCCCCTGTTGGCCGCCCACGCGGAGAGCAAGCAAGGCAAGTAAGCTTCACCGCTTGATTTACCAGTAAACAACCCGGAGAGTTGGGCCCGCACCCACTCTCACCAATGTAATTTGATATTATGAAACTATGTTAAGCCACAAAGAACTTGAAGAGTATATCCTAAGCATGCCGAATGCTCGGCTTGATTATCCGTTTGGCGAAGAGGCCGCCGTCTACAAGGTGGGGGATAAGATGTTTGCAATTATCGCCGAGAAGTCCGACCCTGTGCGCGTCAGCCTCAAATGCGACCCGCAGCTTGCGGTCATGCTCCGCGAGAAGTATGAGACCGTTCTGCCGGGTTACCATCTGAATAAGAAGCATTGGAATACTATTATTTGTAGCGCTGGTCAGTTAGAAAAAGAAGAGATTTTTGATTTGGTGCGACATTCGTACCTGCTTGTGGCCGAGTAGATAATGGGGTGGCAGTCGGCGGGGCGGCCCCAGGTTTTTGCCCGCAGCGGGTATTCCCGCGAGGACAAAAAATAGGGGCGGACCGACTGACAGGACCCCTTCCTACTACAAGCTCAACTCAGTAAACTGCTTCTCAATACTCTTCAAATTCACAATGATCTTATCAACAACATCGCGGCTCTTCTTGCTGCTAATCGTAGGCTGCAGTGCTTCAGCCTGAGTGATCAAGTTAGCTACTTTGCCCAGAACGATCTGGCGGTAGGTGAGGTCAAACTTGTTCAGTAAGTTGGCTTGCTTCAGAGCTTCCGTGTTTGTGTCCGCTTCTTTCTTTACGAGGTCATCGGGCAGTTTCTTGATGCCCGTATCAGTCACGACGGTAGCGACATCGCTGGTCATGAGGACTGTCGCGTTGCTGTTGGCAGTGCTAAGATCTGGGTGACGAATTTCTTTCTGAGAGGCGTTTGCTAGGACCAGTAGGCTATTTTCGCGCACGGCCAGCAGGGTCAGGTCGTTGCGAGAATTGCCATTCAGCAGAGTCAGCGCGAAGAGGGCTGTACCGATCACCGCGGCAGCGATGACGCCAATGATCAGGAAGCGGGCTGTCTTGCTGCCTGCGCCCTTCGAATTGTTGCTGTAGTACGTGCCGTACTGAAGTCTTTGAGCCATAACTATAGGTATTTAAGCATAAGAGGCGGTGACTGCCAATGATCATGAAGACCCGGATCCACCAGAGGCCCACTAGTGTTACAATAGGAGTGATTGGAACGTATGGAAGCCAAAGAGGAAATCAGATCAAAGTTGAACATCGAGGACGTAATCGGCGAGTACGTCCAGCTTAAACGTGCCGGTCGAAACTACAAAGGTCTCAGCCCGTTCAATACCGAGAAGACGCCGAGCTTTATGGTCAGTCCGGACAAGCATATTTGGTACGACTTTAGTAGCAACCGCGGCGGCGATGTGTTCGCTTTTGTCATGGAGGTGGAGGGGTTGGACTTTCGCGGGGCGTTGGAGCTTTTAGCGCGCAAAGCGGGCGTCGATCTCAGCCAGTTCAAGTCAGGTGCGAACAAGGATTTTTCCCAGAAGAAAGAGCGTTTATATCAGGTCCTCGACCTCGCCGCTAAATTTTATCAACAGAGTATGATCCGCAGCGAAAAGGCAGTGGACTACGTCTTCAAGAAGCGCGCCCTGAGCAAAGAGGTTGTGCAGCAATTTCGCATTGGCTACTCGCCGGCAGCGGACGATACACTGCTGCGTGCGCTACTGAAGCGCGGATTCAAAGAACAAGACTTGCGCGACGCTGGCTTGGTTGTGACGCGTCGCGGCCGCCCGAGCGACATGTTCCGTGGCCGCATGATGGTTCCGCTGGCCGACCGGCAGGGTAGAATTGTTGGGTTCACCGCGCGCCTTATCGACGATCAGCCCAACGCGCCCAAATACATCAACACGCCGCAAACAATGCTATATGACAAGGGTCGTCAGGTCTTCGGGCTGCATCTTGCCAAGGAGGCGATTCGCCGTGCCGGATACGTGGTAATCGTTGAGGGTAACCTGGATGTGGTGTCGAGCCATCAGGCTGGCATCGGCCAGGTTGTGGCTGCCGCAGGTACAGCGCTGACCGAGGACCATCTGCGCAGCCTGAGCCGTCTGGCTAACGACATTCGCTTGAGTTTTGACCGCGACAAGGCTGGCATCGCCGCAACGGAGCGGGCGATCGGCATTGCCAGCAAGCTCGGCCTGCAGCTCAGCATTATTACGACCCCGGACGGCTACAAGGACCCGGACGAAGTTATTCAGGCCGATCCACAGCTCTGGCTGAAAGCTATCGAACAGCC
>CAZPGP010000009.1:28908-41012 GCA_964586395.1 uncultured Candidatus Saccharibacteria bacterium
ACTATCTGAGGCTAATAGGCAAAAGAGTAGACACCTCACTAGGATCCCTAGAGAAAAAAATCGAGAGCTTAACTGATACCAAAGTCGAAAAATCACTCAAGGAAACGAAGATCTCGAACGGAAAGAGCGACACGGCTTTTTACTATCAAGATAGGATGTTGGCTCTAGCTTTGGGCTATCCTGAGCTTCGCGACATGCTCAAGCGATTAGAGAATCCTACCTTTGAAGGCGACGACAGGCAGATAACTTTCAATTTTATAAAGTGGCTGGGCACAAGGAAGGTTGATGAGTATATCTTGACGCATTTGCAAACTGAGGCTCTTCGTGTCAAAATAGATTTATTGCAAACTTTGCTAGAAGAGAGATTTCCGATTATTGAGGACTCCTTCTACGGCACTATACGAAAAGACGTAAACCAGCTCCTCCGGGAGAATAAAACAAAAGAGAAAGACGAATTGGGCCGCTCAATGGCCGAACTAGACGACCCTCAAGAGAGAGAGGCCGCAAACGAGCGCCACAAGAAGCTAACCAAAGAAATCGCTGAATTAAAATAATTGGAGAATAATGCGTATGCCAAAGAAAAAAGCCTCCCCAGCTGACGACGCGGACGTTTCAACTGACGAACGCGTTTTTGACGATACTGCTACTGACGATGTAGCGCTTGCCGACGACAATACGCTCGGCGCCGCACGCGTCGACGACGCAGCCGAGCCAATTCCAGACGACCTCGAGGACGAGGAAGAGTGGCAAGAAGAAGAGGATGTCACGACCAATCCGAGTTACCTCGACGACATTTCTGACGATTCTGTTCGCCTGTACCTCCGCGAAATCGGTAAGATTCCGCTGTTGAACCCAGAGGAAGAGCTCGCCCTTGCCCACAAGGTCAAGGAAGGCGACAAAGACGCCAAGGACAAGATGGCTGAGGCAAACATGCGTCTGGTGGTGTCCATCGCAAAGCGTTACAGTGGTCGCGGTTTGGACTTCCTGGATCTTATTCAGGAAGGCAACACCGGTCTACTGCGCGCTGTCGAGAAGTTCGACCCAGACAAGGGATTCAAGTTCAGCACCTACGCGACATGGTGGATTCGCCAGGCGATTACCCGTGCGATCGCCGACCAAGCACGCACCATTCGTATCCCTGTGCACATGGTTGAGACTATCAACAAACTGCTCCGCACCCAGCGTCGCCTGACGCAAGAGCTCAACCGCGAGCCGACCAACGAAGAAATCGCAGCTGCGATGGAAATGGAAGTCGACAAGGTTGAGTACGTCATGAAAATCAAGCAGGATATCACTTCGCTCGACGCCAACGTTCGTGATGATGACGACGATTCAGTTCTTGCTGATTTCATCGAAGACGATGAAGCTGTCAGCCCAGAAGACGCCGCAACGACTCAACTGCTCAAGGAGCAGGTGAAGGACATGCTAGGCGTACTGACTGACCGCGAACAGAAGATTCTGAAGATGCGCTTCGGCCTAGAGGATGGCAAGAGCCACACCCTCGAGGAAGTAGGGCAGGAGTTCTCTGTCACTCGCGAACGTATTCGCCAGATTGAAGCCAAGGCTCTCAGTAAGCTTCGCAAGCACAAGGATGCAAAGAAGCTGTACGAATATCTCCAATAGGTTAGAATAGCTGGCTAGGGGACGAATAGTCCCTGCCCGCAAAGCAATTTTCCCTTTAGGGGTTATCGATGAGGCTTACACAAGTAGGTGCGCTGGCTCTCGCTGCGTTGGCGGTAGCTGCCGCTTCGTGCGGTAGTCCGAGCAGCAGCGGACCGACACAGGCGCCGACGTCAACGTCGACCGCAGCACCGGCATCCGTCCGGGTGGTCGTGGACACAAGCAAGAACCCGTGCGTGGATGCTCTGGCAGCCAAGCCGGGCACCTGCTACCTGCCGATCTACTCGCGGCCGACGTACGACGCACCCAGCCTGCCCGTGAACTCGGCCCCGGCCAGCAAATGCACTCCCGAAGACGAGAGCAAGTGCTGGCCTCAGCCCGAGACCGAGCTGAAAGCTGTGTGCGAGACGATGGGTGATCGCATTCAGGATTCCCTGGGACGCGGAAGGGCTGTCTGGTATGCGGTTGTCGTGCCGCAAGGGGAGCTGCTGATCGATCGCACGCTGTTGTCTTCCACGGCAGGGGCGGACGAGGTGGTGGGCTTCGCTCCTGAGGTCTGGCTCCGTCGACTCACACAGGAAGGACTGCCCTCATGTGAGGGCGTCATCGCCAACGGCTAGCGGGCATCTGCGGACCGGTCGACCCCATCGTGGGTGTCGATCGGTCCGCAGCTGACCCTTGTATGCAAAAACTACCTCGATCTCTCGGGGTAGTTTTGTTATTGAACAAGTTTATTAAATGCCGATGCGCTCAACAAGCTCGTCAACCTGGCGTAGCAAATTCTCTTTGCCTTCGTGGTCGTTCACGAGTGTGTAGTCAGCGAATGCGATTGGGCCGCCCTTTTCGAGGTGTTCGATCTCATCGATTTCGCGAGTCTCAACCTGGTCGGCGGAGGTGTATTTGCGGTGACCATCAGTGCGAGCTAGGACGCGCTCGTAGCGAGTCTTTCGCGGCGCGGCAACCGCGATGACTACAAGACCGTCGCCGTAAACGCTGCGCAGGTATTTGTATTCACTCCAACTGTAGAGACCGTCGAGGACGATAGCCTGTGCGCCATCGGCGATGTATCCGTCGGCCTTTTTGGCGACCATTTTGGCGATTACGGCAGGGCCTTCCTTCTTGCGCATGTCTTCGCGGACGAACTTTTCGTCTTTGACGTTGTCGAGGCCGCGTCGCTGGACTTCCTCGTACATCATCTGTCCGAAGTGGATCAGCGGGAGATTATATCTTTCTGAGAGGTGGTCAGTACATGTGCCTTTGCCGGAGCCGGGCATGCCTACGAGAGCGATGAGTTTGGGCTGAATATTTGCCATGTTGCGAGAATTATACCCTATATAGTTTGAATTGTCAGGGGTGACGGTCGTCGATGCGCGCCACCCCTGGTGCTGAGAGCGACTAACGCCGCCGAAGCTTGGCCAATGCAGCCTTGGTGCGCCCAGCGCAGCGACAAGGCTTTCGAACTTGTTTGCTTGGCGGGAACCAGCACAGCCAGCCCTCGCCACAGTGCCAGCCAAGAACGTCGTTGGTCTTGCGCCGGTTGGTGCAGGGCAGACAGGGACACTCACAGAAAGTGTCGAGGTTTGACATGGCGCCTCACTAACAGGGGAGAAGCGGACACTAAAAGCGCGGTTTCGACCTCACGCACAAAGGGTGATTCTAGCATGGGCGCGCGAATTGTCAATATAGTATGATTGAGGCATGCAAATAGACCCACGACTGAACGACATAGATGATTGCCTGTATCGAGTTGCTATTAGAGTATTGATCGTCCAGGACGGCAAGGTGCTCCTTGTGAAAGAGTCCTCGGACGGCTGGTGGGCTATCCCAGGCGGGGGAGTGGGCCACGGCGAGAGCATCGAGTTGTCACTCACGCGCGAAGTAGAGGAAGAGCTGGGCGTGCCAGCCAAGGATGTCGCATCTGATTTCCGGATAGTGCACTACAATATCGGAAACGTTGTGAATGCCGTGCCGCGCATGAACTTGTTTTTCAAGGCGTCAGTGCCGGCGGAGCGGCTGGCCGAAACGAGCCATGTGTCGGAGTGGAGGTGGTTCGCGAAGGATGAATTTATGGACGTGCCAATGAACTCTTCGTACGACAAGACACAACTTGCTGACGTCATCTGGTAGACCTCTAGTGCTATACTGGGACGTATGAGCGAGCGACTTGTTGTTATAGATGGAAAATCAGTTTTTTACCGCGGCTATTACGCCATGCCCAATCTCAGTACCAAGGATGGTACGCCGACGGGGGGTGTGTACGGCTTTGCTGTCATGGCGATGGAAATTATCAAACGGCTCAAGCCGAACTATGTCGCTGTAGCCTGGGACAAGCGCCACACTAATATTCGCTCGCGTCTGGCGCTGTACCCACAGTACAAGGGCAACCGCAAGCCAGCTCCGCCGGACTTCTACGAGCAGGTGCCGATCCTAATGGACCTGCTGAACTCGCTCGGTTGGCCAATGTACGAAGCCGACGACTACGAAGCCGACGACCTCATGGGCGCCTTTGCCAAGCAGGCGGGCGAACAAGGAATCGAGAGCTACCTGGTGAGTAGTGACCTCGATCTTTTGCAGCTAGTGAACAAGCACACGCACATATACACGCTCAAGAAAGGCCTGACGCACATCGAGGAATTCGACGAGGATTCCTTCATGGCCAAGTACGGCGTCGACGCGCACCAGTGGGTGGATGTGAAAGCATTGAAGGGCGACTCATCCGACAACATCCCGGGTGTCGCAGGCGTAGGAGAGAAGACCGCGCTGGAACTCATCAAGAATTACAAGACGCTCGACGGCGTGTATGAGCACCTCGACGACGTGAAGCCTGCCGTAAAGGCCAAGCTCGAGAAGGATAAAGACATGGCGTACCTCAGTCAAAAGCTGATCACGCTGATGGTCGACGCACCGATTGAGTTTGATTTTGATAAAGCTCGACTGCATGACGGCGTCACACCAGAATTCGTGGCCATGCTGCGCAAGCTAGAGTTCCGCAACTTGCTCCGTCAGGTTGAGAGCGCCATGAGCCGCGCCGAGATTGCCGAGGCAGAGAAAACTATCGAAGAGCATGAGCTGCCGCCAATTGCTAAGAAGAAGTTCGAAGCCAGCGACTACAAACCTGGCGAGCCGCGCCTGATCGCCCTCAACCCCGAAGGCACGACCATGTGGGTGAGTCCCGACAAGGATCACTTCAGTGTCCTGCCGATCCTCGAGGGTGGTGCGACCGATGATTCTGCCTTACCGCTACTCAAGGACCTGTCGGTTGTTGCGTACGGCGAGGGTGGCATGAGCGACGAGGCCAGGGAGATGTTGAAGGTCGTGATGAACGGCCCGGTTATCGGCCATGACCTCAAGACGATTTTCCGTTCGCTGCTGGCCGAGGGTGTGGAATGGGACAGCGAAGTCCTGCATGACACACGCATCGCGGCATTTATCTTAAACTCCTTGGAGCGTTCGCGAGAGCTGAGCGACCTACGCGGCATCACGCTCGACATGAACGATCCTGCGCAGGTGACCTCGAGTATCTGGGAGGCGTACAAGGACCAGAACCTCGAGTTCGACCAAGCGCCTGACCTGCTGAAGGTCGCGCGCGAGCAAGATTTCCCGATGATCAAGCTCCTCGCCACTATCGAGCATCGCGGCATCCGCCTGGACAGTGAGTACCTGGCCGAGATGGGCAAGAAGTTCGACGAGCGCATTCGCGAGTTTGAACAAAAGATTTATGAACTAGCCGGAACTGAGTTTAACATCGCCTCGCCCTCGCAGCTCGGCAACGTGTTATTCGAGACGATGGGCCTGCCAACGCAAGGGATTAAGAAGGGTAAGACCGGATATTCGACCGGCGCCAGTGAGCTCGACAAGCTCCGCGGTCTGCACCCGATTATCGACCTCATTACGACCTACCGTGAATACACCAAGCTCAAGAGTACTTACATCGACCCGCTTCCACGTCAGGTCGACAAAGAAGGCAAGCTGCACACGACATTCGCGCTCGACGTTGCCGCGACCGGCCGACTGAGCTCAAACAACCCGAACCTCCAGAACATCCCAACCCGTACCGAGATGGGGAAGGCGATTCGCACCGCGTTTGTACCAGCCGAGGGTAACGTCTTCGTCAGCGCCGACTACAGCCAATTCGAACTGCGTCTGGCAGCCGTGATGGCCGAGGACAACGACCTGCTCGAAAGCTTCAACAAAGACGAAGACATTCACGCCAAAACCGCCGCCGAAGTACTGGGCATTCCGCTCGATCAAGTCACGAAAGAGCAACGCCGCGACGCGAAGGTTGTGAACTTTGGTATCTTGTACGGCATGAGCCCGCATGGCCTGAGCGCTGCGACGGGTATGAGCCGCGAGGAAGCGAAGGTCTTCATCGAGAAATACTTTGAGCTCCGAGCGCCAATTCGCAAATACATGGACCAGACTGTAGAGAAGGCGCTCGAGGACGGCTACGTCGCGACAATCTTTGGTCGTCGCCGCCCAACGCCTGACCTAAAGTCGAGCAACTTTATGGTCCGCGAGGGCGCCAAGCGTGCGGCCATCAATATGCCAATTCAGGGAACGGAAGCCGACCTCATGAAGCTCGCGATGCTGGATGTCGAGAAGAATCTGGGAGACCTCGGCCAGCAGCTACTGCAGATCCACGACTCGATCCTCGTAGAGTGCCCAGCCGCCAACGCCGACAAAGTTGCCAAGATCTTGAAGGACACAATGGAAGGCGTGTACAAACTGCCCGTCACACTGAAAGTAGATGTATCAACTGGAAATAACTGGGGTGAACTGTAATGTCTGAGACTAAATCATTCGATCAAATCAAAGCTGAAGTAACCAAGCAAGTTGCCGAGACTGGCCAACACATCGACGACGGTGTGCTAGATACAGTAGTAGCGCTGCGCATGCGGGGATTTAACCCGGTTGACGCCTGCGAAGGGCACGACGACCGCGTTACGGGTGGCCCATTTGTGATGTTTGAGGCGGCGGAGAGCAAAGAGCTCTTGACGAAGCTTCAGGGCATGGCTGATCAGACCAGCGACGAGTTCCAGCGTACGTACCAGAAAGCGTCGCAGGCCAACCTCGGCGAAGTGCAGAAGATTTTGCCGTTGCTCGAGCAATTCTACGCCGAGCGTGACACACCACACGCCGAGCGATTGATCGTTCGCTGTTTCGGCCCGTCAGTTCCAAAGCTGATGTGCCAGAATGCCGATCTTGGCGAAATCCTAGACGAAGGTGAGCGCCACCGGCTGCTCTCTGACAACCAGCTCGAGATGATGGCCTTCACAAACTTCTTGAAGGAGAGCGTGTAGTGGAATCGATGGAGTTCTTCCGTCATTTCAGCCTCCTGGCACTGCTGGTTGCGGTCGCTGGATTGGGCTACATCATCAATCGTTGGGGTAAGCGCGCGGTATTGTCGCTGAGCAGCCACGCGGCAATGCAACGCCCGAGCTACAAGATCTTCGCCGCAACGCTGATCGCTAGCAGCTTGCTGTGCGCAACGTTCGTATATGGCTGGCTGGTGCCAACGTTCCAGCTGGCGATGGGCTTTGAAATTATTTTTGGCGCGGCACTCGTGTGTGCGTTTATTGCGGCGATTGTGCCGGACGGCGGAGGGAAGCAGAGTCAGATTCACGGTGCGGGCGCCTGGACGATGGCCGTGTTGATGCTGGTGCTCGTTGCGGCGCTGTTGCTCACGCCGGGTATTGGGGTGATGGCTAAGTTCTTGCTGGCGGTCTTGGCGAGCTACATGTTGTTGGATTGGATCCTTTTCTTATTTGTGAAGTGGACACGTCGATTCTTTTTGGTATTCCAGAGCACATATGTGCTGTGTTTTTATCTCGCCCTGTTGGTTGTTGGGTATCTAGGATAAAGAAGACCAGGGCCGCAATAGGTGCCCATGCGAATTTAATGAGGCGATTTGCCTTGATTTTTCCCTGTTAATATTATAGAATATCGCAAGCCCCGAGAGATGTACGGGTGAACCCAGACCAAGCCCCACGCAGGGGAGAGTAGGGAGAGTAAAGATGCCGACGAAGGATGACTTCGACGACTTCCACATCCACGACATGAGCGGGCAGATCCTCGGCGGCTCGGACATGATTCGCCTCTTGAAGACCATGGAAGGTGACATGGTTTTCAGCGACGAGGGCGTCGAGTTCGGGGACAGCGCCAAGATCATCATCCCGCGCGGCATGACCGCACGGCAGGCGATCGTGGCGATCTTCTCACGCTGGTACAACGACCAGCAGCCCACGACCTTCCGCCGCACCTTCCGCTACCGCCCGCACGACGGGGCGTACGCGGCCTTCCGGGTGCTCAAGAAGACGTACGGGTTCGTCGACGGCAAGACCACCGAGTCGTTCTTCGGATCGACCCCGCCGCAGATGATCACCGTGCACACGGGCGTCAACGACACCGCGCAGGTGCCGTGGGGTGAGTTGCGCGTTTCGGCCTTGGCCAACGCCGTCATCACCTTCGCCACCAGCGAGGACGACACGCTCGGGACGGTCTTCCACATGACCGTCACCGCGCCGCGCGGCCTGGAGTCCAACATCGAGATGCTGTTCGCGGCTATCGAGATGGAACTGGCCGAGCACTCGATCTACCGCGGCAAGCTCATCAAGGTCGGCGGGGGCACCGAGCCCAAGTTCGTCGACCCCGAGGCGCTTCGCAAGGAGTGCAAGAAGGCGGTCTACGCCGCCGACGTCGAGCGTTCGCTCCACGCCAACCTCTGGTCGCCCATGCGGCGAACGGCGGACTTCCGTCGACGCGGCCTCTCGCTCAAGCAGGGCGTGCTGGCCTACGGCACGTTCGGTACGGGCAAGTCGCTCGCTGGCGGCATCACTGCGCTCGTCGCGGTCGAGAACAACTGGACGGCCATCCTGGCCGAGTCCGGGGACGACCTGCGCGAGCTGCTGGAGCTGGCCGCCATGTACGGGCCGGCGTTCGTGTTCTGCGAGGACATCGACACGGTGGCCTCCACGGACTCGGACGAGATCGAGGAGATGCTGGAAGCGTTCGACGGTGTGGTCACGAAGGGCCGCGAGGTCCTGCTGCTGGCCACGACCAACAACGTCGGCCAGCTCCACGCCGGCATGATGCGACCGGGACGGTTCGACGTCCTGATCGAGATCGGCGCGCTCGACACCGGCAGCATCGAGCGCATGATCTGCACCAACATCGCCGACGGCGAGTTGGACGGCGGGATCGACTACGACAAGGTAGCCGAGGCGATGGCCGGGTTCACGCCCGCCTTCGCCGTGCAGGCCATCGTGCGTGCCCAGAAGTACGCGCTGCTGGACGGCGACACCGTCCGTCTGGGGACCCAGCACTTCGTGGACGCCGCGGCCGAGCTGCGCCGCCATGAAGAGCTGATGGCTGCGGCCGGCACCAAGCCGGCCAAGCCGACCGTAGACTCCGCCCTGGCGGAAGTCGTCGGCGCCAAGGTGCTCACCACGATGGGGAACTTCCGAGTCTCCCACAACGGTGATGGGCGCCTGATCCACGACCCCGTGGACAACTGATCTCCGAGTCGGAGGCCCCTTGTGCGGCAGCAACATCGCTGCGCAGGGGCCTCCGACCGGAGGAGAAACGAACTTATTAGATCAGAAATTAAAAAAAGACACCGCATGGGTGTTCGGGTGCCGCCCGGTCGGCCACGCTTGGTAGCGGGCCGCCGGACGGACTTCTTCAGCTCTGAGCAGACTCCGGGTACAGTCGGTCGTACAGCGCCTCCTGAAGCAGGAGGATCTGGACCGGCAGCAGGACGTCGGACAGAACCAGGACCGCGTAGAACAGGGGCGTCCGCACAGGGCGGGGAGCCTTGCTCACCTGATCGAGCACCCAGTCGAGTGCGATCAGTAGCCACGGGGTCTTGGGCCGCGTGGCGAATGCGCGCGCTCGGAGGGCGCGCATATCAGGGGTTTGCATCGGGCTTTACGCTCCTTGGGTCCTGGGTTGCTGAGGGTCGTTCAGTTCTGCTTGTTCCGCGGGTCGCCGCCGTAGCCTTCGAAATCTGGTGGCGCGCTTGGCAGGTTTGTCCGTCGGCATGACCGGCAGTTCCTGTAAGCGCAGGCGTAATGCCAACAGACGTTCTTGGAACTCGTCCAAGGTTTAGCTCCTCGAGGTTAAGGACTGAATTAGCATAGTATGGCGATGTTTTTCAAAATAGTCAATATCTTTAAAAGTAAGGGGTATTGCGCTTTTGATTCCTCAGGTCTACAATTCATATCCGGCCTATTTAACGGAGTTAACCGCTGACCTCTGAAAATCAGCGACAAATCTTATGAACAAAAGCAATATCAAAGCAGTCGTCTTCGACATGGACGACACTCTTATCAAGACGTTTGAAATCAAGTTCCAACAGCACACGCACTTTGCGAAGGAGCGCTATGGCTTGGACCTGGATAGCGATGAATTTCGTTCGCATTGGGGCAAGCCGTTCCATCTGTTCCTCGAGGGACTCTACGGTCACGTGGACCACGTCGACCGCGTGCACGAGGAATACGTGAAGCTTTCGCATCTGTTCCCAATTGAGCTGCAAGAAGACACCTTGCACGTCCTGGATCGCCTGCATGCCGCCGACATGAAGCTCGGCATCGTGACCGCTACTGCCCGCGAGGTCGTCATGCGCGACCTGACGCCAGCGGGATTTCCGTTCGAGCGACTACATAAGCTCCAGACTTCCGACGACACGCCCGTTCACAAGCCTGACCCCAAAGTTTTCGAGCCGATGCTCCTTGCTTTGCGCGACGCTGGTATGGATGGGGAGGTTATGTACGTTGGTGATGCATTAACTGATTATTATGCCGCGCGCGACGCTGGTCTGCACTTTGTGGGCGTCACGACCGGGCTCATAACCGCCGAGCAATTCCGCGACGCCGGTGCGACTCACGTGGTTGACCGCCTGGGCGGCGTGGCCGACATTTTACTGTAGAATCTTCTCTACAAAATAGATTTACTGCAACTTTTTAGGGTCATTCTGCGTATGTAATATAGATGATTAAAGTTGCAGCACGTATGAAAAAACTCTTTCGCCGACAATTGATGATTGGCGGGGGTGTATTTTTGGCATTGCTTGTACTGGGAAATATCGGCGTGGGCATTGCGTATCATGATCGGACATATCCTGGCACAACTGTTATGGGTAGAGATGTCGGTAATGTAGCATTCCGAGATCTGCCTGGGACGGTGCAAGATGTGGCGAAACTTCCTGAGTCGATTCAGCTTGTTCACGAAGAACAGAAAGTGACAGTGACGTCGGCGCAATTGGGCCTGAAGGTCGACATAGATAGCGTGCGGCAGAGCGCGCAGAGAGGGCGTTCATGGCTTCCTATCATGAATCTATTGAAGACGGTAGCACTTGAGTTGCCGCTTAAAGCGGATGGCTTGGCGAAACTGTCATCTGGTTTTGCAAATGAGTTCCATCGTGATGCCGCAAACGCTCGTTTAACGTTGAATCAAACGACGGTCGGAATTGCGCCAGACGAGGCTGGGTATGCGCTTGATGAGGCCTTGTTGGAGCGATCGATTCTCGGGCAGATTGCTGAGGGAAAAACGACCATCAACGTGCCCGTACGGGCAATCAAGCCGCGGGTGAAGGCCGTTGACCTTCAAGGTGATAAGAAGGAGCTTGAAGGGCATTTGACTACCACCATAAAGTATATCGCTGACAATAACTCCCGGGTTGTTACCGCTGCCGAAGCTGCCGCATGGTACGTCCAGCGTGGTGAGCTATTTGAGATTGATGACGCGAGATTACAGGCTTTTATCAAGGAGGTAGGCAGCGAGTTTAACATGCGGGTCAAGGATGTATCTAGCGCCGCTGCGGCCACAAAGGAGGGCGTCAAGAGCAAGAAAGCAACGGTCGTGACACTCTCTAGACAGCCGCCCTCGAGAGTCTTTACGTACTGTGTAGGTGTCGAGGGCATAGGCGAATCGTACCTTTCTGGTTTGAAGCTTCAGCTGAGAAAAACATTTTCGGATCCTCGGGGCTGGTCTATGAAAGGATCCATCGAATTCCAGGAGGTAACAACTGGATGTGAGTTTACGGTTTGGCTAGCCGCCTCTAGCAGCGTTCCAACTTTTAGCGGCGCCTGTGATACGGTTTGGAGTTGTCGAGTGGGGCCGCATGTCATTATCAATTTCGATCGATGGCAAAATGCCAGCCCAGCCTGGAAGGATTACGGAGGGACGGTTGAGGACTACAGGCATATGGTCATTAACCACGAGACCGGGCATTGGCTTGGGTTTGAGCATCAAGGATGCGCCGCAGTAGGACAAAAGGCCCCTGTGATGCAGCAGCAGTCAATCAATCTCGGTGGCTGCACATTTAACCCTTGGCCGACGGCGGCCGAACTACAGACGTTGAGAAGTGGGCTGGGCATATAGAGCGAGAATTTTCACCCTGCCTCTGGCCGGTCTGTGCTATAAATGGCTAGTTATATAAGCAGGGGACGGGTATGCAGTCGGTAGCGCATTTGGTAGAGCCAGGG
>CAZPGP010000010.1:0-9793 GCA_964586395.1 uncultured Candidatus Saccharibacteria bacterium
CTAAGCATAAGTTGCTAAAATTAGCTTAATCACTATCTCAAGTGTGAGTTTTTAATAGGAGATTACCACATGCCAGGTACCATTAATGGTGGCAAACAAGCCGCCGAGACCAACAAGAAGAAGTACGGCAAAGACTTTTACGCACGAATTGGCGCTATGGGCGGCAAAAAGGGCACAACTGGTGGCTTCGCTGCCAACCGTGACCTTGCACGCCTCGCAGGCGCTAAGGGTGGCCGTATTAGCCGTCGCCGCAAGGCAGCCGAAGTAGCAGCAACTCAACCTGTTGTTACCCAGAACGACCTCGAACTTGCCGCTTAAGTAAGTTTGTAGCGCCTCAGGGCGCACCGTCGGGCGTCATTAGGACGCCACGAGCATCTACAGTTTACACAAACGTAGGTGCTCGCTTTGGTTTGAAGGCATGAGAGCCCGCAGGAGGGGCAAAGCGAACGAGTATGCATCCATTCACGGTATGTGTCTAAAGATTCCTCTACCACGCTCTCGTCGATGCTCAGGCCGTATTTTGGCATGAGTACAGACCTTGCAAAGTCCCACGCCTCGCGTTCATGCGTCAAGAGCTCTATATCAAGATTGAAGTCAGCGTGCTTTAACAGAGCATGGGCTAGCTCGTGGAGCGCGTACTGTGCAGGCTCATCCGTAACGACTGTTAGTTCATTCCGTGTTTTTGACCACATGAAATCATCACCCACAACAAACCTAATGTCGGGGTGGTCGGCTCTAAGCCGTGATAGTAATTCCTTGTTGGTGGGTTGCATAGTAGTAGCAGCCGTACACGACGGCTTCCTCTGGATGTTGGGCCTGGATGATCTGCGGCATATCAATGTAGTCTGGAATGCGATGGCGCAGCACCTCTGTCAACAGGTGGCCATACTTATTGAAATGGGTACCAATGCTGCCACCGATAATGATCACCTCTGGCTGCAGAAGTGGAATCAAAGCCTGGAACCCCGGCGCCAGTCGCTCCACAACCTCTCGCCAATCTGCCGGGTCGGTTATGTCGACGGCCATCTTGCCAAAATGTTCGCGGATAGCCTGGCCAGAGGCAAAATCCTCCCAAGCTTGCAGGCCGCTCGCAGTTTGTAGCATCATATGGCCGCCTTCTGCGTTTCGAAGCGCAGAGTCGAGCTTGCCGTGTGTTATCACCCCTGTACCAATACCGGTGCTAACCGTCACGTAGACAGCCGTACGTGGCATCTCCGTCAGGCTGTGCGCCTCTGCAAGCCCCGCTAGTTTAGCGTCGTTATTTATGTAGATAGGGCAATCGTACTGTTGGCTCAGTAATATCTGGAGCTCAAAGTTCTTCCAAGGAAGGTTAGCGCAACGTAGAATTGTGCCGTCATCCTCGATGATGCCTGGGGCGGCCACGCAGATAGCTTGTGCGTGTGCGGCGTCGAAGCGGTCAAGGATTGCCTTGAGCTGATTCAAGAATTCCCGCGGATCTTTTGGGGTAGGGAAGCGCTCCTCATTTGTAACGCTCCGCCCGCCATGAAAGCTAGCTACGAGCGTCTTTGTACCCCCTATATCAACCGCGATGATCATGCACTTAGTGTAGCATGCCTTGTGCGCTGGCCCGAAAGGTTATATGATAAAAATTACAAGAGAGTACAGAGGGAAAAGGGAGACCTACGTGGCCAATAATACTGTTCGGACGATCGCGATATTTGGAATCATTACGCTGATTTTGGGCGGTGCTGCTGTTGGCGTCGTGCGCCTCATGAAAGCTCGTAATAACTCCTACGCCACCGCGCAGTCTCAGCCGACGGCTATCAACAACCAGCCGCAGCAACAGCAGAACCCTCCTGCAGAACAGAAGAAGGAAGGGGCAAAACAAGAAGAGCAGAAGCCTGCATCGACTCCGGCACCTCAACAGAGCACCCCTGCGCCATCGACCCAAACGCCAACGCCTGCACCAACCCCAAGCGCACAGCAGCCCACCACTGTAGCCACCACAGGCACGACACCTAATGGCAGCATGCCTGCCACTGGCCCGACCGAAGACTTCTTGGCTACCGCCGGCCTACTTAGCCTTGCGGCCTTCTTTGGCGCTAAGCTTATTCGTGCTCGTGCCGACTACCGTCGCTACGTCCGTTCCTAAACAGGGGCCACCTCTTTACATTTAGTGCATCTTACGCTTAAATAAGAGTAATCTTTTGGTGCGTGCTATTTTTGTGTGCATCGCAAGAAAATACTTTTTGGAAGGAGTGTAAGAACTACACTATGGTGAAAACCACCGCAATAACAATGGATGATCTCCTTAACGAGGAGACTGCACAACAGCTCACCGCAGGGGAGGTTGTTGAAGGAAAGGTGCTTTCTGTACGAAAGCATGAGATTTGGGTCGACTTGGGCGCCTACGGCATCGGCCTGGTCCCACGCCGCGAGATCGGCTTCGCTCGTAATCTAAACGAAGAAGACACCGTAACCGCTAGCGTTGTCGACACAGAAATGGACGAAGGCTACGCACTGCTGAGCCTCCGTAAGGCAGCTAAGGACCGAGGTTGGGACGAGATCAAGCGCGTATTCGACGCTGGTGAAACCATCGAGGTTACTGCTTACGACGCAAACCGAGGCGGTCTGTTGATCGAACTCGAAGGCATTCGTGGCTTCCTGCCTGTATCTCAGCTGAGCGCAGAGCACTATCCACGCGTATCTGGTGCTGACAAGGATGAAATCCTGCAACGCCTCAACGCGATCATTGGCAAGCCTCTTACCGTTCGCATCCTGGATGCTGACCGCAAGCAGAACAAGCTGATCTTCTCTGAGAAGGAAGCTGTTCGCGAGAACATGCAGCAGCGATTCGAGCAGCTCAAGGTTGGTGACGTCGTTAAGGGCGTAATCACTGGTGTTGTCGACTTCGGCGCATTCGTGAACGTTGACGGCATCGAGGGCTTGATCCACATTTCAGAAATCTCTTGGGAGCGTGTAAACAACCCAAGTGACTACGTGAAGGTTGGTGACGTCGTCGAAGCTAAGATCATCGCTATCGACAAGGACCGATTGAGCCTCAGCCTGAAGCAACTTCAGGAAGACCCATGGGTCAAAGAGGTAGAGAAGTTCAAGAAGGGCGACGATGTTGAGGGTACTGTTACTCGCATCACTCCGTTTGGCGCGTTCATTCAGATCAGCCCAGCGGTAGAAGCACTCGTACACATCACCGAACTCGGTGAAGGCGAGGGTGCCGACCCAGAGAAGCTCTTCAAGCTCAATGAGAAGAAGCACTTCGTGATTCTGGACATCGACAAAGAGAATCGCAAGATCTCTCTCAGTCTGAAGAAGTAAGTAAAAAGCAAATCGCGGGCGCAGGCAACTGCGTCCGCGCAAGCGCTTGGATAAAAGGAGACCGCGGCTATGGCACAGAAAAAACTAGTCATTGCTGACATGATTACCGTGGGTGAGCTTGCGGCTCAGTTGGATTTGCCAGTTACGAAACTGATTGGCGAATTGTTCAAAAATGGCATTATGGCGACGGTCAATCAACGGATTGATCTCGAAACAGCTCAAATTATCATCGATGAGCTAGGGCTGGACATTCAGCTCGAGAAGAAAGAAAACAATGACGCAAACCCTGCGCGCAAAGAACGTACCTTTACCGATAAGGCTACCGAACGCCCACCGATCGTAGCTGTTATGGGCCACGTCGACCACGGTAAGACGAGTCTGCTCGACGCAATTCTCGATACCAAGGTCGCAAGTGGTGAGGCTGGCGGTATTACCCAGCACATCTCTGCGTACCAGACCGTTTACAAGAATCGCCCGATTACACTACTCGATACTCCTGGCCACGAGGCGTTTAGCGCGCTACGTGCTCACGGCGCTGCGCTGACAGATGTTGTGGTTATTGTCGTCGCTGCAGATGACGGTGTGAAGCCGCAGACTGTTGAGGCGATTCGCTTTGCCGAACAGGCCCATGCCAAGATTGTCGTTGCTCTTAACAAAGTCGACAAGCCTGACGCCGATGTTAACCGTGTGAAGCAACAACTCGCAACCGACCACGGCCTGACTCCTGAGGAGTGGGGCGGTGAGACTGTTATGCTCGAAGTGTCCGCCAAGACTGGTCAGAATCTCGACAAGTTACTCGAGTTAATCCTGCTGGTCGCTGACCTCGAAGAACTCAAGGCAGACAAGGACGTCCCGGCCGAGGGTTTGGTTATTGAGGCGCACATGGAGCAAGGCCGCGGCGCTGTCGTAAGCCTGCTGGTGGAGAACGGTCTACTCAAGCCAACTAACTTTATCGTTGCCGGTAGTAGCTACGGCAAAATCCGTACACTCTTGGACTACGCTGGTCGCCCAGCCAAAGAGGCCGGTCCCTCGACGCCTGCGATCGTGACGGGATTCAAGGAATTACCAGAATTCGGTGACACCTTTACTGTCTGCGCTAACGAAAAGATCGCACGTAACCTCGCCGCCCAGCACCACCAGGAGCACAAGCAAGAGGTGGCAAAGAGTAGCATGAGTAGCACTGACCTGTTGAACATGATTACCCGCACGAATGAAAAGCAGCTCGTAAACGTGATCATCAAGGCTGACGTACAAGGCTCGCTAACTTCTGTTGCGGACAGCCTGCGTATGCTGGAACACAAGGAGATCTCGCTGAGAATCGTTGGTTCTGGTGTGGGCAACATCTCTGAGAACGACATTCGACTGGCAGCTGGTTCAGAGGCAATCATCTATGGATTCAACGTTCAGCTGTCGACAGCCGTGAAGCGACTCGCGATGCAGGAGAATGTATCGATTCGACTATTCAAAATCATATATGAGTTGATCGATGATGCACGCGCTGTCATGACCGAACTGCTTGCGCCAGAGGTTGTAGAGACCGAAACTGGCCGATTGATCATCCGAGGCGTCTTCAGAACTACACGCGACGAAATCATATGTGGTGGTGAAGTCACGAAGGGTAAGATTATGCCGAACTATCTCGCCCGCGCATCGCGCAATGGCGAAGTGCTTGGTGAGATTGAAGTAACTACCGTTCAGAAGAACAAGACCGACGCCAAGGAAGTGTTCGAAGGCGACATGTGTGGTCTACAGCTTCGAACCAAGGGTAAGTTGCTCCTTGAAGAAGGCGACAAGCTCGACTTCTTTACCCGCGAACTGCGCAAGCGCAGCCTGTAGTCCTCAGCTACTATACGAAAAGCGTTTTCTTGTAGGCGGGCAGATGTCCGCACACAAGGAAGCGCTTTTTTGATTTGCTCTGAAATTGAGAAACCCGCAGTTCCACAGACGCATCCACCGAAGTGGGAGGTCCGCTTTGCTGCGGGGTCTTACCGCGCCTGGGCGGCGCCCTTGGACTGTCGATAGTCCCGAGGGCGCCGCACCAGGGCGGCGGGTGGCCGTTGCCGGCCGGGTGCGCGCGTCACTCACGCGCGGGAGTCCTTCTCAGTTCGGTCAGAAGCCGCCGGTCTCGCCGCTCTGCGAGGTGGTCTCGACCGAGCGGCTGATCTCGACGAACAACTCCTCCAGCGCGCCGGTGTCGCCGACGCCGATCTGGCGGGTCGCCTCCGCCGGGATGCCCAGGCGGGTGAACGACTCCGTCAGGTCGTAGCCCTGCTCGCAGACGCCGACGCCCGCGACCCGGCCCTTGAGGCGGCCGGTACGGACGTAGCCGATCATCTCGGCGGCCTCGTCACCGGTGAACTCCGGCATGCTGCCGTCCGTGAAGTCCTCGCCGTCGCTGACGATGTACGCCATCGGGACGAGCTTCTTGCGGAGGTCGACCATCATCCGGGCCAGGACCCGGAGAGCCACCAACGCCACGACGACGGTGTCGTGCAGCGGGGTGACGCCCGCGGGGTGGAACGGGAAGGTCGCCGGGTCGATGGTGATGCGGGAGGCCGGCGCGAAGGGCACCAGAACCTCGCCGCCCTGCACCTCGTCGGTGATGGCGATGCAGCCACCCACGATCGTGCCGGAGACCTTGATGGTCTTCAGCGTCTCGAAGGTGCCGGCGATGCACTTCACCAGCTCGGTGACGAACCGGTTGACGGAGTAGGAGCGGTCGACGATCAGCAGGAAGGCGTACACGCGGTTGCCCTCGATCGAGTGCAGTCGCATGTGGCCCAGCGCCTCCATCACCTGCATCAGCAGGTACGGCTTGGCGGTGATCTTGGCCTTGATGCCGGCCGGGAGGTCGGTCTTCTCGATCATCTCCAGCAGCTCGTCCATGGTCAGGTTGACGCCGGTGTTGCTGCTGGGGGTGCTCGTGCTCGTGGTCATGTCTTCGCTCCTCAGCGGTTGACGATGCGGTTGATGGTCGTGTCGGTCTGAACGATCATGCCCTGCCCGATGGCGATGCGAGTCGCGTCACGGACAAAAGGGGCCGAACTGGTGTGGGGGTCACGCACGACGAACTCGTGCTCGCTCCCGTTGCGCTTGATGTCGACGCGCACAAGGCCGTCGACGGTGGGCGTGTAGAGCGAGTTGCCGGTCGCCGTGTGGAGTCCGACCGGGGCGTCGAGCCACGGTTCGGTTCCGGCCTCGACCTCGGTGGAGGCGAGGATGTTTCCCTCACGGTCAATCGCGTAGCAGTGGTTGAACCGCTGACCCCCTCGTTCGAGGGTCAGCAGCAGCCATGCGACGCTGGAACTGATGGTGCAGTGCACGTCGATCAGGTCGCCAGGGACCGCCGGGAGCATGACGCTCCGAAGGCCGGCGCGCTCACGGTCGAAGACCGTAACCGACGCCATGATCTCACGCCAGAACGCGACGCCGAATTCCTCGCCGACCCAGATCTGGGTGGCGGGGCCGGCGATGCGTCCGACGCGACGGGTCGAGTCGCCTTCGTCGCGCATCACGTCGTTGCTGGGGGTGACCCAGTAGACGTGGTGGCTGTTGCTGGCCGTCTTCCCGTTGCCGGGTGCGACGTTGTCAGCGGTGAAGGCGGTCGAACCGTCCGTGTTGTACAGGGTCAGAGCCTGTCCGTCGACGACCGCGGTACGGTCGCAACAGATCAGGATCCGAGCCTCGGGGCTGGTGAAGGCACCCGTCAGGACAGTGTTGGTGTCCCTGTGGATGTCCGAACCGTCCGCGTAGGCGTGGCGGAGCGCACCGTCCTGGTACGTCCACTCCAGACCGGTGCTGCCGATCGGAGGGGTGAAGAGGGTGGTGATCTCAGCCGATCCCTGTCGCGTGGCGCCGGTCCCCTTGGGGGCGACACCACACTTGGGACAACTGATCCGGCCGTGCTGGACGCCGCAGGTGCACACGGTCCACGCCAGTGTCTTCAGGAGGTCCAGGAGGCCGGGGCCTCGCAGGTCCTCCTCGAAGATCTTGCGCAGATGTGTGGCCAGCTCGTCCGGCATGAGCGCCGGGTCGATCGCGGTGTCTGGCAGCTCGACATCCTGGTGGAAGATCGAGATACGCCGTTCGACCCGCTCCTCCTCACTCATCTCGTCGTCGGGGGTGTAAATCCCGTCGAAGTAGGGGTGGAGGAGGGTCAGGGCCGTGGTCACGAGGACCGCGTACGTGTACCAGTCGCCGTTCTCGCTGTGCGGCTTGATCAGGAGCAGGTCCTGGTTGCACAGCAAGGGATCGACGTACAGTCGGGTGTGGGTGTTGTTCGGGAACCCGGGAAGCACGAGGCAGTTGGCGTCAATGACTCTGGCGCCCTTGCCAACGCCGAACTGGACGTTGTTACCGGAAAGCGCGTCGCCGAAGATGACTCCGGTGCCGTGCGTTTCGCGGATGGCTTCGCCCAGTTCGATCAGCAGCGGGAGGATGTCGGCGTTGGTAACGCACTTCTCCCGGCGGATCTTGACGTCGGTCAGCAGGTTCGCGCTGGTGTAACCGTCCGGCAGAATCTCCATTGTGAAGCCGATCACCTCCCCGCGGTAGTCCTCGATGAGGACGTCGGGGGTGATGATCTGCTTCGGAAGATCGGTCGGGAACGCACGCAGCTTGCGCTGGTGCTGGTCGTGGCGATCCTGTGCCGCGCTCCGCATGCCAGCGTCGTGCTGGAATGAGGGGTGGCTGGGTGAGCGGAAGATCTTGACCGCGACCCACTTGTTGCCGAGCTTGACGCGGTAGATGTCGGCTTCCAGGCCCTCGCCGAGCTTTTCGGTGAGGAAGTACTGGTTGCCGGCGATCATAACGCGGCTGGGTGCACTCGTCATGAGTCGCGCTCCTCCGTTTCGATGGTCTCGTCAGCGGCGTCCGGCTTTTCGCCAGGTCCACCGTCTTCGGTCTCGACCGGCGTCTCGCCGGTGTCCGCTTTTCCCTTGACCTCGTCCTCCTCCGTGTCGGTGTCGACGACGGTCTCGGGCTTGGTCTCGGGTTCGGGGTGGTTGAAGATGACGCCGGCGAAGGTCACGTCGTCGGTGCCGAAGCCCTTGACGACGATCTCGTTCAGCCGGTCGGCCACCCTGGTGGGGTAGTCGGGGTCGTGGTAGCGCTCGTTGGCGAGCATGTCGTCGGGGCCCTCGATGGGTCGCCCGTTGACATCCACTCCGATTGCGTCGAGCATCTCCTCCGTGCCGTCGGAGCCGATCCAAGCGGTGTTGACATCCTGGATGTCGTGCTCGGCGACGATCTCGAAGTCCAGAAGACTCGGGTCGTCGTCGGTCAGCACGCTACCCAGAATGGCATACGCCAGGTAGATCGGCTTGTTGCCCGCGGTGGGGTGGAGCGTAACCGTGTCGCCGTTCACGCCGTACTGTCCGTCGCCGATGCGAAGGATGTACAGCTTTCCGTTGACCACGATGGCCACCAGAAGCGTGAACAGGAAGTGGTCGCGGATGTACTCGGCAGCCGGCTCGTCGCCGGCCATCTTGTTACCGAGGTCCATCATGTCGGCCACCAAGCGGTCCCGCACGTGGCGGTGGACTCGGCGGTCGCTGATGTTCTGTCCGCGGCGGATGGCCTGAGCGAAGTAGCTCGTGCACAGGTGCACGAACAGGTTCGATCCGACCTCGGAACGCTTCTTGGAACCACAGCCGTCTGCGACGGCCATGACCAAGAACGTGTCCGACCGCTTGACGCTGTATGCGTCCTGCCCGTTGGTTGCCGTGTCGATGTGGTCGCTACCAATTGCGGTGGCGGCCAGAGTCTTAAAGTCCATGAAAGGACCATCCTCGAGGCTCGTGCTTGGGCTGGGTTGATTGGGGTTGTTGAACTGAGTCGGATTGTGGGGTACACAGGTGCGGTCTCATCGATGGTGGGGCTCGAGAGCCTTGCTGTCTCCACCACAACTGCTGCGCTGGATTTAACCATAAAAGCTTATAAATGTCAATATACCTATCTTGATATATAACAGATGACGACCTCTGTTGATAAAAAGCATTAGCATAGATGGGGATACTTCCGGACCACCCCTGTTAGGTTCCTTTATTTTTGCGCGTATATATAGGTGAAAGGGGAGTAGGGTGTATTGACATTTTTAACATTAGTGATATAATGTATAACGTTCGCAATTGAGGTGGAGACCCCAACTGACAGATCCTCAACCGTGCACATTAACAAGTTATATCGTTACTGTTTACTAACAGATGTGCATATCTGTTAGTGTGGTGCACTACGCTTATGTCCTCAGAGGTCGTAGGTGGTGTGTGCCACACTAGCGGGTAGAAGCCCCTTCAGGGGTCGACATCTGTTGTGTGACATCAGGTAGCAGCCCTCGACAGGGCTCTATCTGGCAAGTGAAATTCCAACCCAACCCGATCCAACCCACCCCGTGGAGGACACCGTGTCCGCAACTCCGATCACCCAGGAATCCATCCAGGGCAAGCTCCGCACCGTCATGGAGGGTGTGCAGCAGCTCTGGGGGGTCACCAACCCCGGT
>CAZPGP010000010.1:9893-29828 GCA_964586395.1 uncultured Candidatus Saccharibacteria bacterium
GCTCCGCACCGTCATGGAGGGTGTGCAGCAGCTCTGGGGGGTCACCAACCCCGGTTCCACCGAGAACATGGTGGCCGACCTGCTGGTGATCTCGCTCGCGCTCAAGAACCCGGCGCACGCCGCTCGCCTCGACCTCATCGCCAAGCTCGTCAACGCGAGCGACATCGATGGGATGGCCCAGCCCCTGAAGCTGCTCGCCACGACCGAGACCGACAGCCCCGAGTTCGACCTGGTGAAGTTCATCCTCGGCGACGGCACCGACATGCCGGCCTGGGAGGACATCGCCGCCAAGGTTGTGACGCTCGCAATCGCGGACGGACAGACGGTTGCGCCGGCCCCCAAGCCGACGCCGCCGCCGACCGCCCCGACCGCGCAGCCCGCACCCGACGCGGACGACGACCCGGCCACTCTGCTGGCGCGCCTCAGCAACACCGGCGGCCAGGCCACGACCACCGTGACCCCGCCCGCCGCCGACGACGCGAACGGCACCACCGCCACCGCACAGCCCAAGCGCCGCCAGCGTCGCAGGGCCACCCGTGGCGCTGGCCAGCCCACCGCACAGTCCTGACCAACCCAACCGAGCTACAAGGAGAAACGAGAACATGGGATCCCTCATCGCACTGACGCCGCTGCTCATCGCCCTACTCGTCGTGGTCAAGAAGGGGGTCAAGGCTCTCAAGGCCAGCCCCATGACCTCTGACGACAAGGAGATCGCGCAGGACGTCGCCAAGGCCGTCGCCTACATCTTCGCCGCCGCCGCACTGCTGTGGTGGTTCACCCCGAGCTTCGGCCTGGGCCTGACGATCCTGTGGACGATCCTGACCGCGATCTTCGCGACGGTGGTCATCCTGACCGTCGTCGACCTGCCGGACAAGCTGGACGCGCTCGACGACCGCATCTGGACCGATGGGCCCGTGACGCCGGTCTACAGCATGTCGAAGCAGCCGGTGGAGTACATCCGCTGGGCGCGTCGCATCCTGATGGCGGTTCTGGTCATCATCGCTGCCATCTGCGTCGCCATCGGCGCGATCAGCACGACCTCCTCGGCCAGCGAGGCCACGGGGGATTCGCCGGCCGCAGCCACCCCGGCTTCGCCGACGTCCACTCCTCCGTCCACCTCGACGTCCACTCCGGTTCCGTCCCCGTCCGCCTCGGCCGCTTCTTCGGCCCCGGCGTCGTCGGCCGCGCCGGAGGAGTTCAAGAACACCTGTGGTGGACCCAACCCCAAGAAGGTCAGCACGACGACGATCAACTTCAAGGTCGGCGACAAGCTGTTCATCTGCAAGGACGGCAACTGGAAGACGTGGGCTCAGGCCAACCCCAGCACGGAGGCTCCGGCTACGGCCCAGCTGACGCACTGGATCAAGGTCGCGGAGGACAACGGGTACGGGGTCGTCGCCATCAACAACACCCCGTACCTCTTCTGGACGACCGCCATTCAGGGCTAGGTCATCCGGAACTCGCGGTGGTGCGGGTCCGGCCTCTCGAGGCCGGCCCGCGCCGCCGAGGGCGGTCGTTTCACTTGCCGCCCTCAAGCGGAGTTAGCTCTTTGGAGGACCTTCGGGTCTACCAACGTGGCTACTCCGCTTGAGGAAAGCAACCCTAGTAGATTGTAACGATATAACTTGTACAAATCGCAAATAAGTTGTATAAATATACACACAAGAAGCGGACATATATAGTATGGGAGAAGTCCTCACCGATCTTAACCAAGTTCCATCTGTAGATGGCGCCGAGAAGCGCATCGATACAGATGGTGTTTTGACGTATCGGGATCGTCTGCGCCGCGGATTTTCGCAGGCAGCAGAAGGCACAACGTCCTTTATAAACTTATCCGCTAGTATTGGCCTCGCTCGTGACGACCTACGGCTTACACGAGAGGCGATGGATCGCTTGGACACTGCGCACGACGGTCTGCTTGCGCGCCAGTCAACTGACATCATATCTGTCGAGTTAGGTTCTGACATTATTTTGGACTACAAGCGAGATGCTCAGCGCGAAGGCTATACCGACCTCGACACTATGCCTGCTGAACTTCGAGCCCAAGTAGCGCACGGCGCGGTGGACACATATCGTGATCAGATTCGGGAGGAATTCGAGGCAACGCACCCAGAGTGGAGTAGCGAAGAGCTGGATGAGGCTGTCGCACAGCGTGCCGCTGACGTCTCAACGTTGCTGGGCATGACCACCGAAGAATACAGCGTATTCGCCCAGAATCAGATTGAATACCAAAATTTGAGTGGCGCATCGGCCGAGATTCAGGCCGAGTTGAGCGAAATGCGCGCTGAACGTAGCGCACGGATCTCTCGACTCGGGCGAACAGCCATGAGTGGGCTTGTTGGGTTTGTCGGCAAAGTACGAAACGCACCTAACGCCCTGAGCGCACGCGCCATGGTCGCTGGTATGTCTATGAGCGACCGAGTTCGGAGTATGAGCCCAGAGAACCGCCGCCGAACCTTTGCCGGTACAGCTGCTGGTCTTGCTGTTGCGGGTATTGCTGCATTTATCGCATATCGAGCCGGGCATGTACCGAGCGGAAACGCTAATTATGCTCTCATGAGCGCCGATAGTCCATTGCTGCCAACAGGGGTCGGCGCCGAAAACCTACCTGTCGGTGTTGGCGACGTGCAGCTCCCAACTGGCGTTGGTGAATTTGCCATTCCATCATCCGTTGGCATGGACATGCCACTGAGTGTTGGTGATATCGATCTTCCAAGTGGTGTAGGAGCCGAGACTTTGCCAACTGGTATCGGTGAGACGCTCCCAGTCGGGATCGGCGATACGGATATCCCTACAGGCGTCGGTGAGACGCTCCCAACTAGCGTAGGCGACACGCAGTCATTCCCAGCAGGAGTAGGCGGTCCTGATCTGCCGACTGGAGTTGGTGAGTCTGTGCCGACATCTGTTGGCGCCGAGCTGCCAGGAACCGTAGGCACAGGCGGCGAGAACTTGAGCGGCGTCCAGAGTAGCAGTGAGCTCTTTGGCGCTAACAGCTCAGTCGAGACGTGGCCTGCCAAGATTCGTGTTAGCGAATGGAACGGCAAGACGCTTGACGGTAGCCTGACAGGTATCAGCCGTCAGATGCTTGTGCGATCAGGAGTATCGAGCCCAAGCACAGATCAGATCAATACGCTTGTCGAGGCTCTGCGCCCACAAGCTCAGCCGAATGGCTGGCTGCTGAAGGGCCAGGAACTCGATCTGCGTCCTGCCACGAATATCCTCAAAGGCCTCTTGAAGAACTAGAACGTTACGCTATAAGAGGTGAAGCCGCCCGGTCTGGGCGGTTTTGCTTTTTCGTGTTGTTATATTGTATAAATACACTTGAAAAATTCTAATGCTTATGCTATAAAAGTAAGTAGTCATTACACAAAACATAAAAAACACAAAAGGTTACAAAAACATGACAACACAGGAAACACAAATTAACCTCAGTCACCAATCACTGGGGAGTAGTATTGCGTCGTCTCTGACCAACGCTATGAGCGCACTGGTAGGGAACAGGCGGCTGCTGGATGAGTTCTCGGCAACGGCAGCACATTACGACGGCCTTATCGACGCCATCGAACGAGCCGGCTGGGACCTCAGTAGGCTAGAGCGCGTCAAGCACGCCTTCGACGAAACGGCAGAGGAAATGCTACGTGAACTACTGGACAGCGCACCTGACATGCAGGACCACGAGGAGCGATCGTTCATTACGCCGTTCAGAAACGCTATCAAGCAGTTCGCACGCATGACTATGAAAGAGAAGGAAGCTTTCCGCCGAGAGTACAGCCGTTTTACCGAACTTCACGCACAATCACTGCAACAGTTTACCGTCCAAGACCTCGCCTAAACTTTGGTAATTTTCTAACCCTTGGGCTATACTGCGACTAGAGGTAACGCTATGTTTCAATTAGACGACAAATTTTTGGTCAGCCTGGGCCTTGGGGCTATGCCGACCGAAGAAAAAGAAGCTTTCCTAAGCTATGTATATGAAGAGCTTGAGCTTCGAGTAGGTACCGAACTGTCAAAAGATTTGAGCGACGAGCAGCTAGAACAGTTCGAAAAGCTCATCGATGGCGGCGACCAAGATGCGGCACTCAAATGGCTTGAAGGCCATTGCCCCAACTACAAGGAGGTCGTGAAGCAAGAGATGGACAAGCTCAAAGAAGAAATTATTGCCAGCAAAGATCGTTTGCTGGGCTCAGAATCAACCTAAGACTTCTTGACGTAGCCGCGCATAAAGTCAGCGCCGGTCATTTTTTTGCCGCTCGGGGCGATAAGCTCTTGGATTTCAAGATATCCCGGTTGCGCGTTTACAACAAGTGCGCCATCTTCCGAACTTTGTGCGACACGGGCCTTCGTGACGACGACTTGATGCCCGAACAGCTCCAGGCGGCTTTTAGGCCACACGGCGTAGGCGCGGACTTCGCGTTCGAGTCGATCGGCTGACTTATTTAGGTCCATATGACCATCGGATTTATTGATGAGCGATGTGAACGTGGCCTGGGATTCGTCTTGAGTTTTGGGCTGGGCAGTACCATCCAGGGCCGAAGGAAGCACATCGAGGATAAGCTTGCCGCCGATAGCCAGTAGTTTCTGGGTCAATTCTTGTTTCGTCTCGCTGCCAGTGAGGGCCACGGTTTGTTGAGCGTAGACTGGGCCTGCGTCCATTTCCTTTACGAGGCCCATAATAGATACGCCAGTTTCATTTGCGCCGTCGAGGATGGCTTGCTCGATAGGAATAGAGCCACGGTAGTGGGGGAGGAGCGACGGGTGAATATTGAGGATCCCCTTGGGGAATATGTCGATGATGCTCTGAGGAATGATGCGTCCGTATGCCACGAGTACGCCAATTTCGGCGCCGAACGCCTTAAGCTCATCGATGATATCCTTGGGGCGATCAGGGAGCAGAACGGGGATATTGTTTCGTTTGGCGACTGCTTCGATTTCGAGTTCACGGGCTTTGCGTGAAGTCCCAGCTTCGTAGTTAGCTACGACCGCTTTGACGTCATAGCCTGCGGCAATGAGCGCCTCAAGTGTGGGTGCGCCATCTGGCACGAAGCCGCTACTAAGCCGTTCATTGCCAAAGAATAGCAGACTGTTTGACTTGCTCATAAGGGATTTTCTTTAGTTCACCATCGTCGCTTAACTTGAAGAAAGCGTCGTTGTCTTTAATATGATCGATAAATAGAATGCCGTTTGTGTGGTCAATTTCGTGTTGTAGGACACGCGCCAGGAAACCCTCGGCCTTGAGGCGAACTTCGTTGCCGTTGAGGTCCATGGCTTTCACGCGGACTTTGCTATAGCGGGGGACGAGACCGTAGACGTCTTTGACGCTCAGGCAGCCCTCGTGGTCGTACTTGATTGCGCCTTCGAGCTTCACGATCTCGGGGTTGATGAGCGGGAAGAAGCTACGATTGTCCTTATCGTCAAAATCGCTGCGGATTACGACCGCGCGAAAGAGGTTGTCGATCTGGACGGCGGCTAGCGCAACGCCGAGCTCGTGAGGGCGATGGTCCTCCCAGTCGAGGGTTGCTTGCTCCATACCCTTGATGAGTTCTTTAACTTCGTCGGTTACGACGTGGATTTTTTTGGATTTCTCGCGCAGGTGCTGGTTGGGCAGCGTAATAATATCGTTTCTATTCATTTGTGTCTTAGTATACGTGAATTAACAGATAGAGCCAAATGCTCATAGGAGATTTGCTGCATCCAGGTCAACCTGCCAACCGACCGGCATGGAGTCGGCAATGATTGCGAGTTCCCCGCGCTTCTTGCTCTTGATCAGCAGTTGCCAGCGATAGTTGCCATGCATGCGTTCGTAGAAGGCGGGAGTCGGTCCCTGGATGGTCAAATGAGGATAGGCGGCGCGGAGTTTGGTTGCCATGGCGCGGGCAGCGCGAATGGCTCCCGCCTCTGTTTTGTAGCTGGTGGTGAGTTTGAGCAGGTGAGTGAACGGCGGGAAGCTACCGCGCTTGCGTTCGTGAAGTTGAGCTACGTAAAAGCCATCGTAGTCGCGCTCTAATGCGTGTGTAATAGTAGCGTGGTCGGGCAGGAAGGTTTGTACGACGACGTGACTCTCGTGTTTGCCGCGGCCAACGCGTCCGGCAACCTGGTACAACAGTTGAAAAACGCGCTCCTCGGCTTGGTAATCAGGGAGGTGCAGCCCATTGTCTGCTTGCATGACGCCCACTAGGCTGAGGCGTGGAACATCGAGGCCTTTTGCTAGGATCTGCGTGCCGATCATGATGTCGATATGGCCGTCGTAGATTTCTTGGTACCGCTTGTCGAGTGTCTGGTCTGCAGCGTTATCGGCGTCGAAGCGTGCGATGTTGGCCTTGGGAAAGGCTTTGCGGACTTCGTCCTCGATCATTTTTGTGCCGATACCGCGGAAGACGATGCTCGGGTTGCCGCACTCCGGACAGCTAGGCGGAACTTTGTGGCTGCGACCACAAATGTGACAGAGTAGCTGATGTTTATCGGCATGGAGCGTCATGGGTACGAAACATGTTTCGCATAGAGACGACCAGCCGCAATTACTGCAAAGCGTCGTTGGCGCGGTGCCGCGACGGTTGTGGAACAACAAAATCTGTTGGCCGGCCTGAAGCGCCTCACGCATGCGCGCAAGCAGTTTGTCGGACAGGAAGCGATGCTCGCGGAATAGCTCTTTGCTACGGAGGTCTATCAGTTCGACGGTTGGCTTTTCGGTTGCGATGGCAGGCTTAGTGAGCCTAATGATCGGACTTTTGGTCTGTTCTGCCAAGTAGTAGTCGCTGATGGAAGGCGTGGCCGAGCCCAGGACGACTCGCGCTTCGTGTAGTTTGCCCAGGACGCTAGCTGTGCGCAGGGCGGAGTAGCGGGGTGACTGATCTTGCTTGTAGCTTGGTTCGTGCGCTTCGTCTATCACAATCAGTCCGACGTTTGGTGCGGGCATGAAGAGCGCCGAGCGGGGCCCGATAATAATGAGTGGTTCGTCGGCCATTAAGACTTCCAGCCAGGCCTTGTGCCGCTCGGCTTCTGTCATGTGGGAGTGTGTGACGACGACGCGCGGGAAGTGGTTAGTGAATTCCGCGACTAGTTGCGGGGTGAGTGCAATTTCGGGAACCAAGACGATGCTGGACCGGCCAGCCGCAAGTTCGTGCCGAGCAGCCTCGATATAGACCTGCGTTTTGCCGGAGCCAGGGACGCCATGGAGGAGAAGTGTGCCAGCGGTGTGTTCGGTGATTGCCTTCACGGCTGACTGCTGTTCGGGGTTGAGTACAATATTTGTTCGGTCGCGTGTGGCGTGCATGGTGACAGCTTTTGAATCACGCCGTTTCTTGGAAAGTCCCGCTGGTAGAAGGGTCTGCAAAACGAGCGCTAAGTGCGTCGCGTAGTAGTCGCTCATCCACCGTGCAAGCGAAATGAGAGGTGTTGGAAGCGGCCTTTCGACAAGAATTTGTTCAATTGGTTTCGTTGTAAAACTTGGCTTTTTGGCCGTAGACATAACTACACCGGTGAGTTTTTTCTTGCCCACGGACACGACGACAATAGATCCAATCGGAAGCTCTGACTCACTATGGTAGGTGAAGGCAGGCTCATCGGCGCGAACGACGGAAGTTGGGGCCACCAGGTAGTAATACATAGTGGTATTGATTGTAAGCGGTCTGCTACACTTTATACAGTATGTATTTCCATTCTCGATCAGAGGCCGGCCAAAAGCTGGCTGCCGAACTCCAGCACTTCAGATATGAGAACGTCGCTGTGGTTGCCCTCAGTGATGGCGCTGTCCTGATTGCCGAACAGATTGCAATATCTTTGCACTGTACACTCACGATGTTGCTGAGCGAGAACATAAAGATGCCGGGCGAGCATACCCCTCTGGGTACGGTGACGCAAGGAGGAGAATTTGTTTACAATACCTCGCTGAGCGAGGGTGAGATTGACGAGTACTACAGCGAGTTCCACGGCTACATCGATGACCAAAGGCGTGAGAAGATGTCCAAGATGAACCACTTGCTAGGGCAGGGCGGTTTGATTGACCCTTCAATGCTTCGAGAGCATGTCATTATTTTGGTATCAGACGGCTTCAAGCACGGCACTACGCTTGACGCAGCGGCCGAATTCTTCAAACGCATTAAGATCAACAAGCTCATCGTAGCTACGCCGATTGCATCCGTTCAGGCAGTAGACCGCATGCACATTACTGCCGATGAGCTACACTGTTTGAGCGTGACCGAAAACTACATTAGCACCAACCATTACTACGATATAAACGACGTACCTTCGCACGACCAAATCGTGGCCAAGATCAACGACATCGTCCACAATTGGCAGTAGCTGGACTTGCCGAGTAGGTCGGTTGAATGTAGAATTATTAGCAACAGAGCAAACAACTGTCAGGTAAAGGTGAACGAATAAGAAATGCTGGACATATTTATCACTTCTAGAGTGCGCCGCAAGATTGTGGTCGTGTATGCCAAGTATCCAGACTTCAAGACGCACGTTCGCGGGCTGGCAAAGCTGATCAAGGAAGACCCGGGCAATATCCAGCGTGAGCTGAAGCGCCTCGAAAAGGTTGGCTTCCTCCATTCAGAGAAGCAGGGTAATACCAAGATGTACTCGACCAACAAGCACTTCGCTATCTTCAAAGAACTCCAAAGTATCGTCCTGAAATCTCAGCAGGCACAACAAAAAGCAAAGCGCTAGGGCAGGCTCATGGCGAGCCAGCTTTTCGAAGAGCTACTTCGGTCGCGCGGACTGGATGATCCGGTTACTCGTGCGGCCTTTTTGGCACCCGACTACGAGGCATTCAAACACGACCCATTCCTGTTGCCTGATATGGAGGCGGCGGTTCAGCGACTGCTGCTGGCTAAGGAGAAACAGGAACTCGTCTTCATTTATGGCGACTATGATATCGACGGTCTCACCGCTACGACGACTCTGCTGGAGGCTTTCAGGGCATTCGGCATTCGTGTTGATGCATTCATTCCAAACCGATTTGTCGAAGGTTATGGCCTAGCCAAGTCTGCAGTTCAGCAGCTGAAGGACCGTGGCGCAGATCTTATCGTTACCGTGGACTGTGGCAGTTTATCTCACGCTGAGATCGACTTCGCGAACGAACTGGGTATGCAAGTTATCGTGACTGACCACCACAGTGTGGCCGAGACGATGCCAAATGCTGTTGCGACCATTAATCCGAAACGACCCCACCACAAGTATCCATTCATCGATTTGGCCGGTGTGGGCGTAGCCTTTAAGCTCGTCCAGGCTCTGCAGCAACGTACTGATGGTTTGCCCGAGGGTCACGAGAAGTGGCTGCTCGATCTCGTCGCGCTAGGTACTGTCTGCGATGTCGTGACTTTGGTAGACGAGAACCGCGCAAATGTCTTTTGGGGTCTGAAGGTCATGCACAAAACGCGCCGCCCAGGCATTCGCGCGCTGGCAAGTGTTGGCGGACTGAAAACCGAGGAGCTGAACGCGCGGAGCCTGGGCTTTGTGCTTGGTCCGCACCTCAATGCTGCTGGCCGGTTAGAGACGGCTCAATACGGTTTGGACCTGCTGACTGCCACTGACAATATGCAGGCGCTCGAGATTGCGAACCAGCTGCACGACATGAATATCGCGCGCCGCGCAGAGCAAGACCGCATTGTCAAAGAGGCGATTGTGCAGGCAGATGAGTTTATTGATCACCCGGTATTGGTATTGTCTGGACCAACGTGGTCGCACGGAATCATCGGTATCGTTGCCGCTAAGATGCTAGAGCGTTACGCCAAGCCAACCTTTGTTCTGCAGGAAATGGGGGAGGAGAGTAAGGGCTCGGCACGAAGCTACGGCGACTTTAGTGCTGTCGAAGGCATTCGTGCTGTCGAGAGCTGGCTGACGCGCGGTGGCGGACACAAACTGGCGGCTGGCGTGACGCTGCCGACCAAAAATATCGCCGGCTTTCGTCAGGCTATCAATGATTTCTACCATTCCTTAGGCCTCGAGAACCAACAGCGGCACTTGCAGCCTAGGGCCGACGCTTCGATCGTCGAATTTATTCACGTCAGTCCGACACTTATCGAGGAACTGAAATTGCTAGAGCCATACGGCAACGGCAATCCATCGCCAATATTTCACATACCCCGAGCTACCGTTGTCGAACGTCGCCTGATGGGTAAAGAAAACCAGCATTTGAAGCTGAAAGTTCAGGACGGGAATCGTAAACCATTTAGCGTAATTGGGTTTAATCTGGCGCATAAAGTTCCCGCTGACGCCGGCGATATGATCGAGCTGTGGGTTGAGTTGATCGAGAACGAATGGCGTGGACGCGTGAGTATCGAGGGTCGGCTGCTCCGCGCGGAATCTTTATAAGTTCATTAATGTTTCGGGCGGGGCGGCGTGGGTGCTGAGTCCACGCCGCCCTCGCATCATTTAGCTGGCCCCTTCGCCGGGCCAGCTGCGACTCAGGCCCGAGGCGGTTCGTACACGAACACGTGCCCCTGTGCTCTGGCGTAGGCGACGACCCGGGCGGGGATGCCCGGGGCCCTTCCGGCGGTGAGGCCGAGCTCCGACTCGCCGAGCCGGAAGCTGATGTTGCACCGCTGGCACAGGTCGTTGGTTCTGAACTTCCGCCCGCAGCGCGAGCAGTAGTGGCAGACCACCGTCCCGGCGCCCAGCTCATTGGCCGCAGCGATGATGGCTCCGGAAGGGGCAGCCAGGTGGGCCATCCTGGCCAGGTTGCGGTTGATCAGGCGAGAGCCCTCGGTCGGGTTCAGGTGGTCCAGGTCGCTCGATTTCCCCTGGACCAACCCAGTGACGGTCATGACGGTCGACTGCTCCACGCTGCCAGTTCTGGCCAGTTTGGTCGGATCGACCAGGTTGAACCGGACAGCGTATCTTGTCGGTGCTGACACGTTTGCTCCTCGAATGGATTTGCTAGAGATGTCACTTTAGGCGGATGCCCGCCATCAATGTAGAGGGTAAGCCCGGGTGGGTCAAGATCGTATCAGTTAACGGTTGCGCGCCCGCCTCTGTTCTGCTAGAATACAGAACGTAATGATTCAAGTAACTCGTAAAGACCCACAAGAAGCCAACGAAAACCTTATTCGTCGTTTCAACCGCAAAGTCCAGCAGTCTGGTGTTATTGCTAAGGTTAAAGGCCTGCAATATTTTGAAAAGCCAATCAGCAAGACAGAACGACGCAAGAAGGCAATTATTCGTAAAGCTCGCAAGGCAGACAAGCTCAAGCGCATCCGCCTTGGTGTTGGTCGCTAATGCTCGAAACCAAGCTTGACGCTGATATCAAGCAAGCACTCCTCGGCGGCGACAAAGCTCGTGCCGAGGTTTTGCGTGGCCTCAAAAGCGTCCTATTGAACGAAAAGATCGCTAAAGGCCTCCGCGACACCGGTCTCAGTGACGAGCAGGTCCTGGTGATTATCGGCAAGGAAGCTAAGAAGCGCACCGAGAGCGCTGAACTCTATGTGCAGGGCGGCTCACAGGAACGCGCGGACAAAGAGATTTTTGAGCGCGGCATTCTGGAAGAATATCTGCCAAGCCAGCTTAGCGATGAAGAGCTAGCAGCCGTTGTTGATGAAGTTATGGGCTCATTGGGCGAAGGCGCACAGATGGGGCAGGCAATCGGCGCAGTTCGCGCTCGTGTTGGCGTCAGTGCCGACGGTGGTCGCATCGCAGCCGCAGTTAAATCTAAACTAGGGTAAACTATATGATTATTTTCTTCGGTCCTCCCGGCTCAGGTAAAAGCGTCCAGGGGCAGTTGCTAGCTGCGCGCCACGGTTGGCGTTGGCTCAGTACTGGCCAGTTGCTGCGCGAGACGAGCAATGTCGACGTTGTGGCTCGCATGCGCAAAGGTATGTTGGTTGACGATGAGCTCGTGAACCATGTCTTTGACGAAGCGCTGCACCGCGCGAAGGACCTCGACCACATTATTGTCGACGGATACCCGCGTCATGTTGACCAAGCAAAGTGGCTGCTGGACCTTCTACCAAAGCATGAACGCGAGATCGAAGCTGTTATTATCTTGGACGTTGAGGACGAAGAGATCCTGCATCGTCTCGAAATCCGTGGTCGCTTAGACGACTCGCCCGAAATTGTGAAGAGGCGTCTGCAGGACTACCGCGAACAGACTAAGCCGGTTACCGAGTTCCTGGCCAACCAAGGTATCCACGTCGAAACCGTCGATGGCATGGGTAGTGTTGGCACGATTCACGATCGAATTGAAGAGGTGATGGAAGAATGTTCACTCGTGTAAAAACCCCCCAAGAAATCAGAGACATGCGCGAAAGTGGCGCACGTTTGGCTGCCGTTTTGCAGGCTATCGACCGCGAAATTGTAGCTGGCATGTCCGGCAAAGATGCCTCTGAAATCGCAAAGCGTGAGCTGAAGAAGCTGGGCGGCAAGCATGCTTTCCACGGCTACGGGGGCTTCCCTGATGTTATTTGTATTTCCGTGAACGACGAGATCGTGCATGGCATCCCGACTGATGTTCCATTTAAGGAAGGCGATCTAGTGAGTTTTGACTACGGTGTGAACTATAACGGCATGATCACCGACAGCGCCTTTAGTAAATTCATTGGTGCTGCGCCTAGCAAAGACGCCGAGCGCCTTATGAAGACAACTGAGCGATCCATGTACGCTGGTATTGAGACGCTAAAGAATGGTGTGCGTGTCGGCGACATCGCTAACAGTATCGAGCAGGTTTTGAAGCGAGAAAAGCTTGGTATCGTTCGCGAACTCGTTGGTCATGGTGTCGGCCATGAAGTCCATGAAGATCCGAACATCCCGAACTACGGCGTCGCCGGTACTGGACCAAAATTGAGCGCAGGTATGACTATTGCAATCGAGCCAATGGCAACATTGGGTACTCAGCATATCAGCGTGGACGACGACGAGTGGACTATCCGCACGGCCGACGGTAGCCTGGCCGCACACTTTGAACACACGATTTTGATCACTGAAGACGGCTTCGAGATTCTTACTGCTTGGAAGTAGATAAAATGGGGTGGCAGTCGGCGGGGCTACCCCGGGTTTTTGCCCGCAGCTATAGCGAGGACAAAAATTAGGGGCGGACCGACTGACAGGACCTCAGTCCTTTGTCTCGGGGTTGCTCTGGTGTGACCGTAAGCGGTATACTAGACATTATGCAAGAAATGTCTCGTTATGGCGTCGGAATCGATGTAGGTACTACCGTGGTCCGCTGCGTCGTTGGTCACGTCGATGGTAGCTCGATGACTCCTAACATCGTTGGCGTCGGCGTAGCTCCGAACTCAGGAATGCGCAAGGGTATGGTCGTTAACATAGTTAACGTTGCCCAGGCCATCGACAAAGCTCTTGAGGAAGCTGAGCGCATGAGCGGCCACCAGATTCACGGAGCCGTTGTTAACATTAACGGCGCTCACATCTCAGCCATGACTTCTCGTGGTGTTGTTGCCGTTGGTGCTCAAGATCACGAAATCACTCCTGACGACCTTTTGCGCGCCGAAGAAGCTGCGACTGTCGTGCAGCTTCCCGCCAACCGAGAAATTCTTCAGGTAACCCCGCGCAGCTATCAGCTCGATGGGCAAGAAAACATCAAGGACCCACTCGGTATGAGTGGTATTCGCCTCGAGGTTGATGCGCATGTTATCACGGCGTTGACCCCGCATGTTAAGAACTTATTGAAGGGCTTTGAGATGACCGAAACCGCGCCGCACGCAGTTGTCGTGTCGGGTCTCGCTGCTGCACGCGCGGTCCTGAGTCCTCAACAGATGGAGAACGGCGTTGCGGTTATCGATCTTGGTGGTACGACCACGAGCGTCGCCGTGTACGAGGAGGGCGATCTTCAGCATTTGGCGGTTTTGCCAATTGGTAGCGTCAACATCACGAATGACCTGGCTATCGGCCTACGTACCGACCTCGATGTTGCCGAAAAGATAAAGCTGAGCCATGCCTCTGCAACTGCTCAATCTGGTAAGGAAAAGCCTAAGGAAATCGAGCTAACTCACGGTGGCGAGAAGCTATCCTTCAAGGTGAAGGAAGTTGATATGATCGTCGAGGCGCGCCTCGAGGAAATCATGGAACTTGTCGACAAGGAGCTGAAGCAGATCGACCGATCTGGCAAGTTGCCTGGTGGGGTCGTACTTGTCGGTGGGGGAGCCAACCTCAAGAATATTACCGACTTTGCTAAAGAGTCTCTGAAGCTCCCAGCCCGTGTAGCTAAGTTTACAGAGATGAGCGGTGTGAGCGACAAGACCAGCAAGCCTGAATTTGCAGCAGCACTTGGCCTGATGCTCCTCGATTTCGAAAAAGAACACCGCACTCCGAGCGACAGCGGTCGTAATAAGAAGCCTGGCGGCCCATCTATGCCAAACATCGGCGGGTTCGTTGAGCGAGCCAATTCACTCTTCAAGAAATTCAAAGCTTAGTTAATTAGGTCTCTACGTATAGGTTGCACAGGAGCGATTTATATTTTCCTTCCAAGGCAGTGTGGTGCGCTCAAAATGTGTATTCAACAAATTTTGAGACCCGCACGTGCCGAGGAAGAAAATATAAATAGCACCGCCACAGAGGTGCGATCGAACAACCGTTTTGACCTACCCCAAATGCCATGTATACTTAATGTGAACAAGCGAGGAAAACACGTCTCATGCCCGAAATAAAACCAGCCGATATTCAAACATTCGCAACGATCAAGGTCGTGGGCGTTGGTGGCGCCGGTGGCGCGGGCATCAACCGCATGGTCGAGGCCGGAGTGACTGGTGTTGAGTTTATTGCCGTTAACACAGACGCGCAGGCACTTCACAATTCCAAAGCACAACACAAAATTCACATTGGCCGAGAAACAACCCGTGGCCTGGGTGCTGGCGCCGATCCATCCGTGGGCCAGAAGGCAGCCGAAGAATCAAAGGAAGAATTGCAAAAAGCACTTCAGGGCGCTGACTTGGTATTCATTACTATAGGTGCCGGTGGTGGTACTGGTAGTGGTGCCGGTCATATTGTGGCCGAGGTCGCTCGCGGTATGGGTATCTTGGTCGTGGGCGTTGCCACCAAGCCATTTAGCTTTGAAGGCGAGAAACGTCGCCAGAATGCCGATTGGGCTATCACGAAGCTTGGCCAGCAAGTCGACACACTTATTACGATTCCAAACGACCGTCTACTGCAGACCATCGACAAGCGCACGCCGCTCCTCGAAACATTCAAGATTGCGGACGATGTACTGCGCCAGGGTGTGCAGGGTATTTCTGAGTTGATTACCGAGCACGGTCTGATTAACCTCGACTTTGCCGACGTAAAGACTATTATGCAGAACGCCGGTAGCGCGCTGATGGGTATCGGTCGCGCAAGTGGTGAGAATCGCGCCGTCCAGGCTGCGCAGCAGGCAATCGAATCTCCGCTTCTGGAAGTTTCCATCGATGGCGCTCGCGGTGTCCTGTTCAACATCGCCGGTGGCTACGACATGTCGATGCACGAAATTAACGAAGCAGCCGAGGTCATCACGAACGCTGTCGCCCCAGATGCCAACATTATCTTTGGTGCAACGCTCAAGCCTGACCTAGAGGACGAACTGGTTATCACCGTTATCGCAACTGGATTCGACTCGGCGTACTTCCAGGCTCGCAGTAATGCCGGCGAAGAAGTTACTCAAGCTGCCGTCCCTGCAGCAAGCGATGACGCAACAGAAGATGTCAAAGAAGAAGACATCAACAAGATCGACATGGATCTGGACGGCCAAGACAAAAAGTCGACCCTGACCGACGACGAAGAACACCCCAAGAACATTTGGAATTACGACGACGAAGCTGACACTCCAGCCTTCCTGCGTCGCCGCAAAAAAGACGAAGAATAGAGTATGTTGACCTTTGGGCGAGCAACGCCAAAGGATGCGCCCGACCTCGAGCAGCTCCTGCTGAACGAGGCGGTGCGCTCGTATTGGAATATTATCGGCAATAGTCCGGCTTTGCAGCGAGATCTGACCGATCACTTTGCTAGTCGCGCCAGGGCATTGGCCGAGCAGCTGCGCGGAGACGGGCTGTGTTGGGTGGCGCGCGAGGACGGGCGCGTCGTGGGCATGTGCGGATTCAATCCGGAGCGTCGACTTATCCATTCGGTGTATGTTGTTGAGTCTATGCGCGGCAAGGGCGTCGGGACGGCGCTGATGCGCTACGTGCTGGGCGAGTGTGGCCCTGGGCGGGTCGTCTTGCTGGTGGCCGCCGAGAACACCGGAGCATTGCGATTCTATGAGCGACTCGGCTTCACGCGAACTGGGCGCGATGCTCAGTGGCGCTTTAGGAGTGGTTCGATTCCTGAAATTGAAATGAGTCTTGAAACAGAGGCGGTATAGGGGCGTCCTAGCGGCTATGACACTATATGTTGTACAAAAAACGGCTTGTACCTCCCTATATGTGGGGCTATAGTTACTACTAGCTACACCACGCGGGGATAGAGAGACAAGCGGTGTGTAGAGGTCGGAGCTTTAATAGCGTAAACGAGCAAGCGAGTTTACAGAGATAAGAAAAGGATAGGGTAGGGATGAAGTGTCCAAACTGCCAACAAGTTGAAACGAAGGTAATCGAATCTCGCGACGTAGCCAACGGCGAAAGCATTAGGCGGCGACGTGAATGTTTGGGCTGCCAATATCGTTACACGACTTACGAGCGCCTGGAACGTCCCAGCATTACTATCGTCAAAAAAGACGGCACCCGCCAGCTATACGATCGGGCGAAGCTAGTCGCGGGCCTCCAGAAGGCATGCGAGAAAACAACGATCACAGGGGCCGAATTTGAAGAGTTAGTATCACGTATCGAGAAGGCGATTTACGATGTCGGAGAGCTTGAGATAAGTTCGACGCGCATCGGAACCACCGTCATGGATGCCCTAGCCGACGAAAACCAAATCGCCTATGTGCGATTTGCGAGCGTCTATCGCAACTTCAGCGATATCGAAAGCTTTGAGCGAGAGCTATCTCGTATCAAAACTCGACTCAGCCTCGACGCTAAAGCGCCTTCACAAAAACAAAACAAATAAAACCATAGGTGCTTCAACAGAAGCGCACCGTTCGCCACTATGAGGGTAGATTGGGGAACAACGCGCTACTGTACCTAGACGCCTGAGATTCGGGCGTTTCTTTGAGCACTCATAGAAACCACTAAGGAGGGTATAGACAATGGCGCAGAACACTGCGGCGTTATCTCTAACGCGTCATTTTACAGAGGCTGGGGTTCACCCATACGACATGCTGAATTGGACCAAGCGCGATGCAGCAATCGTGAACCCAAGCACAGGCAAGAAGGCTTTCGAGCAGAAGCAAGTTGAGTTCCCAGACACTTGGTCGTTGAACGCGATCAACATCGTGTCACAGAAATACTTTACCGGCACGCCCGGTACGGACGAGCGAGAAAAATCACTGAAGCAATTGATTGACCGCGTGTCGGACACCATTACGAAGTATGGTTACGAGCAAGGTTACTTTATGGGCGAGGCTGAGGCGGACGTCTTTAACCACGAGTTAAAGTACATTCTGGCCACCCAGCGCGCAGCATTTAACTCCCCCGTGTGGTTTAACATTGGCGCATCTGGTCGCGCCCAGCAGGCGAGTGCCTGTTTCATCCTCGAGGTCGAGGACACTATGCAGTCTATCCTGAACTGGTACCGCGAAGAAGGCATGATCTTCAAGGGCGGCTCTGGCGCAGGTCTCAACATCAGCACCATCCGTAGTTCATACGAGCCACTCAGCTCGAGCGGTGGTAAAGCTTCTGGCCCACTGAGCTTCATGCGCGGTGCGGACAGTTCTGCCGGTGCTATCAAGAGCGGTGGTAAGACTCGTCGCGCAGCCAAGATGGTCATCCTGAACATCGACCACCCAGACATCCAGGAGTTCATCGAATCGAAGGCCCGCGAAGAACGCAAATCACGCGTGCTCGTTGACGCTGGCTTCGACATGGGCTTGAACGGTCACGACTCGATTTCTATCCAGTACCAGAACGCCAACAACTCTGTTCGTGTGACCGACGAGTTCATGAAGGCAGTCGAAGAAGACAAAGACTGGGACCTGGTAGGCGTAAAGGACAAGAAGGTCTACAAGACCGTCAAAGCCCGCGAGCTCTGGCGCGAAGTTGCCCAAGCGGCTTGGGAATGTGCTGACCCTGGCGTCCAATACGACACCACTATTAACGACTGGCACACGACGCCAAAGGCTGGCCGTATCCAGGGATCAAACCCCTGTAGCGAGTACATGCACTTGGACAACTCTGCCTGTAACCTTGCCAGCATCAACCTGCTGAAGTTCCTGAACGACGATTACACCTACGACATCGAAGCCTTCAAGCACACTGTCGAAGTAATCTTCCTGGCTCAGGAAATCCTGGTCGGCTACAGCGAGTACCCAACCGAGGCTATCGACAAGACCGCCCGCGCATACCGCGAACTCGGTATTGGCTACGCTAACCTTGGCGCGCTCCTGATGGCTCAGGGCCTGCCATACGACAGCGACGAAGGCCGCGCACAGGCTGCAGCCATCACCGCTCTGATGACCGGCTACAGCTACGCAACCAGCGCCAAGATCGCAAAGCGCGTTGGTCCATTCGCCGGTTACAACAAAGACCGCGAAGGCATGAACCGTGTCCTGCGCAAGCACCGCGACGCCGTCCGTGACATCGACGCGAGCCTCGTCAGCGAAGAGCTCCTCAGCGCAGCTGCAAGCTCATGGGACGAAGCAGTTGAACTGGGCGAGAAGTACGGCGTACGCAACTCGCAGGCATCGCTGTTGGCGCCAACCGGCACCATCGGTTTCATGATGGACTGCGACACGACCGGTATTGAGCCTGACTTCGCACTGACCAAGTTCAAGACATTGGTCGGCGGTGGCTCAATGATCATCGTTAACCAGACAGTACCTCGTGCGCTCAAGACTTTGGGCTACACCAAGGACCAGACTGACGAGATCGTTACCTACATCCACGACAACTCAACCGTCGTTGGCGCACCTCACCTCAAGCCAGAGCACCTCGATGTATTTGCCTGCGCTGTCGGCGAGAACGCGATTCACTACCTCGGTCACGTCAAGATGATGGGCGCCGTCCAGCCATTCTTGAGCGGTGCAATCAGCAAGACCGTCAACATGCCAGAAGACGTCACTGTTGAGGACGTCGAGCAGCTGCACATGGACTCTTGGAAGCTCGGCCTCAAGGCCGTCGCAATCTACCGTGACAACTGTAAGGCATGGCAGCCACTGAGCGACCGTGACAAGTCTGCCGACAAGAAGGAAGACGCAGCCGCCGAAGCGCCAGCTCAGGTTGTCGTAAAGGCTATGAAGCGCGAACTTCCACGCGTCCGCAACAGCAAGACATTTGAGTTCCACGTTGCTGACCTCAAGGGATTTGTGACAGTAGGCGAGTACGAAGACGGCACTCCTGGTGAACTGTTTGTCCGAGTTGCCAAGCAAGGTTCGACCCTGAGCGGCCTGATGGACAGCTTTGCCATCAGCGTCAGTCACGGCCTGCAGTACGGCGTGCCTCTGAAGAGCTACGTCAAGACGTTGAGCAACATGAGCTTTGCGCCATCTGGCATCACCGATGACCCAGAGATTCGCACTGCGAGCAGCATCATCGACTACATCTTCAAGCGACTTGCTCGCGACTACCTCAGCTTTGACGACCGGTTGGAGCTTGGCCTAGCCAGCTTCGACGACCTCGAGGCCGAGACGCAAACTCAGCAGATTAGCCTGCTCGAGACTGCAACTGCCGCCCAGGAAGCACCGAAGGTGGAAGCTCCAAAAGCCGAAGCGAAGCCAAAGGTCGTTGCCACCAAAGCAACAAGTCCGAAAAGCTACGTGATCAGTGAAACCACTGCGCCAATGTGCACCGTGTGTGGCAACCAGACCCAACGGGCCGGTAGCTGCTACGTCTGCCAAGGTTGTGGCTCCACAAGCGGCTGTAGCTAACAGATAAACTCCCCTAAAAGCAAAAGACCCTGCCACCGACCGGTGAGCAGGGTCTTTGT
>CAZPGP010000011.1:0-15748 GCA_964586395.1 uncultured Candidatus Saccharibacteria bacterium
AAGCTTATGGTACAATGAAACCAATATGACCAAGATAATGCTTGTTGAGGACGATAAGAGCCTCCGCGAAATATACGGCGTACGACTCCTCGCTGAAGGTTATGACATCGTGTCAGCCGCCGACGGCGAAGAAGCACTGGCCATGGCTATCAAGGAACGACCTATGCTGATCGTCAGCGACGTCATGATGCCAAAGATCAGTGGATTCGATATGCTCGACATTTTGCGTTCCACGACCGAAACCAAAGATATTAAAGTTATCATGATGACCGCACTGTCCAGTGAGGACCAGCGCCAACGCGGCGAACAGCTAGGCGCAGACCGATACCTCGTCAAATCACAGGTTGGCATCGAGGATGTCATTCGTGTTGTCCACGAAGTTCTTGGCGACCAACCCGGCGCAACAGCCGCGCCCGTAACTCCAAGCGCACCTGCCGCCGCTCCGCCGCAACCTGCAACTCCCGCGCCACAGCAAGCTCCAGCCATGAACCGAACAGCCATGCCCGCCGCCCCTGCGCCAGCACCTCGACCAGTGACGCCACCGCCTGTAGCCTACACACCACCAGTCGCGCCTCAGGCTCCAGCCGCCGCGGTCTACACGCCTGCACCTATGCCAAGCATGCCCGTACCAGCGCCAATTCAGTCGGCGCCAGTGGTACCCAACACCGCCACCCCGACGCCGCCGTCGGTCAAAAACCGCACAATACAGCCCCTCAACGACCCAGGTACTGCTCGCGTTGATATCAATGAGCTCCTCGACCGTGAGCTCGCTAAAGAGGCCGGCATCGACGTCGACAGCCGACCTCCCGTTGCAACAGCCGCCCAAGAGCGCAACCTTATCGGCACGCAGCTAAATCAATTCTCGACACCCACACCGCAGCCAAATGCTCCAGCCGGAAGCGATGGAACCATCAAAATCGACACCGACGGACGCGTTAGTATGCCCGGACAACAACCACCAACCCCTCCCGTTCCGCCAGCGCCGCCAATGCCTACGGTTTAATCATTTTTGAGATTTCACCATGACCGAGCACGAAGCTTCTAACACCTCGGCCGACGACGTTCGGCTCAACAAACACATTGCGAGCGCCCTAGCTATTGGGCGCCGGCAAGTTGATTTCCTGATAGAGAAGGGAAAAGTGACCGTTAATGGGGAAGTCCCTGCGCTTGGCGCACGCGCCCAACCCGGCGACGTAATTCTTGTCGAGGGCAAACCGCTGAACGAGCAAGCCCGACCATACCTGTATGTGGCGCTCAATAAGCCCGTCGGCTATGTCTGTAGCCGCAGGCAGCAAGGTGAGTCGCCAACCATCTACAGCCTGCTTCCCGAATCGTATCGCCACCTCAAGCCAGTTGGTCGCCTTGATAAAGACAGCTCGGGGCTCATACTCCTGACGAACGACGGTGACTTCGCACACCATATGACGCATCCGCGCTTCATTAAGGTTAAGCAATACGAGGTTAAGCTCGGCCAACCGCTCCAGCCACTGCATCGCCAAATGATAAGTGATTACGGTATTAATCTGCCCGACGGCCCCAGCAAACTCGACCTTGCCCGGCTCGAAGACGGCGACGACAACGGCTGGGTCGTAACGATGCACGAAGGCCGCAATCGACAGATTCGCCGTACCTTTGCCGCGCTCGGCTACGACGTGCGCGAACTGCATCGCACACACTTTGGACCGTACCGGCTCGACGACCTCGCAACCGGCGCGATCAAGGAAGTTTCTCGACTCTAGACTGTTGCAATCTCGCTTGTCAGAGGCGTATATTGAGTTTATAGTTCGTACATTTTCGGAAGCGAGGCTGGGAGCATGGCATCAACCACGCAATACGACAGAACCCACCTGACCGACCCGGCCAAGGTGAGGCGACTCGCGACATGGGTGCTCACCAACACCAACTACTTCGCGTCTGCTGCACGAAGGGCTGCGGGGGTTGCCCAGCAGATGGGCACGCCGGACGATGCGCTACTCAAGAGGGTGTACCGACACCTCTACGACCCCAGCACCGACGTCGCCAACCTCATCCGCGCCGCCTATGGAGGCTGAACCTCCAGTCCCACGAACTTACCGCGCCGTCCTCGGGCCGCTCAACACGCGGCGGCCCGAGGACAAGTTCCCAAAGAAGAGTACTACAACATATTTTGATAAAATATGCACCTTAAGCGTTTTCGGATGTTACAATAGAAACCAATGAGTAGTCAGCTTCCCACCGTCGCCATTGTTGGCCGAGCCAATGTTGGTAAATCCAGCCTGTTCAATCGTCTTGTCGGCGAGCAACAGGCTATTGTTGCGCGTGAGGCGGGAACGACTCGCGATTCCGTTCTAGGCCGTGTGACATACCGCGACCATCACTTCTGGCTAGTTGACACGGCAGGCCTCAAGATGGCCGAAGACGAGTTCGAAGCCAACATCCAAGAACAGATCGAGGAAGCTGCCGACGCTGCCGACGTCATCCTGGTTGTGGTAGATTCGACCGCCATGATCAGCGATGAGGACCGCACCGTTGCCAAGAAAGCGCTGAAGTCACGCAAGCCAGTCATCCTTATCGTCAACAAAACCGACCTTGGCACAGCACTGCCAAATGAAGAATTCCTTCGCCTGGGCATCAAAACTATCATTCGGGCCAGCGCCGAGCACAACAGCAATATCCGCGACATCCTGGATGAAGTCACCGACATTATCCCACCACGTCGCGCGCTTCCTGACGACAACGTCCTGCGCATTGCGCTTGTCGGTCGACCTAACGTCGGCAAATCGCACCTATTCAACACCCTCAGCAGCAAGCAGCAGGCCATCGTCGCCAACATTGCCGGTACAACTCGCGACGTCAACCGTACACGCATCAACTACCACACCCGACCCATCGAACTCCTCGACACTGCCGGTATTCGCCGCAATGGCAAGCAGGAAGTCGGCATCGAAAAATTCAGCGTCTTGCGATCGCTGCAGGCAATCGAGCAATCAGACATCTGCCTCCTCTTGATGGACGTCAACGAGCTGAACGTCGCCCTCGACCAGAAACTCGCCGGCATCATCAAGGAAGCAGGGAAGGGTCTTATCCTAGTCGTAAGTAAATGGGACAGCCTGGAAGACAAGACGCCATTTAGCCGCGACGAAATCGCCAAGACCCTGATGCGCAATTACCAGCACGTGCCCTGGGCGCCGCTCATCTTCACAAGCGCCGTTACTGGCCAAAACGTCACCAAGATCTTTGACCTAGCTGTCGACATCGACAAGCGCCGTCAGCAAAAACTCAAAACCGCCGAGCTCAACCGAGTCCTGCGTAAGGCCATGAACGACCACCCACCAGCCGGCCTTCGCAATTCGCACCCGAAGCCACGCTACCTCGTACAAACCGACGAGAATCCACCCTGGTTCGTCCTGTTCGGCAGCGACCTTCGCTACCTGCACTGGAGCTACAAACGCTACCTGGAACACGCGATGCGTGACACTTACGATTTCACCGGTACGCCGATCATGTTCAGCTACCGCGACGAAAAAGCCGAAAAGCAGCGTGACGCGCGCCTTGCCGGCAAAGATAAAGAATAAGTTCATTGAGTCGTCGGGGCGGTGCGGGCTGAGTAAGCCGCGCACCGCCCCTTTTTGTTTGGCGACTGAAGCCGTCAGCTCATCGCTATCGGTCCAGTCGACCCACCATCAGGCCCTCGCTGGGGCCCTCAGGAGCAGTGATGAGGTACAGCACCTCGCCATCGCCCAGCCGGAGCACCTTGCCCTCGGCACGATCCGCCGCGCAGAGGACGATCAGGAAGAGTGGCGCCAGACGGGGAACCCTGGGGAGGAGCGAGATGTGACCCTCGCGGATCGAGCGCCCCGCCGCCTTGCGTTCGAATTCGGAGCGCAGGAAGGCGAGGGCCGCGTCGCGCTCCTGCGCCACGATGCCGCGCCAGTCGTACGACCCACCTCCCTTGGAGTAGTTGCCCCTGGCGACACCCGTACTCAGCGCCGTCGCGATCGAACGGAGCGTGGTGGGAAGGGGTTCACGTAAGTCAGTCATGTGGTTCCTCGTTCTCGTGTCGAAACGTTCAGGACTCGACCAATATACGTTATTTTTGCGTTTTTCGCCATAATATAATTTCAGTTGCGACGTGATCGACGCGGGGCGTCAGGTGACAGCCCACGCGTCGATCACAGGTCCTCAGACCCGCCGGCGGCACTTCTCGACTTCCAGGGCGACCATGCGCCCCTCCGGAACGGACAGGGAGTAGAGCTGATCGGCCTCGACCAACTCGTCGACTCGGCCTTCCGGTCGAGCCTGGCCATCCGGCATGTTGGAGCTGCACACCACCATGAGCATCGTGGCGTCGTCAGGCACACGAGCGAAGAGCTCGCGGTTGGCCGCCCGCAGCGTCAACTTGCCTTCGGACTTCTTCTCGACCCAGTACCGCATCGCGGCGTACGCCGTGTTGCGGTTGGCCTCGATCCAGCTCCGGTAGTCGTACTTCGTAGTCCCCTTGCCGGACGGACCGGCCGACAGCCCACCCATGAAGCGCCCTGCGCCTCGCAGTGCGGTCAGCATCGGCTCGGCGACGTCCGGGGGTTGTTGCGAACTCGTCATCTCCACCACCAAAGGTCGAGTATTGCTAGGACAAACTCACTATACAACAATTCTAACGGCTACGCCACCTTTTCGCCCCGGCTAAGCTTGCCTTTTCGCCCAACGATACAGATACTAATAACATGAAACTCATCATCGGCCTCGGCAATCCCGAATCCAAGTACGACCTCACCCGACATAACGTCGGCTTCTTGCTGCTGGATCACGTAGCCGAGCAGCTAGGCGCATCGTGGCAACCAAAGCCTAAGTTCAAGGCCATCACCGCCGAAGTGACTATCGGCGGAGAGAAAGCCCTGCTAATCAAGCCCACCACGTACTACAACCTTTCAGGCGAGTCGGCTAGAGCCGCACTAGACTTCTATAAGCTCTCTGCGGCCACGGACGTCCTTGCGCTCCACGATGAACTCATGTTGCCCTTTGGCACGCTCAGAACGCGCCTGGCGGGCTCAGACGCGGGGAATAATGGCATCAAAAGTCTCATCGCACATCTCGGCGACAGTTTCGCGCGCATTCGTATCGGCATCGCGAACGAGCATAGCGACAAGCAAGACGCCACAGATTTTGTGCTCGGTCGCTTCACTCAGGCCGAACAGCAGCAAATGGGCGAGGTTGCGCGCCACGCGTTAGACTTCATCGAGCACTTCGTTCACCAGGAGAAAGAATTCGCACCCACGAGCATCAGAATACAAAAAGACCAGCTATAGCAGCTGGCTTACAGGTGAAGGAATAACAGAGTGAGATGGCCGATGACCGGGCGACGACAACGCGTCGCCCGGTCTCGTGGGTCTCAGTAGCCCCGAATCGCGGCGCGCCTCTCGCGGCCGGACATGGACATCGCCACGACAGCCTCGGGCGACGGCCCGAAGCGGACCGCCAGCTCGCTGACGAGGAAGACGAAGGCCAGCACCCCAGCGACGATCGCGATGATCGTCATCGCGCCGGGGAAGTGCGACCAGCCGAGCATGCTCAGCAGCAAACCGGCCGCCACGGCCAGACCACCGCGAGCCTCCCTGAAGATGTCGTAGGACGACACACCCTGGGCGGGCTGCGCGGCGGCGGCAACAGTACGAGTGTTCATCTAGGAACTCCTTGATCGACTTGCGGGACGGATTGGGACCCCTCTATCCGGGGAAGCCACACATTGAACTTTCGGTTCAATCTATAGCTTCCCAGGGTAGAGCATCTCACTCTGTTAAGGTATCCGGCGCGGTTTCTTCACACACAGATGACCTAATGTTATCATGTTTATGCTTATTTGTCAATTACATCTTTCGCTGACCCAGCTTACAGATGATCGTGACTGAAGCGCTGCCCACCCCGATTTTTCCCACTAAAAAAGCGCCAGATAAAGGGTGGGCTTTCATCTGGCGCTATTTCACCCTTCAACCCACCCGTATCGGGCATTAGCGTGACCCACCTCACAGTAATAAGAGGTCCGCCGGTTAAAGGGGTTAGTTTGCAGGCAACGCTCCGAAGTGGTTTATTGCAACCACGAAGGCACGTTTTAAAGTGGAGGGTAGTAACTTCAAGACGCACGTTGCATGCAATCTAACAAATTGTTAGAAATTTGGGGGTATAAGGTGCGTTGAGCTATCATGTCGATAACTCACCGTGAGTAAAGATAACACATGAAGGTAATAGTGTCAATACTTTTGCATATATATTATGGGTAAAATCAATAGTTTCTTAACAGATCAAATAGCGTATACTCAGGGTACTAAAAGTATTGCTAATATGCCTAAAAGGTTATGGTTATACGGAAATCTTCCGCCCCAGAGGCTCCCCACCGTCGCAATCGTCGGCACGCGCAAGCCCACCCCGTATGGCAGGGAGGTGACGTACCAGCTGAGTTATGAACTCGCTAAACGAGGAATCGTCGTTATAAGCGGCCTCGCACTTGGGGTGGACGGTATAGCTCACCAGGCAGCCCTAGAGGCAAGAGGCACAACCATTGCCGTGCTGCCCACGCCGCTGGAGTCGATCCACCCGCAGACGCATCGCCAACTTGCCGAGCGCATGGTACAAAGCGGTGGAGCGCTCCTCAGTGAATACTGTGCGGACGACCGAGTATTCAAGATGAACTTTGTGGCGCGTAACCGTATCGTTACCGCCCTCAGCGACGCCGTTCTTATTACCGAAGCGGCAGCTCGCAGCGGCACAATCTCCACCGCCAACTTCGCGCTCGAACAAGGGAAGCCGGTCATGGTTGTTCCCGGCAACATCAATAGTCCGATGAGCGCGGCTTGCAATCAACTCCTCAAAGTCGGCGCGACACCCGTCACAGGCGTTGACGATATCCTCCAGGAGCTTGGACTCACGGGCAGGAACCGTCAGCCCAAGCTCCCTCTCGGCGAAACACGCGAAGAAGACACCCTAATAAGGCTCCTCAATTCTGGGGTCAGAGAGGGCGAAGAGCTCCACGCAAAAAGCGGCCTCTCAGCCGCGTCGTATAGTCAGGCAATGTCTATGCTCGAAATCGAAGGAAAAATCAAAGCTCTCGGATCCAATCGCTGGACAATCAAGGGTTGATGAGCCTGCCGGCCACCACCTCCACAGCGGGAGGGGCGGCCAGCGGGCTGGCTCATCGACTCATCGGTGCATGACTCGCAGGACCATGTCGCCGGTCGGCGTCGCCTCGAAGCGGATGCCCACCAGCTCCGGTCGAGCCTTGGCGACCAGCAGGTCGCGCATCTTCTCCGGCAGGTTGTCGAAGAAGGTGATCAGTGTGGCATCCCGGGCCGCCGCCGTCCGGGTGTCGCCCTTGCGGGCAGGTGGCATGTGGGCGGTGTGGGTCGGCAGCAGGTCTTCGTTCGCACGCATCCAGGCAGCGACCTGCTGGAGCTGAGCGAACGTGAGGTTGAACGCTCGCAGGCTGTACTCGTACAGCGTGCGCGAGTGCCAGGTCACGACCTCGACGACTCGGTTGTCCCGGCCTGCCTTGAGTTCGATCCGGGTCACATGATCCCTGACGGTGGACAGCAACAGCGGCCGCCACGACAGAGGGAACTGCGCCAGGAACTGGGCCAGTGGCGTGTACCGACTGGGGGTGTGGTAGGCGCTGATGGCGGCGCGTTCGCGACGTGCGAGCGCGTGGCCCTCGGCAGCCATCTGCTGGATGGCCTGCATCCGGGAGGTGGAGTGACCGATGTACGGCGCGAGCGTCACGACTCGCTGAACCAGCGAGATCTCTCCATTCGACAGCTGTGCGCCGAGCTTGAGCATCTCCTTGGGAGGAGCGGTGAAGGCGCCCACAAGCCCCTTCGCGACCACGGGCATGTCGCTCGTGACGCTTAGGTCAACAGTTTCGTGTCGTGCAGATGCGGTAGTCATGGCGGGTTCACTTCCTTTGTGCGTAGCCCATGACGATGAGCGATGAGATGTTCGAACGTAGTGAAGTGGGCTCGGCATCGTTACCGGCCCTGTTCTCCTTGCGTCGTTGAGATACTTTACTCCGTATAGCACCTTGCGTCAACCGTATGAATGAATGAGTAGTTGACAACCCCACTTGCATTTGTATACACTCATCCGCTACCATGGTCAGTCGGACAGGACGGCAGAAGTTGTTTGACCATTCATACGTAAGCGATATAACCTAATAAGAACGCCAACCCACGGAAATACATGAGCAAAAACCTAGTTATCGTCGAGTCACCAGCAAAAGCAAAGACCATCGCCAAATTCCTTGGGAAAGACTTTATCGTTAAGAGTAGCTTCGGCCACATCCGCGACCTCCCCAAGAAGGGAATGAGCGTTGATATAGAGAACAACTTCACGCCAAGCTACGAGGTTAGCTCAGACAAGAAGAAAGTCGTGGCCGAACTCAAGAAGGCCGCCAAGGAAGCCGAAATTATCTGGCTCGCAAGTGACCAGGACCGCGAAGGGGAGGCTATTGCTTGGCATTTGGCCGAGGTCCTCAAGCTCGACCCTAAGAAGACCAATCGCATTGTATTCCATGAAATTACCGAACCTGCCGTTAAGGCAGCCATCCAAGCCCCTGGCACCATCGACATCGCTCTCGTCGATGCACAGCAGGCGCGCCGTATTCTCGACCGCATTGTTGGTTACGAGCTCAGCCCTGTGCTCTGGAAGAAAGTTCGCACTGGCCTCAGCGCTGGCCGTGTCCAGTCAGTTGCCGTCCGCTTGATTGTTGAGCGCGAACGCGACATCGAGGAGTTCCAGACTACCGCAACATTTAAGGTAACTGCACAGTTCACCCTCCAAGATGGCACCGAGCTTAAGGCTGAGTGTCCGACCAAATTCGAAACCGAAGAAGCTGCCACGAAGCTTATCGAAGCCCTCCGCGACGAAACCGCGACAATTAAGGATGTCAAGAAAACTCCTGGCACACGCAGCCCAGGCGCACCGTTCACAACCAGTACACTTCAGCAGGAAGCGTCACGTCGCCTCGGATACAGCCCGAAGCAAACCATGATGCTGGCCCAGCGCCTATACGAAAACGGTCACATCACCTACATGCGTACCGACTCCCTAAACCTCAGCAAACTCGCTATCGGCGCAATGGCCGGCTACATCGAGAGTACCTACGGCAAGGAATATCACCAGTTCCGCACCTTCACCACCAAATCCGCTGGCGCGCAGGAGGCCCACGAAGCTATTCGCCCGACTCACGTCGAACGCCGTGACGCCGGTGATGACGCCCAACAGAAGAAACTCTATGACCTTATCTGGAAGCGCACCGTTAGCTCACAGATGGCGCCCGCAAAGGTAGAAAAGACCACCATTACCATTGGCCTCGAGAAAAACACTGAAGTCCTAGAAGCAAAGGGCGAGATCGTCACCTTTGCAGGCTTCCTGAAAGTCTGGGCCGAGAACAAGACTGGCGAGGAAGGCCTCCTGCCAGAGGTAAACAAGGGAGACATCCTCAACCTTATCAGCGCGCTCGCCGAGCAGACCTTTAGCCGTCCGCCAGCACGCTTCACAGAAGCCACGCTTGTCCGTCAGCTCGAAGAAATGGGTATTGGCCGACCAAGTACTTACGCCCCAACCATCAGCACCATCCAGGACCGCGGCTACGTCGAAAAGACAGAAGTCGAAGGCAAGGAGCGAAACGTCATCCGCGTCACACTCGACGCCGGCCAGATCGAGCGCGCTGAAACCACGGAGATGACTGCGCCTGACCGCAACAAGCTCATCCCGACCAGCACTGGCAAGGTTGTGACTGACTTCCTTAGTAAGCACTTCGCCGACATAGTCAGCTACGATTTCACCAAGGACGTCGAGGAAGAGTTCGACGATATCGCCGATGGCAAGATCACCTGGCAGAAAATGCTAGCTAAATTCTACGGACCATTCCACACGACAGTCGAGAAGGCTGCGGACGTCTCCCGCGCAGAGGCCGCACAGGCCCGCCTGCTAGGCAACGACCCCAAGACCGGCAAGCCAGTTAGCGCACGCTTTGGCCGCTTTGGACCAATGGTTCAGATCGGTAACGTCGAGGACGAGGAAAAACCGAAGTTTGCTGGCATCACCAATGGCAAGACAGTCGACAACATCACGCTCGAGGAAGCACTCGTGCTCTTCAACCTTCCACGCAACCTTGGCCAGGACGACAAGGGCAACGATATTTTGGCTAACATCGGACGTTTTGGTCCATACGTCAAAATTGGCAGCAGCTACGTGTCTATTAAGGGACACGACCCGTACAGCATTGAGCTTGAGACCGCACTAGAGCTCATTAAAGAAGATGCCGCCAAGAAAGCCGCTCGCAACATCAAAGAGTTTGAAGGCACCGAAATCAAGGTCCTGAATGGCCGCTACGGCCCGTACATCACCGACGGCAAGAAGAATGCCAAGATTCCGAAGGACGTCGAGCCAGCTGATGTTACACTCGAACAAGCAACTGAACTTCTCGAGAAGGCACCTGCTGCCACTCGAGGTCGCCGCAAACCGACAAAGAAAAAATAGCTCGCGAGCTATTTGCATAGACGCGCAAAATATACTATAGTCAAACTCATACCTTTTAAGCACAAGCATCGTTCGTGCTACCATCCGCGCTCGCACTGCGAAGGATCTGTGTAAAACCAAAGAGGTCGGACTCTCAATAATAATTTGTCAGCAGTCGCATGAATACGACCAAGTGCCTATATACCCGAAAAATGGGGGAGTAGGGCAGTGCAGCTATACAATATTCAGTTAACGATAAAAAGCACTATGGCACACTCTACAAATATGGTCTATTTCATGCTATAATAAATACAGACTAAACTGTTTGACATCAGTAAAAATTTGTTATATAGTTGAAAAATAACATGCAGGTAAAGGAAAGAAAACTTTCAATGAGTGACGTAACCGATGCGCCAGCACTGGATATTAATAGTGCCGTCAAAGACATCCTGAGCACTATCGAGCGCGAACGAGAGCGCGAGATTATTGCACGCCGTTTCGGCCTTTACGATCGCAAGGAAACCCTCGAGCAAATCGGGGAACTCCTTGGCATTACCCGTGAGCGCGTGCGCCAGCTAGAGAAGGCGATTATGATTCGCCTGAAGATTGCTGCCGAAGACACGCTGCCACACATTGACCGCCTCGAGAAAGTTCTCGTCCGTAACCTGTACGACCTCGGCGGCATTGCCCGCGTTACAGAGCTGACAGCCCGTACCGGCAGCGACAATGGTGACCGTGAGCGTGCTCACGTTGCCTTCATCGCCGAACTGGCCCCTCGCCTCGCCGTAGTGGAGGAGAACGACCTCTACCACCACTCTGTCGGCCTCAAGGAACAGTACGACGAAAAGCAAATCAAGAAATTCGTCGACGAAATCGTCGGTACCATCAAAACTCACGGCCAGCCTCTGACCGCTGATGAGCTGCACGAAAAGGTTAACCACAACCACCCCGACCACGTTCGCGCTCTGGCTAGCGTCAGCAAGAACTTGGCAAACCTTAAAGGCAAGTGGGGCCTGACCAAGTGGCCAACTGTCAACCCAAAGAACATTCGCGACAAGATCTACGTCATCCTGAGCGACCACGGCAAGCCACTGCACTTTAGCGACATTGCTAAAGCTATCAAGGACTCTGACTTCAAGCGCAAAGACGTAACCACCCAGGCTATCCACAACGAACTGATCAAAGATGGTCGCTTCGTACTGATCGGCCGCGGCATTTACGCACTGAAGGAATGGGGCTTCCAGAAGGGAACCGTCGCCGACATCATCAGCGACATCCTGAAGAAGGAAGGTGGCCCACTGCACCGTGACGAGATCGTCAAACGCGTGCTGAAGCACCGCCAAGTCAAAGAAACAACCATCCTGCTCAACCTGCAGGGCAAGTCTCGATTCAAGCGCGTTGCCAAGGCAACATACACCCTCGCCGAGCCAGAGGCCGCGTAGTCTAGCACAACCGATGGTAAGCGCAAACGCTTTGATTGCGCTACAGGGCAAAGTGCGAGACAATATTTACTAGTGATATGGACTCTTTATTCTCCCTGATTTTCAGTTTACTTAGCAAATGGTACATTTGGCTGCCTATCGTGGCAGTCCTGGGCTACTTTGCATACCGTAACAATCGTCGAGCACAGACGCTCCTAGAAATGGAGCATACCCTTTTGGTACTCGAAATTCCCCGCACCAACGAAAAGAAAGAGCTCGCGGCAGAACAGATGTTCGCCAGCCTTCACGGTATCCTGCGCTCCAAGAGGGAGCTAGCAGCACAAGGGGGCCTGCAGGAACACATTAGCTTCGAGTTCGCGTCCATTGGCAAGCAGATCCGCTTCTACGTCTGGGTACCAAAGTACCTCCAAAACTTCGTCGAAGGCCAGATCTACGCACAGTATCCTCAGGTGCAAATCCACGAAGCAGAGGAAGACTACGCCGCCCGTGACTTCTCGCACGATGTTAAGTACACCGCCGAGCTTGGCTTGATTGACGACGAAGTTCTGCCTATCAAGACCTTCGATAGCTTTGACGTCGACCCACTCGCCGGCATCACCGCGACACTCGCAAAGCTGGACGACCCGAACGAAGAAATGTGGATCCAAGTATTGGCACGCCCAATTCCAGACGATTGGCACCGCAAGGCCAGTAAGTACGCCAGTCGCGTCAAAAGCGGCAAGGGCAAGCTGAAGAGCGACACCGCCGGGACGATCATCTTCTTCATTGGTCAAATGCTCGAAGCACTCTGGAAACCACCAGAGGACAAAGCCAAGTCCGCCCCTGAAATCAGTGAGCGCGACAAAGGTCGCATCAGTGAAGTCGACAAAAAGAGCACCAAGCTGGGCTACCAGGTCAAAGTACGTCTGACCTACCTCGGTAACGACGCCACTACTGCTCGTCTGCGCATGCAGGCGATTGTTGGTACATTCAAGCAGTTCAACAGCACCAACCTAAACGGCTTCCAGCTAAAAAATCCAAGCTTCTCAGCAGAGGGCATTGCCCAATATCGAACACGCTTCTTTATCGACCGCGGATACATTCTCAACATCGAGGAGCTCGCCAGTTTGTACCACTTGCCGCACACCAACGTGGAAACGCCAAACATTGTTTGGGCTTCGTCCAAGACCGCTGAACCACCATCCAAGCTACCAATGATTCTGGGCGATGAAGAGCACGACAAGGATATCAGCGCCTTTGGCCTAACCAACTTCCGCGGCGTCAACCAGCAGTTTGGCATCCACCGATCAGACCGAGGTCGCCACATTTACGTCATCGGCCAGACAGGTACCGGTAAGTCAGGTCTGCTGGAGCTGTTCGCCCTTAGCGACGTGTTCCACAACCAAGGGTACGCCATCATCGACCCACACGGTGACTTCGCGGTTAACAACCTCCGTTTCGTGCCCGCATCACGCATTAAGGACGTGGTGTATTTCAACCCTGCCGATACGGCATTCCCGATGGGATTCAACCCAATGGAGGTCACCGACCCCGCGCTGCGTAACAACATTAGCTCTGAAATCATCGGCGTTATGAAGCGTATGTTCGGTGAGAGTTGGGGACCGCGACTGGAATACATCCTGCGCTACACCATCCTCGCGCTGCTATACTACCCCAACACGACGATGCTCGACATTACGCGCATGCTGACCGACAAGCGCTTCCGCAACGAAGTCCTGGCACACGTCCAAGACACCGTCGTTCTGAACTTCTGGAACATTGAGTTCGCCAGCTGGAACGACAAATTCCAGGCTGAGGCAATCGCGCCTGTCCTTAACAAGGTCGGTGCCTTCACCGCCAACCCGATCATTCGTAACATCATCGGCCAGTCCAAGTCGACCTTCAATATCCGCAAGCTGATGGACGAAGGCAAGATCCTCATCGTTAACCTGTCGAAGGGTCTACTTGGCGAAGACAACGCATCCATCCTGGGCGCATTCCTGGTTATTAAGATTCAGCTGGCGGCCATGAGTCGTGCTGACATCCCGAATATCGATGACCGCCGTCCGTTCTACCTGTACGTGGACGAGTTCCAGAACTTTGCCACCGACTCGTTTGCGACCATTCTGTCTGAGGCACGTAAGTATGGCCTAAACCTAACCGTGGCCAACCAGTACGTTTCGCAGATGCAAGACACCGTGCGAGACGCCGTATTTGGTAACGTCGGCACAATGATCACCATGCGCGTGAGTGCTGATGACGCGCCGATCCTCGGCAAGCCATTCGCGCCGCAGTTCCTGCCTGAAGACATCATGCAGATGCACAACCGCCACTTCATCATAAGCATGGTTATTAAGGGAGAGAAGGTGCCTGCGTTCTCGGCCACAACGTTGACCATCCCACCAGCCCAGACCGACTTCTCACCTCAAATCATCCAGAATACACGCTCGCTGTATGCAACAACTCGCGAGGAGATTGAGGCAGAGATCCAAGGGCGCAACACACCACCATCGGCCTCTGCGCCGCAATCGCAATCACTCGCAAAGCTCCACCCCGTTCCATCGTCAGCAACCCCCGTGCAACAGAGTGGGGGAGGGGCGAGTGCTCCGACTAGCGATGCGCCAATGTCTGCCTCCGCCAAGCGACGCCTGCGTCGCAAACGTGCTGCAGCCCTAGAAGCCGCCCCTGCGCCCGCACCACAGCCTCAACAGCCGAAGGAGCGTAGTGAGGCAGGGAAGAGCAACCGACCCGCTCCAGAGCCCCCGAAGGCCCCTGCGCCCGCTCCTCCAACTCCCCCTACTCCAAAGCCAGAACCAAAACCAGAGCCTAAAGTAGAAGACAAACCGCCAACCGAAGAAACAATTCAGCTTCGCTAACCACCCGCCTCACGTGGGTCGAAAAGTGGTTTTAGTTTCTAATAAAACATGAACAAAAATCGAACACGAATTATCTAACGCAAAGTAAGTAACACGATGCCTTAAAAGCAACCATCTGCCAAGCCCGCTCAAAGCCCAGCCCACATAGGGAAGTGGTCGACACAAAATCAAAACGTGAAGGCACAGGAACAATAAGGCAGAAATTAGGACCAGGAAGACGCATACACACTCACGTTTTGAATATAGACCTTGTGTCGCACAATATATCTTTTACGACATAACCTATGAATTTAAACTATGAATGTGCAATCATCTAATAACCACTTTTGAGTAGGGGTTTCGCACTAGACTGTGTATATTAACGTCTTTACTGTGCGTGTCATACCATCTGTTAATCATACTTGTACTACTTATATAGTGGCTTCGGGCGGCCTTGGTTGGAGCCCCGGCAAATTGGCCTAACATTTGCTTTTTTGTGTTGGTTATGTCGTTATTTGACTTTTCCACAGACTGTAAAATTTGCTTTTTCCACAGTTTTATTTTGTTTTTTCACGCCTCCCTATTTGCCCGCTCTCTACCCTGCTATTTGCAAAAATTGTTGTTTATTTTTTTGTATAGTTTTTTCACAACTACGTGCGCAATAAAAACACGTAGAACAAAAATAGAACTGAAGAGAGGAGCGGAGGAGTAGTCCTACTTAAAGTACGCCTTACCCTCAACTCGAACGTCAACGTATTCCGGCTTAAGTTTCTTATCGTCCAGCCACTTTATCGTATTGATAATGTCCTCTGCTTGCTGCAACGGATCACGATCGGTATGCGTTTTGAAGGGGTATCCCCTGCCCTGCAGCTTCAGGTCAACCTGGCGGGTCGATGCTGGGATAATGATATCTGTTACAGCCCCCTTATCGCCCGCGTTTACGGCACCGACCATTTTACCCAAGAAGTTGATGAAACGGTTAGAGGC
>CAZPGP010000011.1:15848-17668 GCA_964586395.1 uncultured Candidatus Saccharibacteria bacterium
GTGAAGTACTTTTGCACTGTTTGCTGATACGCAGCAGTCTGTGGCGAACCACCTGGCTGGGTGTAGCGAATCTGGATCGTAGCAATGTAATTCAAAATGAGATAACTGAGCGCGGCAATAACGACCGCAACGACCGCCAGGATACGCGAGATACGACGGCGATACTGATGCAGCTCGTGCACCTGCAAACGCGCCGTCTTGAGCTGCGAGCGCGATTCAGCAGTTGGGTTCACCTTGTTAGAGGTTGTGCCGGTCAGCGTACGACTACGCCTAAAGGTGTAACCCTGATCGTCAGCGCCGCCACGGGGATTTCGGAGTGGTGTCTTTTGCTTGCGCCCAAATAGTTTCATGATGCCTTGCTTTGTTCGTGTTCTGGCGCGCGTACAGCCGCTACAATCAGGGTTGCCATATCGAGCGCGGCATCTGGTTTCGCAAACTCGTGCAGGGCTTTACCGAGCTTCTGACGATGCGGCTTGTCCTTTAGCAGATCCTCGAGCGCACGGCGAAGCACCAGCGGGTTCTTCTCGAGCTCTTCCTCATCCACGGTCACAGCAGCATCAACTTCTTCGTATACTCGCGCATTCTTTAACTGATGGCCTCCTGTGAGGTATGGGTTCGGAACCATGACTACCGCCTTTGCCAGCGCAGCTAGCTCTTGCATTGTCGTCGCGCCAACACGGCTAACAACGATATCTGCCGCACCCAGCACTGGCGCCATGCCCGTTGAGATAAAGGGAACGATCTGGTAATCGATGAGTTCGGGGGCGTGTGCTGTGACTTCATCGTGCGTGACCGTACCGGTGATGTGGTAGATGGCAGCCTGCTCAACAATCTGGGGCGCAATAGACACAACGGCGCGGTTGATCGTACGCGCACCCAGGCCACCGCCAGTTACAACAATCAATGGTTTGTCGATATCGTGAAATCCAAGGTCGGCCTTAAGCTTGCGCTGATCAGCTTCACTGACAGGCTTAAATGACGGGTCTACAGGGATACCTACGTAGTGCGTCTTTTCCTTGGGGTACGGATAATGTTCGACTGGCGAACCGGTAGCGATAGTGGTTGCCCAGCGCGATAGGATGCGGTTAGCCAAGCCAGGATGCGCGTCTGAATCGTGGATGACGAGTGGAATACCAAAAACCCTTGCCGCCAACCCAAGGGGTACACATACAAATCCACCCTTAGTGAAAACAACGTCAGGCTTCAGGCGAAACAGCAGCCACAAACTTTGCACAAACCCGACAAGCGTCACAAACAAATCACGAGTATTCTTCCAAAGCGTCGGCAAGTCAGCCAACTGATGCCAAACCGACACCCGGTGGTAGCGACGGAATTTGCCGGCGTGAATTTGCTTTACGCTCACGTCTAAACCGCTGTGAGACATAATATCTTCAGCCTGACGGCCAAACTTGCTATCAGTTACAAAGCAAACCTCGAGGTGTGCATCGTGCTCCCTAAGGGTGCGTAATACGGCTAGAACCGGCGTAACGTGTCCGCCCGATCCCCCGCCTGCTGCGACGATCTTCATGCGCGCCTCCTCCTTCATCATGACTATTGGGATTCTGATGTACAGTATACCTCGAAGCGTTCAGGGCCAGGCCCAAAGCGCCCATTATAAACAGCAAACTCGTACCGCCAAAGCTCAGGAACGGCAGCGTAATACCGGTCAAAGGGAAGATTCCTAGCATCGCACCGATGTTCACAACCGTATGGGTAAAGATCCAACCAAATACACCAGCCACAAGTAATTTGTGATATTGGTTACCGGCATTATCCATAACCTTCAACAGACGTACGAACAGCGCTGCAAAGATCGCCAG
>CAZPGP010000011.1:17768-27049 GCA_964586395.1 uncultured Candidatus Saccharibacteria bacterium
CTTATCACGCCCATTATGACGGCTAGTGGCCATAGGGTTTCATTCGGGCTATTCAGCTTGCCCTCGGTAATTCGCTTTGCCAGGAAGCCCGCCAGGAATATCAGCAGCGCAAACTTCACGATCTCTGCCGGCTGCAGCGTCACAAACCCAAGGTTAATCCAACGACATGCGCCGTTCGTGCACAGACTCAACGCCGTGCCGCTGGCAATTATCGGAACCATACACAGCACCAGGCCGGCTATGAGCAGTTTGTTCTGGTATTTACGCCACCAGTCGATAGGCACCAACGATGCCGCAATGAATGCCAAGACACCCACCCCCAAGTACGCAACCTGACGGTACATAAAGTGGTTCTGGTCGAGCGTATTACCGGCTGCGTTGATGCGCGCCGTCAGCGCTGGGCTGATCGAATATATAACAACAAGTCCCAAGAGCATTAGAATGCTCATGAACAATACAATCAGGAAATCTCCGCGATGACGCCGAACAACTTCGCCCCCAACCCTGGCAACTCGGCGTGCTCGTTCCATCTAGCGGACGTAGCCCCCTGCCAAGGCCAGCATGAGACCGAGTGCGCCGCAGACTTGACCGATGACCCAGAATCGCATCGTTACCTTAACTTCTGGCCAGCCGACAGCTTCCAGATGGTGATGTACAGGAGCAGACTGAAAGACCTTCTTGTGACGAAGTTTCTTGCTGAGGATCTGGATAAGGCTCGAGCCAGCTTCAGCCACAAAGACAAAGCCGATAATTGGCAGCAGGAACAACGTGTCAGTCAACATCGCCACAACACCCAGCGCCGTACCCAGCGCGAATGAACCAACGTCACCCATAAAGAACCGCGCCGGATAGATGTTAAACCAGACGTAGCTCAGCAGGACGCCCACGATCGTGAAACAGAACCCGGCAATACCGACGTTACCTTGTAGCAATGCGATCACGCCAAAGACGCCATATGCCGTGCTAAGGAGACCGCCAGCCAAACCGTCCAAGCCATCACTAATATTCACGGCGTTACCAGTACTCACAACCACCAGAACGAACAATGGGATCAACAACCATCCCAGCGACAAATCGCCCACGAATGGCACGTAGATAGTGCTGTAACCGAGTTTGTAATAGAAGAACCACGCACTCACCAGGGCAATCATGGCGATCATGGCGAACTTCAACGGCGCGCGCAGGCCCTTTAGGCCTCCCCCGCTACCTCGAATATTGATAATGTCATCGATGAGGCCAACGATACCACCGCCGATCAACGCAGCCAGGGGCAGCCACGTCTGCTGACGGTCAAAGTTGAACAGCAACGTCACGAAGGAGACGGCAATTACCATGATCATACCAGCCATAGTTGGAATGTTGCGTTTGTGTTTGGCGGCGTGAAGCTTGGTAAAGACGGGGGTGGCCTCACCGGTTGTCGCCACAGTGCGCGGCTGCTTCCAGAATCGATAGCGATACGCAAAGTACGTGTAGATCGGCGTCAGCAGCATCGCGACTACAAATGCCAGAAAGCTCAGGCTGAAGACCATCGTCGCTTCGTTCGTAAATTGTCCAAGACTTGTCATTCTATTCCCCTTACTTTGGCCTTACTTGCAGATAATCGAGAAGCCAGTTAGATATGTTCGCAAAAATAGGTGCGGCAGCAACACCACCAGCTGTGGCGGTATCGCTAACTTGCGCGTCTGTTACACGTACCATTATGACATACCGAGGGTTGGTATTGCTATTGCCCCCGAAGCCCAGGTAGCTACCGATTGCGTTCTTGTCGCTGTATTTACCGGTCTTGGGGTCAATAGTCTGAGAAGTACCGGTCTTGCCACCAATGAAGTACCCGCCGCGGTCCACGCCGACCAGGCTCTTGCTCCGCGCCTCGTGCATCATATCGTTGAGCTGTCGGGAAACCTCGGGGCGAATGACGTCGGACTTCACGATTTGCGAGGCCTTCTTGGTCACGCTGCCTTCGGCGTCAACATAGCCGCTCACGACTGTTGGCTTGTAATAGACGCCGCCATTTACCAGGGCACTATAGGCGCTCGCCAGCTGAATCATGGTGTTGTCCATGCCCTGTCCGAAGGTCATGTTGGCGTAACGCACATTGCCGCCCTCGGCGTCGTCAGGCGCAATGACGTCTCCGGCCAGCTCGCCTGCTTGCTCGATACCGGTTTTCTTGTTGAACATGTACTTATCAGTGAAATAGCCAAACAGCCGCTCGCGCGCCTTCGCGCCGATGCTGCCGTCCCCTAGCCTCTCTAGAATGTGGACGACGCCAGTGTTGAGTGAGTACTCGAAGATTTCGGTCATGTTGCGTGTGCCGTTGACATTCTGGAGTACGTTCTTGATGAGGGCGTCCTCAACCTTTACCGAACCTGTGTTGTTGTAGGTTGAGTCCTTCTGCACCGCTCCAGAGTCGATGCCTGCACCCATCGTAAAGGTCTTCACGACCGAACCAGCCTCGTACGGCGCGCTCACGACGGCGTTCTGGAAGGCGCTGTAATCCTCATTCTCGAAGTATTTCGCCGGGTCGAATGTCGGCAAATTGGCCATGGCCATCACCTGTCCGTTACTTGGGTCCATCACGATGACGCTGCCGTGCTTAGCCTTCACCTTCTCGAGGCCATCTTTCAGCGCCTGCTCGATATAACTCTGAATATTGCGGTCAACACTGAGGACAATATTCTTGCCGTCCTGTGCCGGCTCCTGAATGTTGTTGCCCACTGACAGCGGGATGCCTCGAACATCAGTTACAGCCTTCAGCAGACCGGCCTTACCCGACAGATCACTGTTCAACGCCTGCTCTATGCCGTACTGGCCATGGCCATCACCGTTCACATAACCCAGCACCTGAGCGGCAAGGTTGCCTTCGGGGTACACTCGCCTATCGAGCTCCTGCATGCCGATACCGGGCAGCTTTTCGGCGGCTATAAGGTCAGCTTGCTTTTGGCTGATTTGCTTGGCGAGGACAGTGTATTGCAGCTCTTTGTTTCGTAGATTCTTTTCGAAGTCGCCTACAACGTTGCCGCCGGCAACACGACGCAGGATATCAGCGGTTTTGCCCTCGTCAGACACGTAGCGCGGGTCTGCATAGACGGTGTAGCTAGCCTCGTTCAGAACCAGTGGCGTTATCTTGTTGGCGCCATCACGCGCAAAAATCTCGCCGCGCTGCGCGGGCAAGGTAAATTTGGTGGTGTGTTCCTTCAGCGCCTCGGCCTCGTAATAACTGTGCTGAATGACCTGCAGATAAAACAATCGCATCACAAAAACAGCGCCAATGGCGCACATGACAAACACAAGTGTACGAGAACGACTTTTGTGGATGAGCTGTAGATTCATGGGTGCTTTGCTGTCCTTGTTGTGAGCGGTCGTAGGGACAATGCTCGGCGGTTAGTTCTGAGCGTAATTGGTCTCTCGCGGGCTAGTCATAGCCTTGGCGACGTCGCTGTTCTTGACACGCTCAAGCGCTTGCAGACGAGCCGACTCAACCTCTAGGTCGCGCTTTTGGTCGGCGAGCTTCTCCTGCTTGTTCTTCAGATCGTTAATCTGGTAACCGTAGGCGCTCGTCTTTGTAATTTGCGTGAGATAGATAAGTCCAAGTATACACAGCATGATCGCAATGAGCACGGTGTGACTAATAGGGCCAAGACCAGAAGTAAGCTGGTGGCGGACGGTGTTCTGGTTGCGACGCCATGCGGCGGAACTACGGCCAGAAGTAGACTGCATATTGATGGTGAGCGTGGTGGGGCTAGACATCGGTACGTTTACTTTTTGTTTTTAATTTTTGTCTTGGTTGGGGGTGTCGGTTAAGACACCCCCGGTTTTGCACAGTTACTTGTCGTGTCGTACGACTACTTTTTGTTCCTGTGCGCTCGAGCGATCAAATTTGACCTTGATTGGCATGATCAGCCCTTTCTTTTTTTTATTTTTTCACAGCAGCCCGAAGCTTTGCGCTCCGTGCTCGCGGATTGTGAACGTCCTCGGTGGCACCGCTGATTGGATGCTTAGTCAAGAGATTAAGTTCGGCTTCGTAGCCAGACTCGGTCTGCTCCTTGAAAAAACGTTTGACCAATCGGTCCTCTAGACTGTGGAAACTGATGACGCCTACCCTACCCCCCGGCCGAAGAAGCTTCGGTAACAGCGGTAGCGTACGCTCTATCTGCCCCAACTCGTCGTTGAGTGCGATGCGAATCGCCTGGAAGGTGCGCGTGGCTGGATGGACGCGAGTCCAGTGACCACGATAGGCTTTCTTGACAACCTCGGCCAGCTCCTCGGTAGTGTGGAACGGTCGGGCCTGCGTAATCTCGCGAGCTACAGCTCGAGCCTTTGGCTCTTCCCCATAGTCGCGAATCACACTGGCTAGGCGTTCTTCACTCGCGTTGTTGACGAAGTCGGCAGCCGTTTCGGACTGTGACCTGTCCATACGCATATCGAGTGGACCAGACCTGGAGAAACTGAATCCCCTGTCTTGGTTATCAAGTTGTGGTGACGAAACACCGAGGTCGATAAGGATGACGTCGAATTGCTCGCCATTATTTACGAGTACTCGAGCAGCGGAGGCAAAATCGCTCTGTATGAGACGTGCCCCCTGGTCTGCTAGATCTTGCAAATGTTGGATCGCAAAATCATCTCTATCAACCAATGTCGCGTTAGACGCGGCGCCAATACGGCCCGTGATTTCTCGTGCATGCCCGCCGTAGCCAGCTGTCAAATCAAGGTATGTTTCACCCTGTTTTGGCGCTAGTACGTCCAGCGTTGCGTTTAGAAGCACAGGCAGATGGAGTTGTTGTGGTGGTGTTTTATTTTTTGAGGTCACCTATCCAGGTAGCTAGTGTTTTTGTTTTTTTCGATGCGTTTTTGTTTTTGTGGTTAATGGAGTTGTTGTGATGTACATTTTTGAAGATCAAAAATGTTAAAAAGTGTTTCCATTAAAGAGTTTGAGAGACTTATGTGTGAGGTGGAGTTTTTTTGGGAGGTGTTTTGACTAACGAATGTGCGAGAGCTTTTTTAGGTGGTTAGCTCCAGGATACCACCCACTAACTACCGGGTAGTTGACCTCAATATTGGCCTTCTTCCGGTTGGATTTTCCGAGTTGTTAAAGAGCGTGTAGGTACACTGCTACTCGCCTGCGATGAGGCGCCAGTACTGCCCTGCCCTAACGGCGGTGACAGATTTGTTGATGCCAGCAAATTCGCACAGGTGCTGCTCGAGGGTAATGCGACCTTGTTTTTGGTCGATAGCAGCTTCTGTTTTGCCGGATCGGAACTGTACGTTTAAGTCGGCTACCTTCTCGTCCAGGATGCTTCCCTTCAGTTCAGGTTCGACCAGTTGGTCCCACACCGCTTTTGGGTAAAGGTGTAGGTAGTTCCGAAAGCCACGGGTAATGACTACCCCGCTGGAAAACTCTTCGCGAAGCTCTGTCGGGATTGTTAACCGACGCTTCTCGTCTAGCTTCCGTTCAAAGTAATCTGTGGCCATCGTTTGATTGTGATTTTTTTGTGCAGTGGTTTTTGTTGTTCTTGTGCGGTTGGTTACCCACCGCTACCCACTGACATCAGTCTACTACCCACCATTACCCACTGCAAGTGTTTTTACTCAACTTATTCGCACCTGGCGGGGCGGTTTTCCACACTTCTGTGGAAAGTCCACTCCCCCACCCCAAGAAAGCGAAACGGCCCCATGTAGGGCCGTCTATATAAACCGAGAAACCTGTGGATTACTTGTTCTGCAAGTAATTGATTAGTGCTGCGTCGTAGCGGGTCGAAACCTGAATGACCAGCCAACCGATTAGGAAAAATAGGTTGACCAAGACTGACACAACGAGGACCGAGTTACGGACGTCGCTGTTCAGCTGCTTCACAATGTATTCTGGTGATACAGCTGCCTTCTTAGTTGTTTTGGTTTCTTTTTCTTTGACGCTCGTGTTTGTTTTTGCGTTCATGATAGGTTTACATTAGCATAAGCTTTTACGATTGTCAACATTCTATTGCTATGATCTCAAAATTATCCTAGAATAACCCCGTACCACTTGCACTGCCAAGGAGGATATCATGACCGCTCAAGCGGGCAAGGCATTCGGCGTCGTCACGAAGATCCACGACGAGATGGTGAGACAAGGCCACACAGTGCTACACTTCACGGCCACCGACAGTGCCTCGGCGACCATCATCACGATGTGGAACGTCTCGATGACCTTCACTCTCCTCCCCCAGAGTGAAGGCGAAGCTCTCCGGGTCACCATGTCCATCCCACCCGGGCAAACCCCGCTCCTCACCAACCTCGCACAGGCCAAGGCCAATTCCAGGAGTGTCCTGGAGCGGGCGGTTGCAAATGTGAACTGCGAAGGCATCGCGATCCGCTTTGTGTGAGATCCACGCCTTCAACCCGCCCCGCGGGAGCGTACGCGAAAGCGCCGCCCCGGTCATGGGGCGGCGCTTTCCGTTTATAATCCGAAATTATTCTGAAGAGCGGTGCGAGGCCATAAACTGGTTGGCGTGCAACCACCCGTCCACTGTTCCACAGTCGAGATAATCACCCTTAGTCGTTACGACGGCTAGTTGTTTGCCAAGCTCGCCAACATAGATATTAAGAGCGTCAGTAACATAGTATTCGCCGTTCGTGGGCTTGATGTGCTGCAAGCAGCCAAGCATTTCTGTATCGAATATGTAGAGGCTCAGATTGTTGAATGTACTGAGCGCTTCCTCGGGTTTTGGTTTTTCCACAATGCGCTTGAAGAACTGTTTATGGTCGTGGTGCTCAACCTCAACAATGCCGTATTTATAGACTTCCTCTTTGGGGACGTGCACGACACCCATACCAGACGTCACACCGCTCGCTTCGACCTGCTCCATCAAGTGCGCAACCTCTGAGCTGCCGTCCTTGTTGTAGATAAACTGGTCACCCATAATCACCAGGACTTGCTCACCGGGCTCAATGTACTGCTCGCACAACATCACCGGAACGGCAGTGCCATATGGCAGGCTTGGACTCTGGACCACAAAATGAAAATTCGCCTTCGTACTCAACTTTTTCAGCTCTTCGAGCTCCTTCAACTTGCCCTTTGTCTCGAGATGCTTGTAGATCGCCTCGTTGTCACCATAGTAGTTGCGAATCTGCGCACTCTGCTCGCCAACCACAAAATAAAAGTCTGTTATACCAGCAGCAATCGCGTCGTCAACAATGTAGTCGATGACCGGCCTGTTGCCTACGGGTAGCATGCATTTCTCGATTGACTTAGTTAGCGGTAGCCAACGCGTACCGAATCCGCCAATGGCAATAATCGCTTTTGTGCATTTCATAGGACGTTCCTTACGTGTTTTAGGCTGTTCACTATAACATAACCGCTCTGTTGAGCTATTGGCAAATCAGAAGTACGGTTAAGGTTGATCTCCTTAAACCCAACCGGCAGACGCTGGTCTGGCTTGTCATCTACCAGCCAACCCTGCTGCGCTTCGTGCGCCCAACCGAGATACTCAGCCTTTGGTTCGCGGATGATCATGATCGGCAGCTTCATAAATTCAGGTGTGAGCGAAAGCTTCAGGCGCTGGTAGGGCTCGTTGCCAAATGTCAGGATACGCACGTCGTGACCTTCGGCAGCCCAGGCAAAGACCTCGTCGCTATCGGGGTATCGAAAGTCGTGGCCAACCAGATCTTCGCGGACCGCGTCAGCGATTCCAGCGTCTGAGCTACCGGTCATCTTGCGCATATGGGCAAAGAAATCGTAATCGTACAGCTTGCCCACGTAGCTGAAGTACGCCTGGCCATCGGCCTTTGCCGCCTCGGCATCTAGACCGTATCGGCGCGTCACCGACTCCCACAACTTCGTCGTGAAGCTAGCCGTGTCGAATAGCGTCCGGTCGAAGTCAACAAAAAGAATTGGTTTTTTCTGAGTCATTAACTGAAATATATCTTCATTATTGCGCGAGAGACTTTGTCGGCATCATGGCGAATCAGCGTACGTGCGTGCGCGATCGGATCAACCTTGGCGGTTGGCTGCCAGATCTTTTGGGAGACAAAGTCGCCGCCTATCGCCTTATAGTGTTGCGCAGCCAAGGTCGTTTTGTCAAAGCCAACCCAGAATTCGCGATCTTTGGCGTACTTCTGGAGTAGCTCCTCGTCTGGCTTGGCATTGTTGTACAGCACGTAGTCGAGGTTAGTTTCGCCGCCCATAAATCGCTCGATCTCCTCAGCAAAATCATTCACCTTGAAGTTATCGGTCTGTCCCGGCTTAGTCACCAAATTACAGATGTAGACTTTCTTCGCGGCTGACATAGCCAGCGCCTCGCTGACACCCTCTACGACCAACGCCGGCGCGATGGAGCCATACAAATTACCGGGTGCGATAACTACAAGATCCGCATCAATGATAGCCTGCTTTGCGGCCGGACTTATAACGGCGTGTGGCTCGAGGCGGACCTTTGGTCGAGTCTGCGTGCCGAAGTCGGCGTGTGCGATCTGGAATTCGCCGCGCATCACCGTACTATCAGAGTGCTCGATCACCAGCGTCACCTTGTCCATGGTCATAGGCACAACGGTGCCGGTAATATTCAGAACCTCACTAGCCAGCTCCACCGCTTCACCAAAGTTATCAGTCATCTTTTCCACAGCCGTGAGAAATAAATTGCCGAACGAATGTCCGGCAAATGTTCCTTCTGGGAAGCGATAATTAAACAGTTCACGCATCGTATCACTCGAGCGAGACAGGGCGACAAGGCATTGCCGAACATCACCCGGCGGTAACACGCCCAGCTCGTCACGCAGCTGTCCGGTACTACCTCCATCGTCTGCCATATTGACGAGAGCCGTGATGGTATGTATATAATGCTTGAGGGCATTTAGAAGCGTAAAGCTTCCTGTGCCTCCACCAATTACGACTACTTTCACTCCCAGGTTTTCCACGCTCTATCCTTCCCGTATCTGTTTCAGAAGCTTGGCAAACCACTTAGCGCTTTCCCTCGGGACGCGCTTTTTTGTTTTACGATCTACAGCTATGAGACCGAATCGTGGCCAGAAACCACTCGTCCACTCGAAATTATCCAGCAGGCTCCAGTGTAGATAGCCCTGGAGCTTTACGCCTTTTTGCAAAGCCTTGTGCATGCCTATCAGCGTCTGGCTAATCCACCATTTACGGTGTTCGTCGTCGCGGTCGGCCAGACCGTTCTCTGTCACGATGATCGGCAGCTTGTACTTGCGATGCAATCGCTCCAGCACAAATTCGATGTTTTGCGGTTGCATATCCCAGCCTAGATCGCTCTGCTTCTCGTTGAGGTTATGAACTTTGTAGCCCAGGA
>CAZPGP010000012.1:0-12827 GCA_964586395.1 uncultured Candidatus Saccharibacteria bacterium
TCATGAGCGCACCCGCTGTATCTACCAAGCGAGCACTTGTCACGTCATTCGTGGTTGACTTGCTCGATGTGGTTATGAACTTTACGGTAGCCGCAATCACCGGCAGCGCCGTCATGATTGCTGAAGCCATGGAGGGGTTGGCCGACCTTTCCTCAGTCGCCTTGTTGCTGGTTGGACACAAACGCTCGCAGCGCAAAGCTGACCATAACTATCAGTTTGGCTATGGTAAGGAGTTGTATTTCTGGGCTTTGCTGTCGGCGGTTGTTATCTTGCTGATCACAGCTTCGGCATCATTTTACTTTGGGCTCGAGAAGTTCCTACATCCTGACCATGTTGAGTGGACGGGCTTGGCTTATGCGGTTCTGGCGATTGCGATCGTTACGAATGGCTACGCTTTTACCGTGAGCGCGCGGGCGCTTTTGGGCGGACGGAAGTTCGCAAAGCTCCCTCGAGTTTTCATGGAATCGTCGTTGCTGGCGCCTAAGACGACAGTCGTTTTGGACGTTATGGGTACGCTCGCGGCTTTGTTCGGCATGATTAGCTTGATCATTTATGGAATCACTGGCGACGGCCGTTTCGACGGTGTTGGCGCAATGACGATCGGTGTGACGCTGGCGGTGTTTGCAGTAATTCTCCTGGACGGTGTGCGCGGATTGATTACGGGGCACAGTGTACCGCCGATGTTGGCTAAGGATATCCGCAGAGCCGCTATGAAAGTGCCGGGCGTCCTTGGCGTGTTGGACCTGCGAACGATGATTTTGGGTGCGACCAGTACCCTCGTGAATATCGAAGTTCATTTAGATGATGGCCTGACGACAGATGGAATTGAAAAAGTTATCGATAAGGTCAAACGCGAAGTTGGTAGCGTTGTTCCTGGGTACACACACGTGCAGGTTGAGCCAGAGACGCCAACTGCTCCGCGAAAGCGCAAAGCTAAGAAGTAATAACCCGCAAGCTTTTGGGCCTCGAGCGATATTCGAGCGGCGTGCGGAGCTTTTGTACCTCCCCGTCCGTCGCAACGCTCAAACGGCGATGACGCTTCGTGTGAATTGTGCATTCGCTCGCCAAATGTATCGCAAAATCCTGCGAGCGGGATTTGCTGGTCAGTAGTCCGTGCCCGAGCATACGTAAGACGCCGATGAACGACTGAGCCTTCACGACATAGATAGCAATTTGCCCGCCCTCAAGCGACTTGCGCTGACCGAGTCCGCCACCCGGCGTACGGTCGTATTCGTTATTGCCGATAAAGACAAACGGCGTGCGGTATACATGACTCTGTCCGTCGACGACCAGCTCAACGCGATATCGCCTGGGCCGTAGAATCACACGGAGCGATCCGAACAGTGCTGCCGGCCATTTGCCGAGCTTGCCTTCTAGCTCGTCGCGAGCGTGCAGTGAACGCGGATACCAACCAATGCTGGAGTTATTGATGAATACATGTTTGTTGACGGTCGCGCTGTCGACAAGTTTCGTTTTTGAGCGCTTGATCACACCTACGGCCTTTTCGATTTCCAGCGGGATATTGAGCTCCTTAGCGAAGTGATTCAAGGTGCCTGCCGGAATGACGGCCAGTGTTGCATGTGTGCCCTGGATGAATTCCGCTACAGCGCTGACAGTTCCGTCGCCGCCTGCTGCCACGACAATTGCGTCCTTTTGCTTGGCGAAGTTTGTAACCTTGCGCCGCACGCCCTTGTCCCTGATGGCAACGTATTTTGCGTCGAGGCTGTGGTCCCGCATCGCGTTTTTGATGTCGGCAAGTGAATTTTCTTGGCCTGATTTGGTATTGTGGACGACCAATATCATAGCTTTGCAATCACCACTATCAGCGCTGCGACGACGCCGCCTAGAATCCAGCCCGCAATGACGTCCGTCGGGTAGTGTGCGCCCAGATAGATTCGCGAGATGCCGACGAGGAAGATAAAGACGCCCAGACCCCAAGCCACCACGACGCTCCATGGCTCAGGTAGGTATTTGAGTGACAGATATATGAGCAGCCCGCAGATAACCGTCGAGCCAAAGGCGTGACCGCTCGGGAAGCTGCTGGTTTTGAAGTACATTTCGCTGACATACAGTGTGTCTGGACGCGTGCGATGGATGAAGTGTTTGAGGAGGCTGTTGGCCAGCATTGCCAAAACGCCAACACCCAGGCCATAGGTGATATTTGGTTTAGCGTTCTGCCAGGCATACAGCATCACTGCGCCTGCCGCTACGCACATGACTGCCGGTTGACCAAGTGTGGTCACGGCCAACATTGGGGCGTGCAGCCAGCCCGGCCAGCTGATGATGAAACCGGTTAGTGCGGTGTCGAACTTGACGATGATGTCTTTGATCATGCTCTTAGTATACCGTTCCGCTAAGCTCTACGCGTCATGAGGAAGTCGGCCATACCGGCAAGGACGCGTATTTCTTCGGTGGTTGGCGGATTGCTTTGGGCCAGTGTTTGCTTGGCGGCTTCGCACGACTGCTTGATCTCTTGCTGGGTTTGGCCTAGCGCGCCGCACTCGGTGATAATCTGCTTACATCGTTCGAAGTCGGCTTCGGTGAGTTTTTCGTTACCGAGTTGTCGCTCCAGGAAGTCGACGTCGTCTTTGTTTGCGAGCTCCAGCGTACGCCCGATCAGCATCGTGCGCTTGCCTTCACGGAGATCGTCCATTGGCAGTTTGCCCGTTTCGTCGGCCGAGCCAAATAGCCCGATGATGTCGTCGGACAGCTGGAAGGCGCGACCAGCCTGGAGGCCATATTCCTCAAGGACTTTGAGCTGATCGGCCTCTGCTCCGGCCAGAATAGCGCCGAGCTGCAGCGGATTGACGAATGAATAGTAGGCAGACTTCCATAGCAGCACGTTTTCGATCTGCTTCTGCGAGTTGGTCTTGGCGGTCTCGTTCCAGAGGTCGTTAATCTGTCCCTGACAGGTTACGAATAGGGTGTGGTTGAGGTTGTTGCTGGCGTCACGAATACGTTCGGCACTGACGGGTATCTGGTTCAGCTCACCCATGGCGAGGTGCATACCGGCCATGGCCGCGAGTGTCGCTAGGTTTGCGCCAAAATGCTGCCGATCCCCCACCTGGTTGGTGCGCGTGAACCACTCCTCCAAGATTCGGTGAGCCGCTGGTCCGCCACGACGCAACTCGCTGCGGTCACTGATGTCGTCGGAGACGAGCAGATAGGCGTGGACCATCTCGAGCACCAAGCTCATTTGGTCGATGACTCTCTGGTCGTTGCCGCCAAGCATTCGATACCCCGACTCGGCCAGCGCAGCTCGAAAACGTTTGCCGCCGCGGCCCAGAATGTCGGTGAAGGCCATCATAGTTTGTCGGGAAGCGTCACCATAGGTGGCTTCGACGTCCGGCATTTTGGCATGCCAGTAGGTATCTATAACTTCATCGGCTCGGGACTTACGAGTTTTGAGTGCGTTCGTGAATAGATCGAGGTCGGTACTGTCCATAATCCTTCCAGCTTAGCAGCTCTGGGCACGCTGGTATAATCAATATCATGCATGACATCACTCTTATTACGGGCAACGCTGGCAAAGTTGCCGAAATCTCCCGCCTTCTGGGCATCGAAGTCCATGGTCAGAAAGTCCCGCTCCCCGAGCTACAAGCAACCGACGTTCGTGAGGTCGCTCGCGCAAAGGCGCAGGCCGCCTACGACCAGCTTAAACGACCAGTGTTGGTCGACGATACTGGACTTTACATCCATGCTTGGGGCGAACTCCCCGGTGCGTTGGTTGCGTGGTTCCTCGATAACGTTGGCTGCGAAGGTATTCTGAAGATGCTTCACGGTTGGGATGATCGCTCCGCCCGCGTCGTGACTGCGCTCGGTTATTGCGACGAGCATGGTGTGCAGGTTTTTGACGGCGAACTACGGGGTAGTATCGCGACGGAGCTGCGCGGCGAGAATGGCTTCGGCTACGACCCTATCTTTATCCCCGAAGGCAAAGACCAGACCTTTGCCGAGTTCAGCAACGAACAAAAAGACGCCATATCTATGCGCGCTCTTGCGGCCGCAAAGCTCCGTGATTTCATAGGGGCTTGATCATCTTGACAATTGAGGCGGACTGCAAGATGCTTATGGTAAGTATATATAAAAGGGTAGGGCTATCATGGACGAAGAACCTAGACAGCAAAATCAACCTGTAATTTCAGGGCAAACGCCCACGTCACAACCTGCCCCAGAGGCGGCCCCTACCCCGCCACCAACGGTCAGTCCTGACCCGGCAGCTGAACCTCCTCACCATCCGCATCGTAAATGGTTTATCGTGGGCGGTGCGGCTATTGTATTGGCATTGATCGCCAGTGCAGTTGTGCTGATTGCCCAGATGACTACCCGCCAGGCTGCGCCGAAAATCAAGGTTGGCGTGATGATGGCCTTCAGCGGCGGTTCCAGCAGTATGGGTTACGGCGCCATGAAGGGCGTGCAGCTAGCCAAGAAGCAGCTCAGCGCTGATAATATCGAGATCGTTCAGGTTGACTCCAAGTGCGACGCCAAGACAGCTGGCGAATCAATCAAACAACTGATCGCCCAGAACGTTGTCGCGATCATCGGCGAGGGTTGCTCCAGCGCAACGGTCGCTGCCCTGCCTGCCGCCAACAACGCTAAAATTCCGATGATTAGCCCGTCTGCATCCAGCACGACACTGACCACGCCGGACGATTACTTCTTCCGCGTCGTTCCCCCGGATACATTCCAGGGAACCTTCATGGCACAGACTATCTACGACCGCGGCATTCGCCAGGTTGCGATCTTCTACACTAATGAGCCCTACGGCAGTAGCATGAACGCTGTATTCCGCGAGAAGTTCGAGGCGCTCGGCGGCAAGGTCGTCGCAACGGCATCTGCCGAACCTGACGTAATCGACCTCAAGACTCAGATGGCGACACTCGCTGCCGCTAGTCCCGCTGCTATCTTCATCGCGCCTAACTCAGTTGTATCTGCGACCGCCGCCATGAAACTTGCGCGCGAGGCTGGCATCAAGGCACCGTTCTTCGGCGCCGACATTATGTACGACAACACGATCATCAGCAATAACCCAACCGTTGCCGAAGGCCTAACTATCTCGTCATTCCCTACTGGCACAAAGGCATTCAAGCAGTCGCTCATTAACGAGTACGGCAAGTCCGAGCAGCTGTATGCGGCACCTCAGGCGTACGACATCATTCACCTGCTACAGATCGCCGCAAGCCGGGGCGCAACCACTGGCGAAAAGATCAAGAATATCCTGCCAGAGATAGTTCTGGACGACAGCGTTTCTGGCTTCAAAAAGTTCGACACCAACGGTGAAGTATCAGATAAGGATTACAGGTACGACTTGTTCCAGGTGAAGGATGGCGCGTTTACCCTTGTCGAGTAGCATGCCAGCGCCGAATAAACGGCGTGGAACCATGAGTGTTCGCGGCAAACTGACGCTGCTGATGCTGGCTATTGGTTTGATTCCTACGCTGGTGGTGAGTGCTATTGGTTATATCACGACCAGTAATGATTTGCGCACCAAGACGACTGATCAGTTGGTTAGTACCGCCGTAAAGCAGGAGCAGAAGATCACTGGCCTCCTACAACAGCGCCAAGAAGACGTGACAACGCTGACGAATCGCTTTGATCTTCAGAGTGCGCTTGGTCAGTACTTGGCCGGCGGCCGCGCGATCGATCAGGGCACTATCGAAGCAATTCTGCAGGATCGCAAAGCCCAAGTCCCAGATATGCAGTCCGCTACTATTACCGACCTAAATGGAAAAGTTATCGCCTCAACCGCCGACACGAACCGTGGCAAATCCTTGCCTCTCGCTGACTATTACGTGGGTGAAGGTACCGACACAGCCGTCTCCGTCCGCGAAGACACACGCGACAACGTCAACAAGCTCTATATCGCCACCAAAGTCAGCGTCAACAAGAAAGAGTCGGGCGTTATGCTTGTCGTCTTCCGTATGGACAACATCATCGCGGCTGTCCAGGACTATACCGGCCTGGGCACGACCGGCGAGACTGTTGTCGCGTTCAAGGGTGCGAACGATCACGCTATCTCGTTGTTCCCCTTGCGATTCGATACAGACGCCGCTCTCAGTAAACATCTCGATTCGCTCGATCTGTTTGATACATCCGATAGGTCTCGCACGGCGACCGACTATCGTGGTCACGAAGTTATTGTCGCCTCGCGCAATATTGGTTTCGCCAACTGGGTCCTGGCCACCAAGATCGATACTGATGAGGCGCTTGCCTCTGTCGTACAGCTCCGCAATTCACTTATTACCATTCTGGTCGCCAGTTCTGCGGCCGTCTTTGTGATTGCCTTGTGGCTAACTCGGTACTTCACGCGGCCGATCTTGTATCTGGCAGAAGTCGCGCAACGCATTGGTAAGGGCGAGCTGGGCGAACGCGTCAACCTGAAGCGCGGTGACGAGATCGGTCTGTTGGGCGACAGCATTAACGCGATGGGCGTGAGCTTGCAGGACTTCGTCTCGCACGTTGAGGAGCAGCGCAATCGCCTGGAGATTATCCTTAACACCACCGCCGAGAGTATCTTGGCGGTTGACCGCGAAGGCAAGATTATCATCACTAACGCTGCTGCATCGCAGCTGACGCAGCTCCCGAATGATGCCCTTGTCGGCAAGAACGTTCATGACATATTCAAGTGGACGCGAGACCTCCAGCCGTTCACCATCAATTACGACGACTCGACGGTCTACCCTGACCTGGAATACGTGGATCACGCTGGCAACACGCACTTTGTAAAGATTATCGTGGCCAAGGTGCGCGGCACCGAGGAGCAGCAGGCGGCTCAAACTATCGTAACTATCCACGACGAGACCAAGACGCGCGAGCTCGAGAACATGAAGATCGACTTCGTCTCCATGGCGGCCCACGAACTCCGTACGCCGCTCGCCTCTCTCCGTGGCTATATCGAGTTGATCAATTACAAAGAAGGCTCGCGTATTAGTGAAGATGGACACAAATACCTTCGTCAGGCGCTCAAGAGCAGCACCGAACTTGGCAGTCTCATCAATAACCTGCTCGACGTCACGCGCATCGAGCGCGGTACGCTCACGCTCAACATGGAGCCGGTTGACCTGGCTGCAACTATCAAACAAGCTGTTGAGGACGTGAAATTCGTTGCCGACGACAAGCAGATTGCGCTCTCCTACCAGGGCGAAGCAAGTGGCGACATGGTTCTGGCCGACACCATCGCACTGCGCGAGGTGGTCAATAACCTTCTGACTAACGCCATCAAGTACACAGATCCAAACGGCAAAGTAGACATAGCCCTCGAGCGTGACGGCGAGAACTACGTGGCGCGCATAACCGACACCGGCATCGGTATTCCTAAGAAGGCGCTTCCCTACCTGTTCACTAAGTTCTACCGAGTACATGGCGGACTAGATAGCGGAAGCACCGGCACTGGACTTGGACTCTTTATTTCCAAATCCATCGTGGAGCGTCATAATGGAACCATCGGCGTCGAATCTCAGGAAGGCGTCGGATCGGTCTTTACGTTTACGATTCCCGTTATGCACGAACATCAACTAGCTGAGCGCCAACAGCAAGACCAGGAAGCGCAGACATTCATAAGGAGGCATCGTGGCTGGGTTACGAAAAATACTACTCGTTGAGGATAATCTAGAACTCCGCAACTTGTACGAGATATTCCTGAAACAACACGGCTTTGAAGTGGCCAGTGCTTCTGATGGCGACGAAGGTCTCCAGAAAGCCAAAGATTACAAACCAGATCTTATATTTCTGGACGTCATGATGCCCAAGAAGAATGGTTTTGAAGTGCTGAAGATTCTGCGTCACGACCCAGAATATGGCTGCACCAAGACCAAGATCGTCATCTTAACGAACCTGGGTGATTCCAGCAAAGTCAGCCCTGACGTGCGCGCCGACATGGACGGCTACGTCATCAAGGCAGAGATTGAGCTGAAGAGTCTGCTCGAAATTATCAAATCGTTCGAACGCTAATCGTGCTTGGGAAGCTTGCGTGAGAATGCATCGACAGCGCGGATGACTGGGATGGCGGCTTCGCCTAGGTCGGTGAGCTTGTAGCTGACAGAGATATCGTCGGCCGAAGCGTTGCGTGCCAACAGGCCGGCTTCGGTTAGCTTGCGCAGGCGGTTGCCGAGTGTGACAGGGTTAACGCCGCCAGCAGCGCGCTGAAGGTCGCAGTAGCGCAGCTCGCCGTCTTCGGCTAGTGCCGCGATAATATTGAGCGTCCAGAAGTCGCCCAAGAGCTTGAGGCTCCGGGTACAGACTGGTGGGTTGTCGCTTGTTTGAATTGTATTCATAAGTGCTTTAAAACTTATAGTACCATGATGCTTGTCATCTGGCAACTGTGTCCATAAAAATGTTGTGTTTTGGGTACAAAGCCCTTCACTAACGCTGCGGACGTACTATAATTGAACGTGGTTATGTATGTACTGGTGGAAGCCTTTTTACATGCAAGCTCATAAACATTTGGGGGTATACACACTGAGGCGTCTCACTCTCTAGAGACGTTCTTAAGCGTCACTGCCTTATATCAAGCAATGCTTACCTGGGGTGAGTTTCATGAACGGTGAAATTCTATTGAACTAGGCAGCAACTTTCTTAAACCCGTTCGCTGATTTTCAGCAACTAGTTATAAAAGAAGGAGCTTGTTTATGAACGGATGCACAGCAGTTAACAAAGAGGTGACGATTACAGCCATGTATTTCCGAAACCGCCGGGAGCTCAAGAGCTACCCGAAGCGCATGGAATACAACGGCAACACCGTCAACTTCATTGAGTCGGGACTGCAGTACCTTATAAAGCGAGGTCAAAAGATGGTTCAAATCTTTGACATGTCAGACGGTCAAGACACGTACCGCCTGAAGTTTGACGAGAATGAGTTTAATTGGACGCTCGTCAACATTACTCGTAACGTTTGATTTCCAATTCGTACTCCAGAAGCCGGCATTTAGCCGGTTTTTGGTTGGAACTATCCGCAGCCTTACTGCTATCGTAAGAATAGGACTACTAACAAGCCTTATGAAGAACGAACAGATTAATCACTCCAAACATCTCGCTCATCAACGCCTTGTGGCGACGGCCTGTATTGCGTTCCTGTCCGTCATGTACCTTGCAGGGTATGTGCAATGGAATAAGATGGTGGCGAGTCCGCAGTACGCTATTGCTTCGGCACAGATAGCTGCGCTTACTCCCCCGCCGGACCCTGGCCGGTTGGTGTATGCCCCGGATGTGCCTCCGGCGCAGGTTGTTGGCAACGAAGCGGCTGTCATATATAAGGTCCCCACAAAGCAACCTGTTGTTTTCCTAACAATCGACGACGGCGTTGTTCGCGACCCCGAGGCTGCCGCCAAGATGCGAGAGTCTAACGTCCCGGCCTCGCTCTTCCTGACACAGCAGTACGTTAATCATTCACCAGGCTATTTCAGCAATATGGCCCAGCAGACCAGGTCGGCGATCGAGAATCATACAGTGAGTCACAAAGACCTTACACTGTATGGTTACGATGATCAGAAGAGTCAGATCTGCCCAGCCTCCGACCACTACGCCGAGGTGTATGGCAAGCGACCGCGCCTATTTCGTCCGCCGTATGGGGCCTACAATCACGACACGCTACGTGCTATCGCCGCATGCGGCATGAAAGCCTCGGTCCTGTGGAGCGCCTTGGTGGAGAACGGCACTATGCACTACCAGGTTGGCGATCGTCTTCGCGCTGGCGATATTGTCTTGATGCACTTTACGCCTTCGTTCAAGCAAGATCTGCACGCCTTTGTCGAGGCTAGCAAATCTGCTGGGCTTCATCCGCAACTCCTGGAGGATTGGCTGAGTCCCTAGGCTGAATACTTTTCGCCCCAAGCGGCCATAGTCTGGAGCACGGGCACAAGTTCGCTGCCCTTTTGCGTTAGCATGTACTCGGCGCAAGGTGGTGTAGTGGCGCGCATGCCCTTCATGATAATTTCATTTTCCTCAAGCCAGCTGAGCCGGGCGGAAAGCGTCCGGGGGTTAATGTTGCTTGTGGCCTTCTGGAGCTCGCAAAATCTGAGAGGCGTGGCTGCCAACGCTCGGATGAGCAGTGGTGTCCATTTGTCGCCAAGAATCCGAGCGGCAGCTTCTACGCAGCCTGGCTTGTTTTCTATCAGCATCTTATTCACAAGATAGATGAATACGTCTTGCAAGTCAAATTTCTTACATATATACTACATTATGTATAGTACTATAATAAATAAAGTAAGGAATCATCATGCCTAAAATCAAAGTAATACTCAGCTCCAACCGACCTACCCGCTTCGCCGAGCAACCTGGGCAGTGGATCATGGAAGTCGCTGAACAATTCAAGGATGCCGAATTCGAGCTTGTGGATCTTGCCGTCCTCAACCTTCCATTCCTCGATGAGCCGGTTCCAGCGCTTCACGGATCATACCAAAATGAGCACACCAAGGAGTGGTCAAAGATCGTTGCTGATGCCGATGGCTTTGTCTTTGTGACTGCCGAGTATAACCACGGCTACACCGCGCTTTTGAAGAACGCTATCGACTACCTGTACCACGAGTGGACGCACAAGCCAGTTGCTTTCGTAAGCTACGGGGCCGCTGCCGGTGGTGCTCGTGCTGTTGACCAGCTCCGCGCAGTTGTCGGTCACCTGGGAATGTATGACATCACCGAGCACGTTATTATGCCGGAATACTATCTCAATACCGACGCAGACGGCAAATTCCAGTTCAGCGACCGCCACGAAAAAGCTGCAAAGAACATGCTGACTCGCCTGGTCTTCTGGGCCGACAAGATGAAGGCCGCTCGCGCCGACGTCCCTGCTCTCGCAGAATAATTGATGTTGCCGGCACGCGCGAGACTGACGTATACTAGGCTCAAATGAACCGTTTAGTGTCGCGCGTCAGGCTTACCTATTACTACCCTGTTCTGTTTGTGCTGTTCCTATTAGTTATCCTTAATACAGAAAAGATCACGATGAGCGGTGGTCCGCTGACGCTCTTTTCGGTGAACTCATTCTTGCTTGCTTTCTATCTCGGTCCCATCTTGGCTGGCCAGAAGCAACGTATCGACGATTTGTCGCGTACGGTCCGCGCTGAAGCAATTGCGCTGCTCAACGTCACGATCCACGACCGTGAGCTGAAGGAAGCTCACCGGGTCGAATTGCGTAAACTCATGCGCCAGTACATCTCTGCTTGCGCACACGCACACAGGCCTGGCGAGGGCGAGCGTGAGTACGAACGCCTTCTGGATTACTGCATGGAGATTGAGGGTAAGGACGAAGAGAAGGTCAAGAAAGTCATCGAGACGCTCGTTGCAAATCAGCAGAACCGTGGCATGATCAGTACGCTTATGCGCGCTGCGGTGTACAACCATGAATGGATCGTGCTATTGGTGTTGTTCTCTATCACTATCAGTTATATCGCAATCATCGACTATGGCGGCTCGCTGATGCTGACAGTTGTGGCGGCACTATTGTGCGCTGGCCTGACTTTGCTGCTCATCATCCTTCAGAAGCTGAACTCCCTCTCGCACAAGCGTGCCAAGCAAATCTGGACGCCATTCGATCGACTGCTTGCCACCAACTTGAAGCAAATCGACTAGAGTATCTGGCGTTTTGATTGCTTTTGCGTCATAATTAGACCTATGGATAGCAAGACGCTTCTGCGCGCAAGTGTCATCGGAGCTGCAGCGATGGCTTATATTGCCCTTTTGATTTTCAAATTCGATATTCTGAGCATTTATACTATTTTCTATGCCGTACTGGGCGCGGCGCTGGGTGTGCTGGCTGCATATAAAATCCGTTTTAACTAAGGGGGCAAGAGCGTGAAAGTAAAAATCGAGATCGATTCATCAACCTTCATTCGGCTCTTCCTCATTGCAGCTGCGTTTGTGGGGACTATCTTCTTGCTATGGAAGCTAACCCCTGCGCTGATGATCATTCTGATTTCTGTATTCCTGGCCATGGCACTTAACCCTCCCGTTGCTGCGCTTGCCAACAAGCTTCCAGGCCACAGCCGTATTCTGGCTACCACGGTAAGCTACATCATCGTCCTCTCAATTCTCGGGTTCTTTGTCTATGTTGCGATTCCGCCGATCGTACAGCAGACAACCAACTTTATAAATTCGCTCCCAAGCTACATTGACCAAGTTAGTAACCAGCGCGGCGTAGTCGGCGATGTTATTAATAAGTATCACTTGCAGGATGACGTGAGCCAGTTTGTCGAAGGCGCGCGTCAGCAGGCAGGCAATATCGTGCAGGGCGTTGGCGGCAGTCTGGTTACCGGCGTCACAACTTTCTTGAGCGGATTCGTTACGCTTATCACTGTCTTGGTTTTGACATTCCTGGCGCTCATCGAGGGTCCACGCTGGCTCGAGCGACTATGGAGTGTCTACACGGATGATCACAAGCTGCAGCACCACAAGTATCTGATTAGTCGTATGTACACAGTGGTCACTCGGTATGTGACTGGACAGGTGTTTGTGGCAACGCTTGCGGGTGCTTCGGGCCTGCTAGTGCTGTTCGCTCTGACTTCGTTCTTCAATGTCCCGCTGGCTGCAGTGTTGCCGTTAGCCTTCCTGATTTTCCTGACGGACCTTGTGCCAATGATCGGTGCGATTATTGGCGCGACCATCGTTATCTTTGTGCTGATCTTTAACGACCTTGGTGCAGCGATCGCCTTCGGTATCTTCTTCGTTATCTACCAGCAGATCGAGAACAATCTCATCCAACCAACAGTTCAGGCAAGGACTATCGAGTTAAGCGCGCTGACCATCTTAGTTGCTGCCCTTGTTGGTATCAACCTGCTCGGTCCTGTCGGTGGTTTCCTGGCCATTCCTGCGGCTGGCTGTTTGCGAGTTTTGAT
>CAZPGP010000012.1:12927-26037 GCA_964586395.1 uncultured Candidatus Saccharibacteria bacterium
TCGCGCAGGCCGAGGCCTTGCTTTACTAGTTCCACGCGGAGCTCGTCGGACTTTGCCCAGTCCTTTGCGTCGCGCGCGGCTTCACGCTCAGCGATCAGCTGCTTCTGCTCGGGTTCGATGTCTCGCGAGCCTAGCAGGTTTAGACCAAGCGCTTCGTCTACTGTCTCCAGGAATTCCAGGAATTCATCCTCATTCCCTTCCCCGATTGGCGTGACGCTGCTTGTTTCTGCAGCGCTGAGTGTCGCCAGCGCCTTCGGTGTGTCGAGGTCGCTGAGGAGCGCTGCGACGATCGCTTGTTCGTACGACGTGTAGTCGGTTGTCTTTTCATTGGCAACGTCCTTGGTCTGCCATCGCAAATCAGCCATTGCTTCGTAGGTGCGTAGGCGGCGCTGAGCAGACTGTAGGCTCTCCCAGCTAAATTTGCTTTGTGAGCGGTAGTGCGATTCTAAAACGTGTAAGCGCAGAGCCATTAGCGAGATGCGCTTCTCCTCGATCTGCTCCAGCGTAATGCCGTTGCCGAGGGATTTGCTGATCTTTTCGCCCTCAACACTAATATGGTTCGTGTGCATCCAGACATTGGCGAGCGGCTTGCCGGTGACTCCTTCGCTCTGGGCGATTTCGTTCGTGTGATGGACCGGTTGATGGTCGATGCCGCCAGCATGGACGTCGATGGTTTCGCCGAGGTACTTCATCGCCATGGCCGAGCACTCGAGGTGCCAGCCGGGGAATCCCTTGCCCCAGGGACTTTCCCATTCCATGTCACGCTTCTCGTTTTTTGGTGAAAATTTCCACAGCGCGAAGTCAGCGACGTTGCGCTTTTGCTCATTGTATTCGATTCGCTTGCCGGCCTGCTGTTCGTCGAGGTCGAGCTGAGCGAAGTCGGCATACCGCGGGAATTTCGAGGTATCGTAGTAAACGCCGTCATTGATGACATAGGTGAAGCCTTTTTCCTCAAGCTTACGGATCAAATCGATCTGTTCTTCGATGTGTTCGGTAGCCTTAGGCAGGTAATCTGGCGGCGTAAAGTTGAGCCGCGTGAGCGCATCGGTGAAGTAATCACCGTAGAATTTAGCAACATCCCAAGCGGTCTTTCCTTCGCGACGGGCGCCCTTTTCGAGCTTGTCCTCGCCTTCGTCGGCGTCACTTGTAAGGTGCCCAACATCGGTGATGTTCATAACCCACTTCGGCTGGTAGCCAGCGAGTTTGAGCGATCGAACAAGGGTGTCATAGCGAATAAAGGTAAACCAGTTGCCTACATGCGGATAGTCGTAAACCGTCGGGCCACAAGTGTAGATAGTCACTTCTGGCTCGCTGAGTGGCTGAATGTCGTCAACCGATCGGTTGAGGGTATTGTACAGTTTCATGTTTACTCCTTGGAGTTATCGTATTCGGTCAGAATCCTATCAACTGCACCGATGAGGTCGTGTTTAACCTCTTCGTAGTTGTCACTGTAGGTGCGGAATCCGGCGACGTAGGCGTGCCCGCCACCGCCAAAGTAACCAGCGATCTGCTCGGCTACTTTGGTTCCGCTATTACAGCGGATCTTGCCGGTGATTTTGCCGTCGGGGTAGGTTTTGAGGGCGATTGCTACGCGCACGCCGGTGACCAAGCGCATCTCGTCCAATACCAGCATCGAGGGGTTGTACTGGCTGCTGTATTCGGTGATTTCTTCCCATGGAATGTGTACGGTTGCGAGTGCGCCGTCAGCGTGGTATTCGATGCGCTCAATCAAGCGAGCCTTGTAGGCCAGAATCTCACGGGATTTCCTCATAAATTCGCGGCGGCGATTGTCGACTTCGCTCAGCGATGCGCCCAGGTCAACCAATTCGGCAACCGTGCGGATGCTGGTGCTAGTGGTGTTTTCGGTCATAAGTCCGAGCGAGTCGGCCATGATAGAAACCAGCAGATGGTCGGCCGCCTGTGGGTTGACCTGCCAGCCAACTTCCTTGGCCCAGGCGTAGATGAGCTCGCCTGTTGCAACTCGGGTGGAGTCGGTCATAGCGACGTGCTCGAATGGGATTGTCCCTTCGGTGACGTGGTGGTCAATGACCAGAGAGGGGTGTTTACTGATCAGAGAGGCGTTCTCTGGAACGATTGCTCGCTCCAGAAGCGTAGCGCTGGCGGTGTCAACAATGATACTCAGGTCGAAGTCGCGTGGGAATTCATCGGTTACGCGATCCCAGCCTTTAGCGTAGCCTAAGTAGCTTGGGATATTGACCGGGCAGTACATCACGACCTCTTTGCCGAGGTCGCCGAGGATTTCCTCGAGCGCCAAGCTACTTCCCAGACTGTCGCCGTCTGGATTTTCGGCCTGGATAACTACGATACGCGATGCGTCTTCAACAATTTTTTTGGCTTGGTCAAACATATATGAACTATTGTAACAGATAGAAGTAGATAAGAGTCTGGTGAGCGACGCCGCCGCCGGGTCGTTGACCCAAGCGGGGCGTCATGCGCACACGTCTTCAGGGGATGTGGATGGGCTCTACACCGTACTCCAGCAGCCACTCGCGGTAGCGGTCGCCGAGTCGGGCATCGTTGAACTTGACGGATAGGACTTCCCACGACGGTGTTGCCTCGTCGCCGATCGTGAAGTGCGCCTGTGCGCCCTCTGTCCTCATCAGCTCCTCGGCCCGACGAAGCGACGGACCCCTCTCGACGAGGGTGAACCAGCCCATGAGGATGGCGAAGCGAACCGCCTCGACCAGCGTCTCGAAGTGTAGCTCCTCTCCGTGGTAGTGCCGCCAGACGTTGCCGCGGGAGACCAGCTTGAGCCGGCTCGCTGCCACCAGCCGTGTCGGCTGAGCGTCGATGTAGCCGGGCGCCAGTTCGTCGCCCAGGATGTAGGCCGAGACGTGGTCTGGAAGGTTGTCGCCGTGAGCAGTGCAGCCGAAGTGGTCGATGGCCGTCACGACCCGCGTCTCCTCTGATTTGGAGGGCCCGTAGTTGAAGGCAACGATGTCGCCCTCCCAGAGCGGTGTGTCCGGAAGCTCCCGAAGGAATGTCGGTGGCAGCTGCTGAGGCCGAGGTCCGCGCCGGGCGGCTTCTTCCTTGTCTGCCAGTTCGAGGGTGCTATGCCAGTAGTGACTGGCGCGGCTGATGCCAGTCTTGGTGGCGATGCCAACACAGTTGCGGTTGAGGTAGATGCCAGGCCGAAGCGGTGTCGGCAGCGCGCGGTAGCCGTGAGTCAGTCGGCCCACGACCATGTGTTTGAATCCCACGACGGTGAGGTCCTGACCCTCAAACCCGTCTCCGCTGAGCAACGCACCCTTCTTGCTGAGGCGAACAGTGTCGCCTACCCGGAGGTAGCTTGTCTCCATGCGTATCACTCCTTTGTTTTGGACGCACGAGCAGGTTTATTGTATCAGTATCTGAATAGATGATGAAGACGTTATAACTTCTGGCGGCCTTCGAGCGCGTGACCAAGGGTAATTTGGTCTGCATACTCAAGGTCGACGCCAACTGGCAGGCCGCGGGCTAGGCGCGTGACACGGACAGGGCGGTCGCCGATTTGCCTTTGGAGATACAGGGCGGTTGACTCGCCTTCTACGCTGGCATTCATAGCCAGGATGATTTCTTCTACCCCGTCATCTTCGATGCGCTGGAGTAGTTCATCAATATGCAGCTGCTCTGGACCGATTCCGTCGATCGGCGAAATTGCTCCACCGAGTACGTGATAGGTACCCTTAAACTGCCCAGTGCGTTCCAGGGCTACGACATCAAGAGGCTCCTCTACGACGGCGATGAGCTTCTTGTTGCGAAGGGGGTCGGTGTAGAGCGGTGATAGCTCTTGGCCCTTTTCCACTAAGGCAAAGGTCTTCTTGCAGTAGTCGACGCCCTGGTGCAAATGCTGGACACTGGCGCTCAGCTTGACGGCAATGTGCGGATCAGAACGCAACAAATAGTACGCATAGCGCTCAGCGGTGCGTGGTCCGACGCCTGGTAATTTACCAAGCTCTTCAACAAGATCGGTCAGTGCCTTTGGCAGGATCTGCATACAGACGGATTATTTTAGAGACCGAGGTTACCGAGGCCGCCCATGAGGGGCTTCATTTTTTCGGCAGCTACTTGCTGTGAGCGGAGAATACCTTCCTTAACGGCGGTTTCAATCCAGCGCTCGAGCTCGGCGATGTCGTCGAGCTCGACGCGCTCTGGGTTGATTTGGATCTTCTTGATCTTCTGTTCGCCAGTGATACGTACGACAACAGCGCCGTCGCCTGCCTCAACTTCGATAATTTCGTTCGCCAGCTCTTTTTGAGCCTTCTTAATCTTCATAACCATCTTGGCTTGATTGAACATAGGTAATAATCTCCTTACGATACTTTATATATTGTATCAGAGGTCACCCTAACCTGCTACTGTCGGTAAATGCGAAATCGTAGCGCGTCATCCTTGCGATCATTGACCAAGAGTGCGGCCACAGCGGGCGGGAGGGCCTGGCGTTGAGCTGCGGTCAGTTGTGCCTCTGCGCGTACGTCCAGGATGACATTATTGGCGGTCGGTGCGGCTACGAATTCTGCTGGCGTGACGACATTGAGGTTCTTGGCGACTGCTTTGTCGATCTCGTAGAGTGGCTTGCGTTCTGCTGGGGTGATGAGAACGATGCGCTGATCTCGGTAGGTTTTGGCGCTGAGTGTTTCGTGTAGCAGGAATGACTCGGTGTTGTATATTTCAACTGACGATTGAGCGTACGATACGCCAGCAAAGTAGCGCGAGTAGTTTAGGTTAACGACGGCGGCAATCAACATAAACAGTGGCAGCAGGCCAAAGATGCGCGCGTACGGGTTACGCGGGAATAGGTCATACCAGTAGCGGAACAGTGCTTGCATGCCGATTGCGCCCAGGAGGATGATTGGCACAAACAAGACATTGAGCTGTGTTGGGTTGAGTCCGATGACTGGGATCAATACAGCGAGCCAAAGCAACAGGACGTAGCTGCGAACAGAGTGATAGTCCATGATGGTGCGGATGAGGCCCAGTGTTGCCAGTGCAATTAGAGGAATGCTCATAATAGGAGTAATGAACGCGCCGAACTCAACCTTGAATGGGTTGATGAGTGTCCCCGCGGCAGTCCAAAGGTCCTTGAAGAACAGGAGCGGTCCTGGCAGTACCTCTGGAATGGCTAGCAGGTCACGGATGATGGCTGGGTCACGCCAAATGTTCCAGCCAAGTGGTACAAGGACGGCTACAAACAGTACGACGCCAAGTGTAATGCTCGTCTTCTCTGCGTAGCGTATGACGTAGCGTAAATGTGGCTGGAACATCGCCGCCAGGGCAGACGCCGCAAATAGATATGCCATGAGCGGCGTATAGAATGACAATCCAATAGACACAATGCTCAGTGCCTTCCAGGTTTGGTAGCCCCTGCTCTGTTGCGAAACGAGCGTCGTGAGCAGTAGTATCAAGCTCGTCCAGAAGACCACCATTATATCCGGCGTGCCTGTGCGGCCAAGCATCAAGAACCACGTAGTCGTAACCACCATGATACCCCAAGTGATGGCGACGTTTTCTTGCAGCCAACGTCTTAGGAGTAGCAGGATGAACAGCATACTCATCGCGCCAAATATTAGCGACGGTAGGCGGACACCCAATGGCCCCAAGCCCAGGAATTTCAAGCTCGCCCACTGCGTCAGATGGTACGGCAGATCAACGGTATGCGTGTTCTCTAGGAAGTTTTGATCAAAGACGATCTGGCTGCTGGCCAGTGCACTCGCCTCTTCGGCCTGACTGAGCCCAGCAGGAATTGTAGTAATGAACAGCAAAAGCAGCCCAACCGTCATCAACACGAGTGTCGTGTAGCCGATCAGATATCGATAGCGATAAAGTGAAAGCTCGCTTACTGGGCGCATATTTTACTCATAGTAACTCATTTCATTATACACGAGCGGGTTAGCTTATTCGGAATGTTTCGTCCTGGGCATTGAAAAGCCCCACCTGGCCCTCCTATCGGAGTGGCTGGGGTGGGGCCGTTTCAGTTGGTTGCTGGATCGGCCTACTTTGCAGATTCGAGCGACTTAATAGCAGCTTTGAAAAGGCTCAGAGTCTGGGTCTGTAGATTGGTGGTCGCAGTGTTATCGGAGCATATGGTTTGAGGTGTCACGTACTGGTAGTAGTAATCGCCAATCTGCGCCGAATAGGCGGTGCTGCGAGTGACAGCGTCATCCTTCGTACCCAGGGTGCGTACTAGCCTTCCCAGAGGAGCCATACCTGTTTGGGAAGCGCTACACGAGTCTCCGTATTGCGCCAATGATTCGGTAGAGAAGGACGCGGTGCCATTTGAGTCCTGAACTTGGCCAATCGAATAAGCGACCCCACTCAGTCCATCTACTGGCTTGAACCTAATACCCCATTCTTTGACAACCACGTAACCAGCGTTTGGATCAGACTGCCGATTCTGTGGAGTGTCGCCCTGAGTGTTCGACGACTGATTACTGCCAGTCTGGTTCGTTGAGCTGTTGTTCTTTGCGTTATTGGCGTCGTACACGCGCCAGCCGATGAGACCGAGCACGGCAACGGCCGCAACTACTAAAACAATTCCCACCACCCCGAATCCTGCGTTTTTTTTCACGTTGTTCCTTGCTTGATGACTTATGTACAAAATAACTTGCACTTACGATAAGGGAAGTTGGGGCGAATGTACAGTATTTCTTTTCAATTGAGGCAGCTAGTGCTATTGTTCGCCCACGCCCGCGGCCAACAGGGACGCAGGGCAAGAACATTCAGAACGAGAGAGGGTGGTATCCGTGCGCAATCAAGCGCATAACCGGTTCAGAGCATTCCTGATCTGCCTGGCCGTGCTGTTCAGCAGCGTCGGACTGACGGTCTTTGGACCGGCGAGCCCGGCGCACGCGTGGACGATGGGCGACGACTACCCAAGCAAGTGGAAGGACGTCGCAAAGGATTCGGTGGGCGACGATTGGGGACACTTCAACCGCGAATGCACCTCCTGGGTGTCCTGGGCACTCCATTCCCGCAATGGGTATGAGATGCCCTTCCACGACAACGCAAACATGTGGGGATCGCGTGCTAGTGCCCTCGGCGTGAGCGTTGATGCAAACCCTGCTGTTGGCGCGGTCGCATGGTGGGACAGCGGCTACCACGTAGCTTGGGTGTCGGCCGTCAATGGAACCAAGGTGACGATCGAGGAATACAATGGCATCGATGCGAACAAGGATGGCGAGTACGACGGAACCTATGGGACGCGGACCATCAATGCGTCGTCTCCTAACGGCTACATTCACTTCAAGGATCTCGGCAGTAGTACCCCAGCGCCGAACGACCCGCCGAAGCCGGAAGTCATCGCCGTCAAGCGCACCACCGATCCCGGCGGTGTACGTCAAGTCTATGCGGCCACCAAGTCCGCAGTGACCGAAGCGTGGTGGGTTCCTGGTGGCAACGGCGTACACACGTCGGAGATCGTCCACATCGCTCAGAACAACATCGTCGGCTTCGACAAGGTGAACCTGCCGAATGGGAGGCAGTCCGTCTACACGGCTGTCCCCGACGGCATTTGGGAAACCTGGTGGGGGCCGGGCGAAGGGCTGCACAGTAGCCAGATCGTCACGGGCATGACCGGCGTACGCCAAGTCATCGCTGACAATCGCTACGAAAGCGGTCAGTTCGTTCACCGGCTCTACGTGCTGGCCGCAGATGGCCCGCATGAAATCTGGTGGAAGGACGGGGGCGACGGCATACACAACGACCTTTTGGACTCCATTGCCGGGCCGGTCACCATGACCAACTCGACCGGACCTGACGGGGCGTACCAACTGTATGTGGCAACGCCGACTCACGTGTACGAGCTGTGGTGGTTTCCTGGAGGCGGGACGCACCACGGGACCATCATGCACATTAGCCAGGGCGATATCCGATCGCTCAGCAAGGGGGACAACCTCCTGGATGGTGGGCAGCTCCTCTACACCGGCACCAGCACGACGGCCTGGCAAAGCTACTGGCTTAATGGGCCGCTGTACCACGGCACGATCGCCCAAAGCCAGGTCAATGCCATCCAGATCAAGAAGACGGTCACGGGTGGCGTGCACCAGCTGTACTTGGCCACGGGCGACCATGTGCAGGAGTACTGGTGGAACGGACCGAACAGCGGGACGAGCACGCTTATCGACATCGCCCAGAACAACATCAAGGCGTTCGATAAGAGCACCGACGGCGCGGACCAACAGGTGTACACCGGGTCGGGTGACCTCGTGTACGAGACCTGGTGGCGGAACGGCTTGGCGCCAACGAGTTACGTGCTGTTCAAGGTTGCGCGCTGAGGTAGCCGAAAGGCTCCAGCACAACCAGCCCCAAGAAGGCTGTCGGCTCAAGCTGGCCGGGCGATACGTCGCCGCCAGCGATGACGCCCGGCCAGCTTGGTCCCGTTATCTCTTGTTAAGAAGGCCCACCCTAGGGTTGGGACAATGACCTGCTCGGTGGGGAGCAGGGTTTTTCATGTAGGCTTTCGCCTACTCGTGATACTTATCCAGCGTCATAAACTTCAAACGCTCTGGGTGGAAGAATAGCTCAACCTTACCAACGGGACCGTTACGATGTTTGGCGATAATAAGGTCGGTGATGTTTTGTCGTTCGGTTTCTGGTTTGTAGTATTGTTCGCGGTAAATGAACATAACGATGTCGGCGTCTTGCTCAATGGACCCTGATTCACGGAGGTCGGAGAGCTGCGGGATCTGCGGACTGCGTGATTCGACCGAACGACTCAACTGACTCAGGGCGATGACGGGTACATTAAGCTCGCGAGCAATCAGCTTGAGGCCACGGGAAATTTCACTCACCTCTTGCACGCGGTTATCGTTGCCCCTTGAGTTACTTCCCTGCATCAGCTGCAAGTAGTCGATGATAATGAGTCCGAGCGGATGAGTGTGTGCCTGGCGCCTTGCTTTGGTGCGCATCTCGAGTACTGATACGCCAGGAGTGTCGTCGATAAAGATCGGCGCTTCGGCCATCTCGCCCATGGCGTTGCTGAGCTTTTCGAAATCCTCATCGCTGAGGTTACCGGTACGAATGTTCCAGCTGTCGACACCGGCGGCGTCGGCCAACATACGGTCTACCAACTGCTCTTTGCTCATCTCGAGGCTGAAGAACAGCACGGCTTGCTTTGCTTTGCTGGCAACGTTGTAGGCCAAGTTAGTAACCAGGGTGGTCTTACCCATCGCAGGACGAGCAGCCAGAATGATAAGGTCGGAGCGTTGCAATCCCGCAGTCATGTTGTCGAGGTCGCGCCAGCCAGTTGGCACACCACGGATTTTGCCTTTGTTCTTGTGAAGTTCGTCGAGGCGGTCAAAGCTTTCCCCTAGGATTTGCTCCAGGCTGACGAGGTCATTCTTGAGGTTTTTGTCGCTCACGGCAAAGATCTCAGCCTCTGCAGTTGCAAGTAGCTCGCCCACAAGGTGTTCTTCGTCGTAGCCCAGTTCGGCGACTTCGCCCGCAACCTTAATCAAGCGACGACGCATCGCTTTCTGCGTAATAATCTCGGCGTAGTGTTCGGCGTGCGCGGCAGTCGGGACCATGTTGGTCAGCTCGGTGATGTAATCCATGCCGCCGACCATCTCTAGTTCTTCCTTGTTTTTCAGCTCGTCGCTCAACGTCAGGAGGTCGACCGGGCGGTGGGCTTCGTACAGTTTCAGCATGCCAGCAAAAATAGCGGCATGTCGCTTGTCGTAGAAGTCATCGACATGCAGTACATCGCTGACGCGTGTCAGGACTTCCTCGTCGATAAGCACGGCACCCAGCAAGCTCACCTCGGCGTCGAGGTTTTGGGGCGGAATTTTGGCGGCAGCGTTGGGGCGATCGCGTTTTTTGTCTTTGTAATCCTTGTATTCTCTCTTGTCGCTAGGCATTGACGACCTCTCCCCCACCCATCATGTCCATGACGGACTTGGCCACGCCGTCCACTGCCGGCTTGGGTGCTTCGGGTGTAGGTGCTGGCTGCACGGTTGGCGCCGGTACGGCGTCAGCCTCTGTTGCGACAGCTTCCGCATCGATGACTGTCTTGATAATCGGCGAGCCGCCCAAAACCTCCAGCATGATAGCCGCGATAGTCTTACGGGTTTTGGCATCGTCAATACGTTTCTGGTGGAGTGCATAGCGGAATTTGAGTGTGAGTACCTGCTTGGCTGCATCAAAATCCGGCTGCCCCTGGCGAAGCATGCCAAATAGTGGCACGCTTTCTTCGCGTGTCTTCGCGAGGACCTGTGACCATTGTTCGGCGTTGAGTTCGGTAATTTTGTCGCCCTGCGCTTCCTGTGGTTCTTCGGCTACGCGAAGTTTTGACTTGACTGGTTGTGGCTTCTCGACGGCAAGTACCGGTTTGGCGGTCGCGACCGGTGTGGGCTTTGCGGCTGGCCGTGCAGGCTCCTTGGCTGGAGCTGTCGTCGCGCTGACGGACACCGGAGCGCTGCTAGCGGGCAGCGCAAATTTAGTGAGAAGAGTGCGTAGCTTCAGGCGCGGGTTGTATGATCGCGGCACCTCGATCAGCTCGTCCATGAGCGTATACAGCTGCGTGTGCTTGGGCGCGAGGTCCTGCAGGTGGCGCATTAGCTGCGGAATCAACGAGGCGGTGTTGGTTCCTTGCTCCTCAAGTGCAGTTAGCTGTTTGTTTGTGGCGGTGAAATCCTTGGCGAGGATTGTCCCGACAAGATCATCGATTGCTTTGCGGGACGCGAGACCCAGGCTACGCTCCACGCTCGCGGCATCAACCTTGCCGCCGTTCACATTAGCTAACTGGTCCAGTAAGTTAATGCTGTCTCGGAAACTACCTTCACCATGCGCCGCGATCAGGGCGAGTGCTTCGTCGTCGACGTCGATCTTTTCTGACTTGGCGATTGATTTCAGATGGCCGATAACTTTCGGCTGATCGACCAAGCGGAAGTTAAACCGTTGCGTACGGCTAATGATGGTAGCTGGCAGTTTGTGGACTTCAGTCGTGGCCAGGATGAACACGACGTGTTCTGGTGGTTCTTCAAGGGTCTTCAGGAGCGCATTGAATGATTCACCCGTCAGCATGTGCACCTCGTCGATAATGTACACTTTGAACTTGCTGCTGGTCGGCGCAATGTGCACTTTGTCTCGTAGGTCGCGGATGTCATCGATGCGGCGGTTACTGGCTGCGTCGATCTCGATAATATCTAGATGTTGCGATTCGTTGTAGGGCAGCTGATTGATTTCGTGCGCCAAGATTCGCGCTGCGCTAGTCTTGCCCGTGCCTCGCGGACCGGTAAATAAATACGCATGACTAATCCGCCCGCTCTTGATGGAGTTACCCAGAGCGTCGGTGACGTGTTCCTGCCCAACCATCTCGGCCAGCGTCTTGGATCGGTATTTGCGGTATAAAGCCTGTCCCATAAGTAAAAACCTGCGTCTAAAAACTAAGCACCCCTCCACCGCGATGTCTATATTCATCATACAGGTGGAGAGGTGCTTTGGGTATTGTATTTATTGCAGAGGGCTGGGGTATTCCGGTCGGGCCCCGCGTGATCTGCGGGGCCCGAGCCCGGGACGGCCTAGCTGACGTACTTGCGAAGCCCTGGCGGCACTTCACTCATGTTCTGGATGGTGCGGACGTTGTCTCGCAGCGCACGGTGACACTCCAAGACCAGTTGGATCCCCTCCTGACGAGACAGCTGGGGAGCGAACCGCTGAATTGAAGCACCTACGTTGTAGGTGGCCCCATCCGCCCTGGTGTCGACCCACGAAGTGCGATAGATCCGCTCTGCGAGCGAGCGGCTGGGTGCTGCGTTGGTTTGAGAACTGCCCAGCCCCCACGCGAGGATGATGTAGACCTCCGACGTGAGCTGGTTCAGGGCCGCTAAATTCATGCTGCACTCCCTAGTGATTGTCAGCCTTGCCAGATTCATTCTACAACTTAGCTGTTTTGCAGAACAGACAGGATGTTGCCGGCTGGGTCCTTGAACCAAGCAATAGTTGGACCGTCTGATGGGCTGGTTGCGCGGGCGATGCCCTTCTCGTCGGTTTTGAAGTCGCCGAAGTCATAGTGCTCCATGGACACGCCCTTTTCGAGGAGTGCGTCGACGGCCTCGTCGATGTCCTCGACTGGGAAGTTGAGGATGGTGAAGCTTGCTGGTTCGTGGTTAGGTTTGCCATACACAAATACCTTTGCACCAGAGCCGAGTGTCAGCTGCAACCCCATTCCCGCTTGCTCCTCGACGGTAAGGCCAAGTGTGTTGCCGTAGAATTCCTTAGCTTTCTCGAGATCGTCCACCGAAAATCCACTGAATGTTTTGTTGTCCTTAAACATAGTTTCCGCTCCATTAATTCCTTTATTATAGACGTGCAAGCAGGCTTAAGGCAGCAAGCGCTTGCCGATCTCGTGCCAGCCGCTCACGCGTGTAATCCGTTCTGGCAAATTGTTGCTCTGATTCCAAGGATAATCCCCAAACAAGAATACATCGGTGCCGCATTCGGCAACGACGCTAGCGTGGTGAAGATGGTCGTCAATCAGCAAGTCGGCGCCGAGCTGAATGCAGACATCGCCTTTAGAACGAGGCGTGTCGGTAAAGAAGTTTGTGTACTCGATCGAAGTAAAGGTATCCGGAAAGAACCTGTCGATCATATCTTGGGTTGCTTGCTGGAGAAAATCGTTGCGGCCTGTGACGATGTGTAGCTCGTGGTATTTTTTGAGTTCATGAATAACTCCAACGGCTTCTTTGAAAGGTTCCATTTGTTGATACTCTGAGGTCTTCAGGAATTCGTCAACGCGTGCCATTGCCGTCTTGGCATCGTCGGCCGCCCAGAGCGTCAGGTCTTTTGAGTAGAGGTTCTTGAGCTCAAGCCTTGTATTGTATCTGGTGTTATAAAAATCAAGAATAGCTGGCGCTGTCGCGACAATGACGTCGTCACAGTCGATGGCGATAATACGTTTCTGCATAGATCTATCATACAATAATAATTCCTGTAACTTTAAGCTGCAGAGGCGCGTATGTATAGTGTGCAAGATATTGATGAACACACGCTCATAGAGCAAGCATTAGGCGGCGACCACCAAGCGTACGGTGAGTTGGTTGATCGTTATAAAAACGCACTTTATCATCATTGTTTTGCGATTGTTCGTGACGAAGATGTGGCGGAGGATCTCGC
>CAZPGP010000013.1:0-25853 GCA_964586395.1 uncultured Candidatus Saccharibacteria bacterium
TAGTAGTCGATGCCCTTGTTGGCTAGGAATTTATCGTCAAAGTGGTGCTTGATCTTGGTCATGCGGGTCGCGATGTCGACCTTCTCGAACAACTCCTCAGGGAAGTTGCGGCCGGTCATGCACAGGCTGGTCTTGGGGTGTTTGTTGGCGATCAAGTCCTCGAGCTCCTGCTGGCTAAGTAGGCCGTCGTGCACGGCGTTATTGATCTCGTCACAGATGACTAAGTCGTAGTCGCCGCTGGTGGCGCAGTGCAGGGCTTGCTTGTAGGTTTCGACGGCTGCGGCTTTGTGCTCGGTGCTACTGACATTTTTGGCGCTCATGTCGCCAGCGTTGTAGAAGCCCTTGCCGCCTTTAAAGAAATACAGGCGGTCTTCAAAGACTGGCTGAATCTGGTGGATGAATTTGTGCTCCCCCACTTCCCAGTGTTTGATGAACTGAATAAATGCTACTTTCCAGCCGTTGCCCAGCGCGCGGCACATCAGGCCGATACTGGCGCTGGTTTTGCCTTTGCTGTCGCCGGTGTAAACCAATACGACGCTGTCTTTTGTCTTGTAATCTTCGAGTGCCATGGTGGTTCCTTTAGTTACGTTCTCTGCGGTTGTCTTCCAACGCGTCCTCGATCTTGGGGCGGTCAAACCCCACGACCACAGTATCGTTGATGGAAATAATAGGAGTAACGGCCTGACCCACCTCGGTCACGACAAACTCGTATGCCGCAGCATCGCTGGTGATGTCTTTCTCGGTAAAGTCGATGCCTTTATCCTTGAAATACTCCTTGGCCATGTGGCAGAAGGCGCAAGATGGCGAGGTGTAGATGGTGACATTTGGATTAGCGTTCATGTTTGCGTGCCTCCGTAATTTCAGTATATCATCGTAAATATGAATAAGCGCACAGTCATCATTGCTATCGTCGGTGCAGTTGCGGGCGTCTTGGCTATCGGCGCGGTCCGGTTCTTTACGACCCACCCGCACGAGACGCATTACCACGCTAACTTCTCTGTCTATATAAATGGTGTCGAGCAGAAGTTCGACGGTCCGCAGTATTACCAGGAGGTTGCGGCTTGCGACTCGCACGATTCCCCGCTGACTCGTACGCACATGCACGACGAGAACTCACATCTGGTGCACGTGCACGCTGACCTTGTGACGTGGGCGGATTTCTTTGGCAATCTCGGCTGGTCGCTCAATAACTCTATGTTATATGACGGCACAACTGCGCACGTGAACGGCCAAGAGGGCAAGCTGCGGTTTCTGCTGAACGGTCAGCCGACACGCTCGATCGCTGGCGAAGTTATTGGCGACCAAGACCGCCTACTGATCGACTTCAGTTCTGACGATGACGCGGCGCTCCAAGCTCGCGCTAAGGACGTACCATCTGACGCCAAGGAAGCCGACAACACGAACGACCCTGCCGGCTGCAAGGGCGCGCACGAGCAAGACGTATGGACGCGACTGCGCCAGGCGTTCTTGTTCTAGCGGTTTAGGAACTGATTCTCAAACGCAGAGATCGGGTCGTACCAACCACTCTGAACGACGAATGTTTGGACGGCCTTGTCGAGGCCAAACATCACGGCCAGGCCGACGAGTATAAAGATAATGGCGAGCGTTCGCTTGAACCAGCCGTGCGGGTTGCTGGCCCAGCCGAGTTTGTGGACAGCTTGTTGACCGAGCAGCCCGATCAGCAGCAGTACGGCGCTGAGCCCAACGGCGTACGCAATTAGATATATGAGTCCCTCGGCGAATGAAGCTGGCAGCACGCCGGCGACAATCAACGCGTATGTCGGGCTGCAACTACTGAAGACCGGTCCGAGCGCCAGGCCAACCAGCACCGCGCCGAGCCAGCCTTGCTTCTGCGCGGCTCTGCCAAGCAACTTGTTGGACCCGAGATTGAACTTAACCGCCAGCTTCGCCCACGCTGTCTCGAACAGCAGGCTCAGGCCAAACAACAGCACGATTCCACCCGACAGAATCTGCCATACATACGGAGGAATCATGAGCAGCGACGTACTCGCCTTCAGCAGAAGCGTAAAGACAATGACCGACACTGCCAGGCTGGCCGTGATAATAACCGGTCGACGCCAATCCTTCGCGTTCAACGTCGAGCCGCCCACGATCACTGGCAGCAGCGGTAAAATACACGGCGCCAGCACGGTCAGCACGCCCGCGATAAACGAAACGATCAATAGTTCCATGATTACAGCTTCAGGCCTTTAACGACGGCTTCGAGCGTAGTTGTGTAGTAGGCGTTGTATTTGTTGACCAACTTGCCGTTGGCGTCGACCTCGACGAATGTGGTCTGCTGCGTGACGCCGTACAGATTGCGGTAATAATATGACGTGTCGAAGTCGAGCTTATATATGGTGACGCCGGATGGGATTTTGCCGGCTGTTATGCTTTGGTCGAGTTCGCGGCACTGCGGGCACCACGGTGCGTGGAAGAAAATTACGCGGCGGGTTTTGCCGCTGGCCTGTTCGAAGTCACCGCCCTCAAAGGCTTTGTATGTGCCTGGCTGTGGCGCTTCGGCTTGCTGGTTTGCGGGTTGGTCCTCGACGCGGGCCGGGAGATCGCTCGCTTGGTTTGCGCTCGGTGAGCTTGCTTTGTTGCCGGACAGCAGCAGATATGCAAATGCCGCCACGATTACTAGTACGACTCCACCTATAATTACCCAAGTTTTCTTCATATATATAATTGTATCAGACGGGGATTGTCTAACTGAGGTCTATCTGGTATAGTCCAGGGGAAGTGAAGACACAAATTATACCTTCAGTTACTGCTGTTATTGTGCCTTGCAAGGGGGCTGATTCATGATCAGCTTTTTTGCTGCCTCAGAGGGCGTGCCCCTCGCCGCCGAACCAGTTTTCCACATTGGTTCATTTGCCGTCACCAACTCTATGGTGCTGGGCGTTATCATTGCCGCTTTGGTAGCGACAATGTTTATTGCCGCGCGCGTTCGTAGCACTTTGCGACCAAAGTCTAAGTTTGCGTTTGGCGTTGAGCAGATCGTTGAGTTCATCCTCAACATTGCCGAGCAGAACTTTGGCGACCGCAAGAAGGCTTTGCGTCATTTACCGCTGCTGCTCACCCTCTTTACGTTTATTCTGTTTAGCAACTTGACCGGCCTGATTCCTGGTGTTGGCACGATTACTATCACAACCCATGAAGGCGCTGTGCCGCTGCTGCGTGCATTTACGACCGACCTTAACGCGACGCTGGCGTTGGCTATCCTGTCTATTGGCTTGGTGCAGTTCTACGCTATCAAGGAGCTGGGTGTTCTCGGCCGCCTGAAGCACTTCTTTACCGACAAGCCATACAACCCGATGAACTTCTTCCTCGGCCTGGTAGAAGTATTGAGCGAATTCATTCGCATCCTGACCCTGAGCATGCGTCTCTTTGGTGTTATCTACGCCGGCGAGGTGCTGATCCACGTGATCGGCGGTGTGGCTGGCAACTTCGGCTGGGCTGCAACGCTGCCTATTTACCTGCTGGAAGTGTTCTTTAGCGCTATCCAGGCCTACATTTTTGTGATGCTGACGACTGTATACCTTGCGACTGCCACCAGTCATTCCGAGGACCATGAGGACCTCTCCGAATCCGAACACTCCCCTGTTATTGCCCCCAAAGCTGCAGGAAGTGATGCAAAGTAAGTAAGTTAATTTAAGGAGAAATAGTAATGGAAGTAGATCCTAACCTGATCAAAGGTTTGACCATCGCCGTAGGTGCCCTTGGCCCAGCCCTGGGTGTTGCCCTGATTGGTGCTGCTGCAGTTAAGGCTGTTGGCCGCAACCCAGAAGTACAAGGTAAGGTGCTATCGACTGCATTCGTAATGGCTGGTCTGGTTGATGCCGTCCTGGCCTTCGTTCTGTTGATCGTATTCACCACTAACTAGTAGAACCGGAGTTCCTGAGTGATTCATATACTAACTAACGTTGCTGACGCCGGTCACGAAGCTGCTGAACAAGCAGGCGGTTTGGCTGCACTTGGTTTGGACGTTAAGTCCTTCCTGTTCCAGCTGATCACCTTTGTCCTGCTGCTTCTGATCCTGCGCAAGTGGGCCTTCCCTGTTCTGGTAAAGACGCTCGAAGACCGACGCATTGCCGTCGAGAAGAGTATCGACCAAGCCAAGCACACCGAAGCCGCTATGCAGGACGCCGAGAAGAAGATCGCTGCGTTGCTGGTTGAAGCTCGCGACGAAGCTGCCGACCTCGTGGCCGCCGGTCATCGCGAAGCCGCAAAGATGGTAGAAGAGGCTGAAGCCAAAGCTGCCCAGCGCGCTGAGCACATCGTCAAGGAAGCACACGCCAGCATGGAGCACGAAATCTCCAAGGCCAAGGTTGCCCTTCAGAAGGAGACTGCTGAACTGGTCGCCGCCGCAACGGGTGTGATTTTGAAAGAAAAGGTCGACGCAGGCAAAAACGCCGAGCTGATTTCGAAGGCCCTCAAGTCTTCGGAAAAGGACGGAAAGTAGATCCATGCACAAAGTCTCTCGCCGCCGTTTAGCCTCGACCGTCGCCCAGCTACTACGTGAGCGCCCGCAAGATCGCAGCCACACGCTGCAGATGCTGGCCGCTTACCTGGTCGTCCACAAACAACAGAAGCAAGTTGACTTGCTGCTGCTCGATATTGCCCATGAACTAGCCGTTACCGATGGTCATCTGTACGCCGAGGTTAACTCTGCTCACCCGCTCGACGCGGCAGCACGAGCTGAACTCACCAGCTATCTGACCAAAGCCACCGGTGCTAAGGCCGTGGAGCTGAACGAGCAAGTAGATGCCGACCTGCTGGCTGGCCTGGTGGTACGAACCGCCGACCAAGAGCTGGACACCAGCGCCCGAACCAAGCTGGACAAACTTAGTAGCCTGAATGTAAATACGAGCAGAGAGACATAGGAGAATTAAATAGATGGCAGAAGTATCAGTAAAAGAACTATCCGGTGAGCTCCAGGCTGCTATTGAGCAGCTCAAGAGCGAGCGTGGCCTAGAGGAAGTTGGTATCGTTACCCGCATTGGTGACGGTGTGGCTTGGGTGTATGGTCTGACCAGTGCTGGATTTAACGAAGTTATTATCATCGAAGGTAAGGACGGTAAGCCTATCGAGGCCTTCGCCCTGAACTTGATGGAAGACGAAATCGGCGCAGTGCTGCTGGGTGACGACTCTCAGGTCGTGGCCGGTGCAAGCGCTAAGTTGAGCGGAAAGGTTGTTGAGGTTCCTGTTGGTCCTGAGCTCCTGGGCCGCGTTGTTGACCCGCTCGGTCGCCCACTCGACGGTGGCCCAGCTATCAAGACCAAGCAAAACGGCTTGATCGAGCGCGCCGCTCCTGGCGTCATGGACCGCAAGTCGGTTCATGAACCACTCATGACCGGCCTCATGGCCATCGATACCATGATCCCAATCGGTCGTGGCCAGCGTGAGCTGATCATTGGTGACCGCCAGACTGGTAAGACTGCAATCGCGATCGACACCATGATCAACCAGGGTCGCCAAAAGACTGGCATCATCAACATCTACGTTGCTGTTGGTCAGAAGCTCAGCAAGATCGCTCGCCTCGTTGAGCGCCTCAAGCGCGAAGGCGTGATGGAGCAGACGATTATCATTGCAACCAGCCCCGCCGACCCAGCTTCATTGCTGTATCTGGCGCCTTACGCTGGTACTGCGATTGGTGAGTACTTCCGCGATAACAAACAGCACGCGCTGATCATCTACGATGACCTTTCTAAGCACGCTGCCGCCTACCGCCAGATGTCACTGCTGCTCCGTCGCCCACCGGGCCGCGAAGCGTATCCTGGTGACGTTTTCTACCTGCACTCTCGTCTTCTGGAGCGTTCAGCTAAGTTGAGTGACGCACTCGGTGCTGGCTCACTGACTGCGCTGCCGATCATTGAGACTCAGGCCGGTGACATCTCTGCCTACATTCCAACCAACGTGATCTCGATCACCGACGGTCAGATCTTCCTCGAAACAAACCTGTTCTACCAGGGTATCCGCCCAGCTATTTCTGTTGGTCTGTCAGTCTCTCGCGTGGGTGGTTCTGCTCAGACTAAGGCCGTGAAGAGCGTGAGTGGTTCACTCCGCCTCGACCTCGCGCAATTCCGTGAACTTGCTGCCTTTACCCAGTTCAGCACCGACCTCGATGCCGACACTAAGAAGCGCATCAACCGCGGTCAGCGCCTGACCGAACTCCTGAAGCAACCCCAGTACAGCCCGCTCAGCATATGGGAGCAGACCGCTACCCTGGTTGCCGCAACTGACGGTGTCTTCGACGACGTTCCAATGGACAAGATCGCTGCCGCTCAGCACGCTCTGCTTGCGATTCTCGAATCTGAGCACAAGAGCAAGATGAACGATCTGAACAAGGGCGACAAGCCAGAGGACGCAACCAAAGAGTTGATCCTGAAGGAAGCTAAAAAAGTTGCGAAAGGCTACAGCGCCTAGAGGCATACATTATGGCATCTACCCAGCTCATCAAATCCCGCATTCGTTCCGTCAAGAACACTCGCCAGATCACCAAGGCGATGCAGTTAGTGGCGGCTAGCAAAATGCGCAAGGCTCAGGAAGCTGCGGGCCAGACTCGCTACTTCAGCCAGACGGCGCGCGAGCTTCTGACTCGTCTGCGTCAGCTGGTGGATATTGAGCAGTACGAACTGTACCGCACTCGTGAGGTGAAGGCTCGCCTAACGATCCTCATCACCAGCGATCGCGGCCTGGCCGGCGCATACGACAGCAACGCGCTGAAGATGTACCTCACTGGCCTCAAGGAAGACCAAGCCAAGGGCGTGAAGAATTACACCATCGCAATCGGCCGCAAAGGCTCTCACCTCGCCTCTCGTCTCGATGGCGTAGAGACAGTTGGCGCGTATAGCGACTTCCCTGCCAACCCTGGTGCCAACGAGCTCCGTCCGATTGTGTCTGCTGCGGTCCAGATGTTTGTCGAGCAGACAGTTGATGTTGTCGATATCATCTACACCCAATTCAAGTCGACGGTGGTCCAGCAGACTCAAACCATGCGTATTCTACCTGCTGGTTTTGAGGAAGCTGAGGTGACCGAGCAGATGCGACTGGCCGAGTTTGAGCCAAGCGAAGAAGCCGTCCTGCAGAACGCTACCCTGCGCCTGCTGGAAGCCCAGCTGCTCCAGACCCTGTTGGAGTCGTTTGCCTCTGAAGAGTCCATGCGTATGCTGGCCATGAAGAACGCAACCGACAATGCCAACGAGTTGGTAGATGACCTAACCCTAGTATTTAACAATGCCCGTCAGGCCGCGATTACCCAAGAGTTGGCCGAAATCACCGGCGGCGCAGAAGCGATGAGCGAATAAGGAGAATGACAATGAACAAAACCGCCACCAAGGTAGGCCGAGTTATCCAGATCGTCGGCGTCGTCGTAGACGTTGAGTTCGACAAGGGCAACTTGCCACCTATCTATAACGCACTAACTATCCAGCACGAAGGTCGCACCCTCACCCTTGAGGTTGCTCAGCACCTGAGCGAAACCGCAATTCGCGCCGTATCCCTCAGTAGTACTGACGGTCTGCGCCGCGGAACCGAAGTTGCTGACACTGGCGCACCGGTATCTGTACCTGTTGGCGAGGAAACCCTCGGCCGCATGTTTAACGTCGTTGGTGACCCAATCGACGGCGGTAAGGCTGTCACTGGCAAGACATCACCAATTCACCGCGACCCACCTGCCTTGACTGAGCAGTCTGGTAAGACTGAAATCCTCGAGACCGGCATTAAGGTCATCGACCTCATCGCCCCTATTACCAAGGGTGGTAAGGTTGGTTTGTTCGGCGGTGCTGGTGTGGGCAAGACCGTCCTGATCCAGGAGCTTATCAGCAACATCGCTAAGTTCCACAAGGGTAACTCTGTCTTCGCCGGCGTCGGTGAGCGTACTCGTGAAGGTAACGACCTTTTCGAGGAAATGAAGGACTCAGGCGTTATCGACAAGACTAGTCTGGTCTTCGGCCAGATGAACGAGCCACCTGGCGCTCGTCTGCGCGTTGCCTTGAGCGGTCTGACTATGGCTGAAGCTTTCCGCGATGAAGGCAAGGACGTTCTGCTGTTCGTTGACAACATCTTCCGCTTCACTCAGGCCGGTTCTGAGGTTTCAGCGTTGCTCGGCCGTCTGCCAAGTGCGGTGGGCTACCAGCCTACTCTGCAGCAGGAAATGGGTGGTCTCCAGGAGCGCATTACCTCGACCAAGAAGGGTTCAATTACCTCTGTCCAGGCCGTTTACGTCCCTGCTGACGACATGACCGACCCTGCGCCTGCAACGACCTTCGCTCACCTTGACTCAACCATCTCGCTGAACCGTGCTTTGACCGAAATCGGTATCTACCCTGCGGTTGACCCACTCGACTCTAGCTCGACCATCCTCGACCCAGAGATCGTCGGCGAAGAGCACTACAACGTTGCCCGCGAAGTTCAGCGCGTACTTCAGCGCAACAAGGACTTGCAGGACATCATCGCTATCCTCGGTATGGAAGAGCTTTCTGACGAGGACAAGCAGACCGTTAACCGCGCACGTCGCATTCAGCGTTTCTTGAGTCAGCCATTCTTCGTTGCCGAGCAGTTCACTGGCAACAAGGGCCAGTACGTCCCTCTTAAGGACACCATTCAGGGCTTCAAGGAAATCCTGGAAGGTAAGCACGATGACAAGCCGGAGTCAGCATTCTACATGAAGGGTTCAATCAAGGAAGTTAAGTAATGAAGCTAGAGCTGGTCACACTCACCGGTCTCAAGTTTGCCGAAGACGTCTACGAGGTTATCCTCCCGACGAGCACCGGCACGATTGCTGTGTTCCCGAACCACATGCCGCTCGTAACACTGGCAACTCCAGGGGTCATTAGTGTGCGCAAAGTTCGAACAACTGGTGATGATGCCATGGATCACTACGCCACCAACGGCGGCGTGATTGAGATTGGCAACGACTACGTCCGTGTACTTGTGGACGAAGCCGACCACGCCGACGAGATTGTTGAATCAGAGGCCAAGAGTGCGCTGGAGCGAGCGCAGAAGCTTCGCGACGAGGCTTCCGACTCTGTATCACTCGAGAAGGCCCAGACGCTCGTCGACCGTCACGCTGTCCGCCTGAAGGTTGCCGAACTCCGCCGCCGTCACCGCGGTCGCCACTTGTAGGCCTTTTGGCGGCAGTCCCGCGGCTCATCATAATGAGTGATTGCAAAAAGGTATCTTCTTCGATAAAATACGACAGTAATCTAGGGGCGATCAGCTCAATTGGCCAGAGTGTCTTTCGCGCCGATGAAGAATCGGAAGCCTAACCCATTTCTTAATACGCCAGAAATTGACCGCATCAATTGATGTATATTTAGTTATGTCTGAAAAAAGCAACCATCATTTCGATGAGCACCACCTTCTACGCACGTTAAAGCACTACCTGCCTACCCAGGGTCCGCTTAAAGACTTCGTGCATCATAACACCCTGCATGCCTTCCAGGATATGAAATTTTATGACGCGATCTCTAAGGCGTCGGCGATTTTTGGATACCAGACCTCCCTTTCGCTCTCCGAATACAGAGACCTCTACAAGATCATGCGGATTAGCCGCGATGTCCTCACTAGGGTGATTAAGGAAAGAAAAGGGAGCGAGAACTTTGAAGAATGGTTCGCTAAATCTCTTCACCAAGAATATGACGAGGTTATCGAGCCTCGTATCGGAAAACTCCGAAACGAGTGGAAGCAACTATACCCTATAGATATAGATAACGCGGTGCAGCCATCTCTGTTCCGCATCATCTGTAGCTATATCGATCAAGGTATTGCTATCTCGCCGTTCCCCTTCGAGGATAAGGGCCTGCTGGAGGCGATGCGTGACCTTGAGAACTATAGCCCGGTAAGTTTCTTCAAGACGCAAAGAGCGCGCGACCTTCTGCGTGATAAGTCGTGCTCTATTACAAAGCTTCTGGGCATATTGGTGGATAACGAGGCGTATTTTGAGCAGTACGTTTACGATCAGCAGTTTGCGCACCGAGGATGGTCGGGTATCGTGTCTACCCTGGAAGACAAGCCAGAGTCGCTTTTGTATCCAAAGAACATTTCTTTGGAGGATATGATAATCCTTGAGCTCTTGTTCGAGATCGACTCGTTGACGGACCGCTTTGGGAAAAAATGGAAACCGCTTGGCGACCTCACCACGCAGCCACCTATGGATGTGTTTGCAGACCAGCCATCGAGCGAGCTGCAAGAAGTCATAAGGATCTGGCAGGATGCATTTGAGTGGAGCTATTACGACAATGTTCTTTCTGCGGTGGCGCTGACTGTACCGGCTAGCCTGGCCGCCAAAAAGGATGGTCCGAAGAGCTTCCAGGCGATCTTTTGTATCGATGACCGTGAGTATTCTCTCCGAACCTATGTCGAGAGCCTGGACGAACGTGCCGAAACATTTGGCGCCCCTGGGTTCTTCGGTGTGGAGTTTTATTTTCACCCAGCTGGCGCAAAATTCTATGACAAGCTCTGCCCTGCCCCCGTCACGCCTAAATATCTCATCAAGGAGGTTGCGAAAGGTGGCTCGCACAGGCGCAAAAAAGAGATCATGTACAATAGGCATTCTCATAAATTGGCGCGAGGTTTCGTCTTCTCGTACCTACTGGGCATCCCTGCGCTGGGCAAACTTATTGCTAACTTGATAAACCCGGCCATGAGTCCGGCAATTGCCGACGCCTTTGCCCATATGGACCCAACCGCGCAGCTGACAATCGAACATACCGGCGAGAATGATCGAGAGAAGGGTTTGCAAGTAGGCTTTACGGTCGAAGAGATGGCAAATCGAGTTGAAAAGCTCCTTCGATGTATCGGTCTTACGAAGGACTTCTCTTCGCTTGTATACGTCGTGGGTCATGGGTCAAGCAGCGCAAACAACCCGCACCATGGCGCGCATGACTGTGGGGCATGTAGCGGAAGGCCGGGTCTGGTCAACGCACGCGTCTTTGCCTTTATGGCGAACCACACCTCGGTACGCGCGCTGCTCAAAGAGCGAGGCCTGATTATTCCAGACACGACGCAGTTCTTGGGCGGCATGCACGACACAGCCTCTGATGAGGTTATGTTCTATGACCAAGCAATACTCACCGAAGGCAATAAGGAGCTGCACCAAAAGAACGCGCAGCTATTTGACGAGGCGCTCGACCTCGACGCCAAAGAGCGATCACGCAGGTTTATGTCTATCGACACTAAGCAAGACATAAAGAGAATTCGAAACGACATCAAGAAGCGCTCAGTCTCTTACTACGAGCCACGCCCAGAGCTGGGACATGGCACGAACGCTTTGTGCGTTGTGGGGCGCAGGGATATCACCAAGCATTTGTTCCTTGATCGAAGGGCGTTCTTAAACTCATACGATTACACGACAGATCCCGACGGCACCCTGCTACTTGATGTACTCACACCTCTTGGCACGGTCTGTGGCGGTATAAATCTGGAGTACTTCTTCTCAAGGACAGACAATTACAAACTGGGTGCCGGCACGAAGCTGCCACACAATGTCATGGGGCTCATAGGCGTCGCAAACAGTAGTGACGGCGACCTTCGGTCTGGACTTCCCTTGCAGATGATTGAAGTCCATGACCCTGTGCGGTTGCTTATGATCGTCGAGCATAAACCCCAGGTGGTTAAGAAAGTCATACAGTCCAAGCCTGAACTGTATGAATGGTTCGCCAATGAGTGGATCAACTTGGTTGCTATGGACCCTGAAAAGAAGAAGTTGTACGTCTTTAAGGACGGAGACTTTGTACGATACCAACCTTTAACCAAGAAGATTCCGACCGTACATGACCTCCCGCACTGGTTCGAGACCACCCCTAAGATGAAAACGAATCACGTTTTGGACGCCACGCAAGAAAACTTACCGGTACACATCATAAAATAGCCATGTCAACACAACTTCTTACCACGCTTGTACTCATCCCAATTATCGGTTTTATCGGCTGCATTCTGACGCCGAAGAAGCTGGAACGCGTTATCTTTGCGATAGCTATGACGACCATGGTCTTGGAGTTTGCAGCGCTCACTCTGGTTATCTACCAGTGGCTGGGCGCCGATACCTCCTGGCTGTCCGCAAATCTTGGGACATTGCTTGCAAGCCAAACTTATAACTTCTCTCTTGAGCTTTATTTTGACAAGCTCGCGGTCGTATTCGTGGGAATGGCGACAGTCATGACGGCCCTCGTGCTCTTCTTTAGCAAGTTTTATATGCATCGTGAGCCTGGCTTCAAGAGATTTTATAGCACTGTTCTTTTATTCTTTATCGGCTTGGCGCTCATTATCTTGGCCGGAAACTTTGAAGTACTGTTCGTCGGCTGGGAGTTCATCGGGATAAGCTCTATACTTTTGATTGCGTTCTACAGAGATAGGTTCTTGCCATCGAGGAACGCGTTAAAAGTTTTTTCGGTGTACCGTATTGCTGACGCGTTTTTGCTGGCTGCTATTTTGTATATGCACCATCACCTTGGGCAGCATGTGAATTTCGCGGAGCTTTCTGCGATAGTCGCGCAGCACGGCGACAGCATTATCTTAATTGGATTCTTGCTGTTTGCCGCCGGGGCAATTAAATCTGCACAATTCCCCTTCTCTTACTGGCTGCCTCGAGCTATGGAGGGGCCAACTACATCGAGCGCAATCTTTTACGGTGCGCTTTCGATTCACATGGGGCTATTTTTGCTGCTTAGAACCTACCCAATTTGGGAAGATAACGTTTGGCTCCGAGTTGTTATTGCGGTCTTAGGTTTGGTTACGGCTATTGTTGCTACATCTATTACTCGCGTCCAGTCCTCCATTAAGACACAGATTGCATACGCGTCAGTGACGCAAATTGGGGTGATGTTTGTTGAGCTCGCGCTGGGTCTCCAGTGGCTGGTGCTTCTTCATTTTGTAAGCAACGCATCCCTGAGGACGTATCAGTTGCTTATCTCCCCATCGGCAGTTAGCTATCTTGTTCATGACCAGTTCTTCTATTTTGTGCCGCCCCCTCAGAAGATTAAAAATACAATCCTCGGGAAACTGCGAGCTGCCTTTTATGTTCTGGGTATTAAAGAGTGGAATATGAACACAGCCGTCAGTCACTACTTGTGGGAGCCGCTTAAGGTTGTGGGACGAGCGTGCGTTGTCTTGGACAAACCTGTCGCGCAAATGATTTCTTTGGCGCTCTTGCTAGGTTTGGCGGTTGTTGCTGTGCCGGCTCAGCTTTCGTACTTCTCTACGGCGGCGGCCATCTTGGGCATCCTCTTTTACATACGAGCCTACACGACAAAAAAATCTGCCAGGACAGGCTGGAACCTCATTATGCTCGGTCATCTCTTTGGCGCATTCTCTCTGGCATTGGCTTCGACCGGAGACTGGAAATATCTTGCCACATATGGTGCCTGGGTAACGCTGGCGTTTGCCGTAGGTCACTTATGCCTGTGGCGCTTGAAGCAAAATGACCAGCCTGACGATCTACGGGAGTATCATGGCGCTATATCTGTCTTCACAAAGCTAGGAAGTACCTTCTTTATCGTGAGCCTTCTCTTTATGGTCTTCCCCATTAGTCCTGCCTTTTTGGCACAGGAGGCACTCCTCAGCTCGATTCCAGGAGATCATACCCTTCAGACGGTGCTCTTCTGCTTTTCTTACCTACTCGTCGGGGTGAGCATTATGCGTCTGTATACCAAAGTCTTCTTTGGGCCACATAAGGCTAGCAGCCACGAGCTTGCCTACAAGTCAGCTTAAGATATAAGTTCATGGGTCAGGCTCCCGGGCGTTAAGCCACTGGGAGCCGCGTAGGGTGGGTTGGGCCTGGCCCGGCGTTGGTCCCGGGAATCCGGAGCCACCGCCGGGCCGAAGCCACGCGTCTGGGTCAGACGACCTTGTTGGCGCTGACGTCGCTGCGGGCGCCGCCGGCGCCGTCGATCCTCGACAGGGCGTTCTTGGCGGACTGGACGCCCTGACCGGCCTGTCGGACCAGCGCCTGGTAGTCCTGGTCGTTGGCGGCCAGGGTGCCGCGCTGTGCCTTCGTGACGAGATCGTCCACGGACTGAGCCAAGGGAATCACTCCTCGGTCGCACGTACCTCCGGCTATGCCGAAGTAAAACCCACCATGGGTTACGCAGGCACTATATTACGACAAGTATCTCGACTCTGTCAATACCGACTAGTTCAGACGGTACATCGACGAAGAGCCGTCCAAGAGGTTCTCAGCCGGCTGAGTGTTGTCGTAGGGGTTTAGTATTGGGCCTTGTGGCGTCTCAAGCTTTGGCGAAAGCGCGTCTAGTACAGGAGCCAGGAAGATAAATAGCAGAATAGCTAGGTAATTGAACGGATTGAGGCTGGTTGCAGTGAGCTGTTTGGTCTCGATCGCCTGTAGCTGTGTGTAGCGTTCGGCAACGGCCATGGCTGCGCCGATAACCAAGACGATAGTGATCACGAACTCAAGCAGAGTGAAGACGCCCGACAGTGTTGGCGCACCCTCGGTTACTCGTGCAAGCGCGCTCAGAATCAAGCTCGGTACGGCTAGGATCAGCGAAGCGACTGCGGCCGACCCAAGGGTCTCGATGAAGTGACCGGAGCTGATCTTCCAGCTGTGTTTTATGGCGGCGATAGGCCCGAGGCGTAGGTCAACAATGCTGTAGGTTGCATACGACAGGCGGATGCCAATGTAGATGATGGCGACCACGGCGACAACGCCAATGAGGAATGTGATGATGCCCAGGAACGTCGACAGGAGCGCGATAACCAGGAAGGCTGTAATGACAGCCAGGATAGACAGTGCGATCAGCCCGAGAATTGGTGGAATCGAGCGGACGCTCGCCTTCAATAGCGCGCCGAACTTCAGCGAAATACTGCGCGACGCAGCGACAGTAAGGTTAAGCTGGAGCGACTGCGTCAATGACATAAAGAATACGCATGCAGCGAGTCCGAGGCCGATCGTGGCGTAAATACTGGTGTCGGTCACGGATGCGAGGAAGTCGATGATACCTGGGTCTGTGACGAAGGCTTGTAGCTCTGGTGAGTGCTTGACTACGTAGGTGCCGATAGCGAGCACGACGAGTATTGCGGTGACGCCGACCAGGGCAAACAGCAAGATGTTAAACAGCGCTACGCCGATGACGGTCGAGCCGTTTGATCGCGCTAGCTTCTGGACGCCAGACCAAGCCGCGGTAAACGGGTTACTGTCGTATGTCTGATGCGTCGAGGCTGGCTTCGGGGCCTGGTGGTCCTCTGTCTTAACTGAATTATTTTCGTCCATGTGGTAGTCCCCTGACTAATGATACTCGTAGCTTATCAGGAATCCCTGGGGCTGCAAAGGGTTGCTCCCCTACGGCCAAAGATGCTATATTCAAACCATATAACCATAAGAGAAAAAATCTACATGCTTGAAGGAAGTGAAGCGGCTGCAAAGTTCATCGATACGCTGATAGATGCCAAACTTAATGGTGCTGAGATTGACTCAGATGTTCGCGCCACCCTGCACCGCGACCTTCGAGTCCGCCTCGAGGATCGTATTATCCACGATGTTCTGGCGCAGCTGAGCGAACAAGAACAGCTCGAGATGGAGCACTTGATTGATAGCGACCAAGTTGCTCAGGTTGAAGCCTACCTCGTCAAAAAGGGCGTCGACATTAACCGCGTGCTGGCCGGTGCTATGACCGAGTTCCAGGCAGCTTACCTAGGGGCATAGGTCTATGGCAGGTATGGAAGGCGGTCCCGGCGGCGGAGCAGGCACTGGCACTGCTGAACATCCAGACGATACTCATGAACCGACACCGGGAGAAGGTGTCCCAACACCAGAGGCGAGCGCTGACTCCGATCCGCTTCGAGTCGTGCTTGCCAGCTTAGACCAAAACGTCGACGCATTCGCTCGGGAGGCTGCTCACGAGAAGTTGGCCAAGAAGCACGAAGGTGGTTTCTGGAAGCGTATTGCTAAGTCTGCCTGGCAGGGCATGACCCGTGAATACAAGCTTGTAGAGGCCACCGAAGAAGCCCGGGCCGAGATCCACGAGAACGAGAATCTCCTCCACCATCACGGCAAGAGTGATGCTAAGTGGCGTGAAGCTGTCGTGAATCGTTATGGATCCGAGTACGCCGAGCACTTGATTCACGAGGGCGAGTCCTTCAAGGTTTTGAATGCCGAGGAGGCCGCCAAGGATCCCAAGGCTGAACGTATCTTTAATGATATTCAAGAGCTCATGCGCAAGGTTGCCCGCGGCGAAGTTGCCGACGATGCCAGCCTCGACATGATGGAAGAGCGCATGGCTGAAGCCTGGAAGGAAGACGAAGTCTCCCAGGAATTTATTGGTGAAGGTCGCCTCCTGGCAAAGAACATTGGCGCAAAGGCTCGCCAGCTCGAAGGCATGATAAATAGCGCCGAAGGTCTGAGCGATGTTGAGCGTGCTGAACTGCTCGAGGAGCACCTGGCTAAGCTGGAAATCGCAACCGGTGAAGCTCGTGTCGGTTCCCGCACAGAAGTCGACAGTACCCTCTCGGAGCGTTTGGGCGAGAAGCTTCGTAATGTGCCATTTGTGAGTGAAGGCCGTATCGCTGCCGTAACCTCCGCTCTCGGAAACGAGACAGTGGTTGCCGCTATGGTTAGCGGTGCCCTCCTTGCTGGTAAGCGTGCGTTTAGTGCTGCCGGGCAAATTATTGGACCAGGTGTTGCCGCTGGTATTCTTGCGGGTATCCGTGAGCGTCGGGCACTGAAGGACGAGCGCAATTTGATGCAGCGACGCGCTGATGCCGGTCTAGAAGTTGACCCAACCAATAAAGCTCAGGTTGAGTTGGATAACGCTATGTACGAGACACTTTCTGCGAACGAGCTTATATCAGAGCTAGGTGGCCTCTACAACGAAGACGGTGAGCTTAATGTCGGCACCCGCGAAGAGATGGACAGGGCTATTCAGCTGCAGGCGCAGATTCGCGCTCGTATCCAGACGAGCGACCGCACCGGTGCTCGTCTGATTAGCTTTGGGTCGGATGTGGAAGAGATGGAATCTCGCCGCTTTGACCTCGACCTTGCTATGGCCAAGCTGGATACGGACATGAGCAAGATGTTCGAGAACCCTGTAGCCAAGGCTATGCTGGACATTACGCCAGAAGAGAATTTCGAGGACTTGCTGGAAGCGCAAAAGAGTATCGCCATCGGTATGCTCGAGGGCGAGATGCAAACACAGGATCGTGTCTTCAACAAGCTGATGACCAAGCGCGTCCTGAAGCGTGCGTTGACAGCGATGTTTATGGGTGCGGCAATTGGTTATGTTGCCAATGAGGCATCCGATCTAGCGGGGAAAGCTTACGATAAGGTCAAGGATTGGGTTAGCGACTTCGTCGATAACAACACAGGGGCTATGCCTGATGTCGAACTCGCAGGCTACGAAACCGAGGGCGACATCCCGACTGGTGTTGGTGGAGGCGGTGACGTCCCCGCTGGCGTGGGCGTTGATGGTCTTCCGACTGGCGTCGGGACTGAAGACGTGCCAAAGGGCGTTGGCGTTGATGGCCGGCCAACGGGCGTCGGAAGCTCCAATACTACCCCGACTGGTGTGGGCACTGATGCTAACGGTGCGCCAAAGGGTGTCGGTGTCAACGACGTGCCAAGCGGTGTTGGTGTTGGCGAGAACGGCCTTCCCACAAGTGTTGGCGTGGATGCGTCAGGTGACGTTCTGCCAGGTGGCGTTGGTGCGCCAGAGACCGTTGACTTCGGCGAGGCTGAACCACTGACCGATACCTCCAAGATTACGCTGCCCGAAGGCTACAAGGCGGAAGTTGAAGGTAGTACGGTCACCATCACTACTCCTGATGGTAAAGAGATCCCAGGCCTAACCCTGGAGAAGGACGGCCGGTTCTCTCCAGATTCACTCAAGATCCTCCAGAATAACGGCTACAGCATCGCGCACAACGAAGGCATGGTCCCGGGCGAACCTAAGCTTACAAGGACTGAGGTGGCCCCTACCGAATTCGTGAAACAGAATAGCGGCGATATGAAGAAAATTCACATCACCAAGTGGTTCGACAACGATACATCCCGTTACGACCTCAACGAGCTCGGCCTTCAGAACAAGATGGATTCGAGCGGCAACATCATCATCTCTATAAAGGGCATGACAGCTGGTGGTTCATTCCACGGTGCGAGTGGCGTCAATTGGGAGGAAGCGGCCAAGGACGGTCACATGAAGGTCTACCTGTCAGCTTCCGAGGGTACGCAGGCTCAAGCTTTCGAAGTGCAGTTTAAGCCTGACGGCACTGCTGTTATCGATAAGGATAGCAATGCGCGTGCTTTGTTCGACAAGGACGGTAAGTTTATCGGTGGATTCCAGCAGGCTGCGCTTAACGGTGGCAAGGGGCCAGACGGCTCCGAAAACATCGCAGTACTGTCGACTGTGGTCGGCGAGGGCAATCCCGCTACGCTTACGAGCACTACCGAGACGCCAACTTGGGACACGGTTCATCACTACACTGTCTTCCAGACGCAGCCTACATCGACTACTACGACGCTTCCGCCGCCAACTAACGTTGTGCCGACTCCTGTCTTTACGACACGCCGAACTTTGGGCGAAGCCGAGGAGCCCGCACCTGATCCAGCTTCGGGCGACACAGATCCGACTGACACCGATACTGACACGCCCGAGGCAGATCCTACGTCAACTACGGGCAACACTGATACTTCGGGTACTGATACCGACACCGATACGGACACAGACGCCGAGGCTGGCGCTGGCACAGCTGGTGACGCAGAGACAGGCGACACTGACGATGCCGAAGCTACTGACGCAGGCGATTCCGAAACCGCGGAAGATGACGAAGAGGCTACGACGACATCTGGTGAGGATGACGAGACCGAAACCGGCGGTGCAGAAACGGATACCGAAGACGAAGCAGATGCTTCTACTTCCGGAGGATCGACTACTGACGATGACACGTCAACTTCTGGCGACACCGGCACTGGCTCATCTGACGGTGGCCCAGATGCTGCTGAGGGCGAAGAGGCAGAAACGCCTGAGCCAGAAGCCGAGCCTGAAGCTGAAGAAGAACCTGAAACTCCTGAACCAGAAACGGCAGAAGAAGCCAATCAGAAGTTCATGGACGGGCTCGATGGCGAAACATTAAGCTTCCCATCAGGATACGACTTCCCTGGTATGCCGAAGGCGTTTGACCAGCGAGAGCGTAAACTGGCGGCACGATACATCAGACAGGCCGAGGCAAGTCTGGGCGGCGATGACAAGTCGGCAGTCGTGGCGCTCGCCGCACAGCTGATGGCCAATGATGCGGCAACCGCAACCGGTGATGTTGCTGCGCTTTACGCGAATACAAGCAACCTTCTGCAGCGTTCGGCCGAGCAGACACAGCGCCAATCCGAGCGTAACAATACCGCCGGTGAAGGTGCTGAGTTCCTGGATGATTTGGACTCAGAGGCAGGATCGTTCCCCTTCGGCTATTCGATTAAAGCAGATAACTACAGCCCAAGAGCGCAGAAGCTTGTTGCTCGAGTATACCGCGAAGCGCTTAGCCAGATCGCAAGTGAGCGTGGGCCGCTCCCCGATCAGTATGCCGACCCAGCGGGCTACAAGAAATACATGAAGGTAGTGTTTAGGCGTGCCCAGCGAATGACGCACACCGATCAGTACAATAACCTGAGCGATGACCAGAAGTCGCTATTCGAAGAAGCAGTAAAAGCGTTCTCTGCTGCTCAGTCGTACTACACCAAGTAGTCGTTTCGACTGATAGATAAGTTCAAAAATCGTACGCCTGGCGCGACACTCGGACCCGGATGGGTCGAGGACGCGCCAGACTATGGGCGAGATTGGGTCTAGACGGCTACCGCCGCTGGCGGTTTTCGTAGGCCGCGACCTCGCGTGCAACCTCTGATTGGATCGGGACCCACGGCATGTCGAGGATGGCCTTGACGTTACGCAGGTCCTGGTCGACGAAGGTCTCGCCGCTTTCCAGCAGGGCCTTGATGTCTGCGACAGTGCGCAGGTTGTGGTTGGCGGCTTCAGCCATGACTAATTACCTCCGGGTGATGAGCCGGTTTGCCTACGGTCGTATACTATACAATAAATAATTTCATTTTACGAGCTTGCAGCTAACTGTTGCTCGCCGGTATCAGTTGGTCGTGGTTTCGGTTCGGAGTCATGACTGGCTACAACGGCGACGCCGCCCAGTCGACGTTGCGTAGCGCGCAACGCATCGAGCGTTCGTTTCTGGCTGCGCTCGGTTCCGTCGCGCATTTCAATCTCGTACGCTCGCAGTGCGGCGGCGATTTCCGGATTCATTGGTTCGTGTTCGGGCATGTTGGCGCAGTCCTTACGCCCACACTATATCAATGCTAGGTCTTATTAAGCAAATCGTCCTCGAACCGTCGGATGCCGCTGTAGTTAGGCGAGTACGAACTCGTGTCGGGCATGTTGAGCTCCATGATGTGCTGCCAGACGGCGCCGACTAACGCCTTGAAGCGCTCTAATTCCTCGGGGTCGAAGTCCATCTCCAGGCGATGTACTCGTCCCTCACTGTCGCTTTCGACAAATTCAATCACGCCGCGCTGGACGCGGTATTTGTCGCTGAAGTCACGGGAGCCCTCGACCAGGATTTTGTACATCATTAGCTGTTGACGGTACTTGTGGAGCTTGATTTTTTCGTACTCGGTTGTGCCGCGCCAGCTACTGCTCGGCTTGCCGGTCTTGTAGTCGGTCACGATGACTGCGCCGCCGGATTTGTCGATGTCTAACAAGTCTATAGCGCCCGTGAGCCGAGCTTCGCCGATCATGACGCCTTGGTTTGTGAACGAGTATTCGGCTAGCTGATCACTTGCGAATGAGTCGTAGCGTTCGGTTAGGTAGAGCGGCAGGACGTCACTCCCCTTCTCGAGCAAGTAGTTGAAGTCGCGCTCGCTCAAGCGGGCGTTTTGGAGTTGTAGCTCAAAGTCGTGCAGAATATCCTCGACAGGTCGCTTCTCGCCACTACTGCTGAGGTGGACGTGCGCGCGCTGCAGGACGGCGTGCACGGCCGACCCAAACACTGCGCCGGTGCCCATCGCCTGCGGGAATCGCAGTAAGTTTTGGAGCAAGAAGGCTTGCGGGCCGCCCGAGGCAACGTCCAGGAAGTTGTTCAGATGAGTGACACTCAGCTGATAGCGGTCAAGTTGCGGCCGTAGTAGCTCCTGCTTGAGAACGTGCGGTGAATTGATGTGGCGCAGATGCCAGGTTGGCTCAAGCGTCTGCAAGAGTTCGGCGGTGATATCGCCAGGCTGATGAACTATTGGCTGGAAGGCTTCGCTCTGTAGGAAACTTGCGATTAGACTTTCGCGGGTTGAATCGTCGGTCTGATAGCAGGTCATGAATAGTTGCGAACGTGCGCGGGTCATAGCTACGAAGAACAACCGCAGACAGTCATCATCGGTCTGGCCGGCTGGTTCAATAGGTAGGTTGTGTGGGAACCGTACGCTACTACTGCGACTCCGAGCGCTATTGCCCCAGATGTCTTCCTGGCAACTTAGTACAAAGACGGTATCAAACTCCAGTCCCTTAGATTTGTGCGCCGTCATTAGCTGGATGGCCTGGCCGTCCTCGCTGTGGTCACGGCTGTCGACGATGGGCGTGCGGGTTTTCTCGTGCAGGTCGACAAAAGCTATGAAATCCGCCAGCATCAGCGGCTGATCCGGACGGTATTCGCGTAGTCGTCGGCGGATGACTGCGAGGTTGCTAAGCATAGTTAGGTACTCGCTGGGGTTAGCCTCCAGGCGTTGTTCGTTGAAATAGTAGTCGCGCAGTGGCGAAGTGAAGACTTCTTCGTCCGGGCCGGTTTGCGTGCCTTCGTTCTCCTCTTCGGATTCCTCTGGAACCTGTGGCTCGGTGCTGCCGACGAGCTTGTCTAGGAGGACTTCGAGTGGTTCGTGCTGCGCTTCATGACTGGTCACGATCAGGAATTCGGCGATGCGTTTGAGCCTGCCGCCACCTTCCAGCATTAGCTCCAGCCAGAATTTGTGTTGGCGATAAGCGCTAAGCGATAGCTGCCATAACTCTTCGGTTTTGAGGCCCCAGAATTCATAGCTCAGGAGTTTTGGCAGAATGGATTCGACGATGTCAAATCGCTGTTGCTGTAGAGCGACAATGGCGCGTGCCATGAGCGTCAAAGCCACAATATGCTCAGCCTCAAGCACATTATTGCGGCGCTCGTAGCTAATGTGCAGTCCAGCTTGTCGCAGGTGCGGCAAAATCTGGAGGAGCTGGCGGTGGTTGCGACCCAGCACGGCTATCTCGCTGGGAGATGTGCCGGCAGCGATGCGCTCTTTGATCTGGTTAACGACCCACTGGTACTGCTCTGTTGGGTTGCCGAACTGATGGAGCTCGCTGGCGGCGGCCGCTGGCGTGTTGTGTGCGGTAAGCGTCTTGTCGATGTTGTCCAGCATGGCCTCGAGACGCTCGCTACCTTGCGTAATAACTGCTCGCGCACTGGCTAGAATTGGTGCAGCACTACGGTAATTGTCGGTTAGTGTAACAGTCACTGGATCGCGGTAAAGGTCGCGAAATTGCAGGATATTACCAATCTCGGCGCCCTGGAATGAATAGATCGCTTGGTCGTCATCGCCCACCACTAAGACGTTTGGCCGGCCTTCGTTAGCGCTAGCGTCGGTCAGGTTTCGCAAGAGGCGCAGCTGAGCGCCGTTGGTGTCCTGGAACTCGTCGACCAGGATGTATTGGTACTTTTCCTGGAGGTTGAATCGCAACTCCGAAAAGACCTCGAGGCCATGCACAACACGCAGAATCATATCGTCGAAGTCGTAGAGTTCACGCTCCTGCATACCTTCTAGATATTTTTGGTAAATCTCGGAAAGCGATCGGAGCTTGACGCTGCGAGCACGATCCTTGAACACGAAGTTGCGGCGTTGGTTGCGTTCTAGCCAGCGATTGCGCCAGGCGGTAACAGGCGTGGTGCTGGAGGCTTCCTCCGCTGCCTCAAGCGCGCGGGTTAGCTCGTGAATACAGATGTCGCTGAGCGGTTTGAAGAGCGAGATTGGCATTGGCTCGGCGGTGAACTTTTCGAGTTCGCGAAGGGCGAGCTCAATGTCGGCAAGGTTTTTCTTGGATAAGCGCGGTAGGTCGAAAGCTTTGTGGAGGATCGGTTCGGCAAAGTCCAGGAAGCCCGCATTGTGGTCGAGGATTTTGAGCAGTTCGTCAGGCAGTAGACTTGCTTTCTTCAACTGTCCAATCCCCTGCTTCACGTCGTACATTGCGGTGAATTCGCCATTGAGTGTGGTTGCTAGCGGGCTTTTGTGCGGGAGCTGTTGGAAGATCGGCTCGAGCACCTCAAAACTACTCAGCTCGTCGGCCGGCCGGAAGTGCGCCCCCTGGTAAAAGTACTGCGGGTTGTGGTTGATAATCTCGCCGCCGAAGCTGTGGAAGGTGTGAATCGCAACCTTGTAAGCGTCTTGGCCAATCAAACTCACCAGGCGCTGGCGCATGGCGGTCGCGCCAGATTCAGTAAAGGTCAGACACAAGATGTTGCTCGGCAGGGCGTCTGTGCGGCGCAGAATGTTCGCAACGCGCATGCTCAGCAGCTGTGTTTTGCCGGTGCCCGGACCGGCCACAACCATAACAGGACCTTCGATAGTATCGACGGCTTCTTTTTGGCGAGGATTGAGTGATGAATAAGCTTGATTGAAAATAGTGTCTGCGGTCACGGTATGCCTCGGTTATGAACTGACGCGGTTACCTTACTAGTATACCTCAGGCTACGCAGCGAGATCATAATTTTTGACAAATTTAAGGGGCGCCAAGGGGCGCCCATAAAGTGTTGCATTACTGCGGGTACTACGCGGGCGCATTGCTCGTGGTCCGTCACAGTCTTGCTCCATGTCGTATGTCGGCCCGAGGGCCGCAATCTCACCAAAGCCCCTAAGGGCGCATGCGCTCTGCCAAGAGCGAGGTCTAGCTAGAGGAAAATTAGCGCCGCCCCTCCCTGAATTCCAGGCTGATACCGGTCACGTACGTCTGCACGTACTTGTGGTCGGCTTCCAGCTTGAAGCTCAGGATCCACCCGTTCCCGTCCTGCTCGCCGTCGATGCGATAGGTTGAGGCCCAGTCGCTGTCGCGCTGGATCGGGTAGAAGTTGTGGGTTGCCCGCGATGCGACCATTGCGTCTTCCAGCAATCGTCGAACGCCAGCAGCGCCGTCAAGGCGCCATGCGTATTCCCCGTCGTACGGCTGTGGGGCCGGAACATAGACTTCCTCGATGACGCCGTTGCCGTTGCCGCTAAGCTTGGCAAGTTCAACCCAGGTCTGCGGCTGCATGACCTCGAGTTCGTCATCGTAGGTGTACTGCTCGACCTTTTCCCGGAAGAGGAAGATGCGGATGTTGAATCCGTACTTGTCCTCGTTCTTCCAGTACACCCGCCAGGTTTCGAAGTTCTCTTCGTAACCCCAGGAGGTGTAGGCCAGAATCCAGCGAAGCGCCAAGACGAGCCGGTAGGCCGTCTCGGGCAGGAAGACCTCGCCACGCTCCCGCTCTTCGGGGTAGACGCACCACTCCAGTTCGGAGGGAACGCCTGCCAGGTTGAAGGGCTTGAGCTCGAGGTCTTTCAGGTCAGTCATGACCACTCCTTTGATGCGCCGCCGAGCGACTCCCAGCGGATTTGCATAAAATAACATAAAACGATCAAAAAATCAATGTCTTCTCTCTGCTAATGCTTGGATCTACCTCAGTTGGAGGTACAATAGAGGTAATGACCGACGAACTCTACGACGACATCACCATTGAACGGGCTATCGAGGCTTCCTTCGGGCTGAAGTTGGACATTCATGATGTGATCGTTCGTCAGGCTCCGACCAGCTATACCTCTACGGCGACGGTTTTCCGCTCGTCGCCAAATAACCTGTATGTTTTTATCCAGTCGCAGAGCAAGCTGCTACTGGCTGATGTTCGCAAGATGATCCGCGCCATGAACATTGATGCCGAAGACTTTGTGCCGCCACACGGTGATAAGGATTATTTCAAACGCATCGGCGAGGAGAAATTTAAACTTATCTTCCCCGGCAAGCACATTATGAGCGATGATGACACGCGTTATTATCAGACGCTTGCACCCTACAGCCCAGCCCTCGTTCGGGTTGAGCGGGTTAAGGGTGAAATTCGCGCTTTCCACTTCGAGAGTAAGTCGTGGCGAAAGATTAAGGACTATTCCTTCAGCAAGATAAACTTGTAAAATTGCAAAATTATTGTATTTAATACACTTTCGGTGTAGAATGTGTCTCATGCCCTGAAAAGGGAACCACAACCCCGAGTAGTTGGGAGCAAGTCAAATGAGCGCTTCGGGAACCTCGGTCGTCATGCAGCCGCGTGGCGGTCGAACCCTGGACATCGCGTCGGCCCTCGGCGTGGCTGTCATCCTGGTGCACGCCGCCATCAACCTCGTGATGTTGCTCGGCGGGTTCGGCCAGCGGACGACCTCGTCCAGCGGCGTCGGCGTCGCCTCCGGCATCGTCTTCGCGGTCATCCTGGCCGCGTACCTGATGGTGGTCATGCGGGCCCCGAACGGGCCGCGCTGGGCGTACTTCGGCTTCCTCGCCGTCGTCCTGGGCGTGTCCTTCGCCACCGCGCTGAACATGTCGAGCGACGCGCAGGCCGGCCAGCAGGCGAGCAACGCCGGCAGCACCAGCATCGTCGGCTTCCTGGTCGTCTCGGCCATGATCTGCGGGCCGCTGCTCTACATGCGGCTGCGGCTGCCGCGGATCAAGACCAAGGCTCTCCAGAGCTGATCACCGCACTACCGTTCCCGGGGGCGCCCCGGGGGCGCCCCGGGGGGGGTTGGCGACTAGGGTGCTCCAGGACTTTTAACAGAAAATTTTTTAACAATATTTTTGGTTATATAATTAGTAATATTG
>CAZPGP010000014.1:0-25806 GCA_964586395.1 uncultured Candidatus Saccharibacteria bacterium
GACCGCTGGGCAAGAAAAAAGCACCACCGAGGTGATGCACTTTTCTTGGCGGGCCCGACCGGATTCGAACCGGCGATCTCCTCCGTGACAGGGAGGCGTGATAGGCCAACTTCACTACGAGCCCAAGTTGGTCATTTAGGACTGCCCTATAGTAACAATTTTTGGTGTTTCTGACAAGAGTTTGTAAGGGGTGGCTTTGCGGGGGAGTAGTTTGTTATAATGACCTCTGTCCCTTAAGGCATGTGCCATCTTAGCTCAGCTGGCTAGAGCACCACTTTCGTAAAGTGGGGGTCCGGGGTTCGAGTCCCCGAGATGGCTCCATATAGTAGATCCAATAGGCGAGATTAGTATAGTGGTAGTACGCCTGCTTCCCAAGCAGGAAGTGCGAGTTCGATTCTCGCATCTCGCACCATGTATCCATCGCCGCCAATATCAGCTATACTTAGAAAGATACGTGACAGAAGTACTTATGTTCAAAAAAAGAGAACTAATCCAATTTTCTCGTGACCGCCTGGCAATCTCGCTCCTCATAGCGTTCCTGCTGAGCATGGTGATTTTACTCCTCATGACCTTATTCAACATCCATGTCAGCGAAGTGCAGCTTCCAGTCCGCTTCTCGGGTTATGGCTCTACCAGCATTTACCGTGACCAATGGTACTCGCTGATGTCGTTTGGTATTTTTGCGGTTCTCGTCGGCGGCATTAACGGCTTCTTGATTATCAAGTTGCACTCTATTCGCCGAGGGCTTTCACTCGGACTAGCCCTGGTGAGCGTATCTATCGGCGTTATCTCGCTTGTCGTCGCGGCGGCGGTATTTAGACTGGCGGCTGTGTCACTATGAGAGCCCAAGATCTAGAGATTCCGTTAGGGAAGCGAACTCCAAAGTATCGTTTCTTCGAGATGCTGCCAGCATTCTTGAGCTACGGACTATTGCTGGTCCCAGTTGTGTTGAGCCTGATTGATCCTTTTATCGCGACGGTTTTTATCATTGCCTACGTTATCTTTTGGTTTGTGAAGGCCATTGGCATCGCGTATCGCACGATTCAGGGTTACAACCTTTTGCAGCAGGCACAGCGTGTTGACTGGCTTGCTCGACTAGGCGACCTCGAGGACCCAGAGGCGGCGATGATTGCTTACAGCGAGAAGACCTCACATAAGGAATGGCGCCACCGTGCACATTATCGCAACTTGCAGATGGTTGCGGCCGACCAAGCAACCTACCAGAAGCCGTCAGATGTGATTAATGCTGTTATCGTCCCGATGGTCAAAGAGGGTAGGGATGTATTGGAGCCGACCATTGAGTCTATTTTGCGCAGTCACTACGACTTCAAGAAGAATATGATTCTTCTTATCGCTTACGAAGAGCGCGCTGGTCAGGCATCTGAAGATCTCGCCCATGACCTGATCAAGAAATACGGTTCGAAGTTCCTGCACGCCGTAGCTATTGGTCATCCAGCAGGTTTACCAAACGAGCTAGTCGGTAAGGGCGGCAATATCAACTTTGCCGGTCGTGAACTGCAGAAGTACCTCGAGACAGAGAAGATTGACCCCGACCGTGTCATCGTCACCACCCTCGATGCCGACAACCGCCCCGATCCATCGTATTTTGCCTACGTCGCCTACGAATATATTATTGCCGGCAGTCGTCGGCGCAACTTGGCCTTTCAGCCGATCTCTCTCTACATGAATAACATTTGGGATGTTCCGGCTGCGATGCGTGTTCTTGCGGTAGGTAACTCATTCTGGACCATCATTAACTCACAGCGTCAGCACATGCTGCGCAACTTTTCGTCTCACTCACAGGGGATGGGGTCGCTACTCGACACTAACTTCTGGAGCGCACGAACCATCGTAGAGGATGGTCACCAGTATTGGCGCAGCTACTTCGCCTACGATGGCGACTATGATGTCGTCCCCGTGTATGTACCAATCTATCAAGACGCGGTCCTCTCTGACACCTACTGGGGTACTATTAAGGCTCAGTTTGTACAACTCCGCCGCTGGGCCTATGGCGCATCTGATATCGCATACGTTGCAGAGAAAGGGCTAGGGAAGAATGCTACCGTACCTCGCTGGGGTTTCTGGGCACGGTTCTTACGCCTCATCGATAGCCACGTCAGTTGGGCAACTGCTTCTATCATTATCGCCTTTGGCGCTTGGGCGCCTCTGTTCTTGAACAGGGAATCAAGCCATAGCATTGTTGCTCACCAGCTGCCATTGATTGCCAGTCAGCTGCAACAGGTCGCGCTAATTGGTTTGTTTATTACGGTCTTCCTGACATTCAAGATGCTGCCGCCACGCCCCGCGCGCTACAAATCACACCGCAACCTTGCGATGTTGCTCCAATGGTTGATCATGCCTATTACGAGTATTGGCTACGGCTCTGCTGCTGCCTTTAACTCGCAGACCCGCTTGCTGCTTGGCAAGTATCTCGACAAGTTTGATGTTACAGAAAAAGCTGTAAAGAAGTAGCTCGCCTCCGTAAGTGTTGTTTATTTGAGGTGTCTTTTTAGTGTTCGGGCATCTAGGTCGGGCGAATAGCGCGAAAGGTACTTTATATAGGCTGCGGTGTCGAAATTCTTGAGGGTTTCAAGGACGACGCCGATGATCTGATTTTTGGTGACAGAGTTGTTCTTGGCGGCCGCGAGGCTATATAATTTTTGTTCAATCGTGTCATTGAGCCAATAAGCCGCCTCGCCATGGTCTTTACGATGATCACATACACTCAAAATGCTGAGCGTAAGCTTCGCGCGCGAGTATTGATAAGTGCGTTTGGCCGTCCCGACGCGCAGAATGCTTTCTGGGTCGGCATGCTCACGCGTCGTGAATTCGCGCGTGCAGGTCTCGCAGCGCCTCCGACGCCATGTTTCGTTCAAACGGGCCGTATGGCGGCTGTTATAGACTTTCGTTTTCTTGTGAAGACAAAATGGACATACCATGACTACATATTGTCATGTCGCTAATAAAAAATCTAGTGGATAACCATAAGAAACATGTGGGTAAACTAAAACCACCTCAGTTGAGGTGGTTTGTATATGTGGCGCGGTAGGGGTTACCGTTTCGTAGCGATGTTCCTGCTAGGTTGCTTCACAGGTTTAGACTGTGTATTTACGACGACGCGACTGTCGTCTGTGTGCTCGAAGAATAGTTTGAATTTTTCGAGTGCTGATTTGTCGATACTGTTGCCACTGATTGCTTTTTGGTTTGTTTGTGTCTTATCCATGACAGCCTTATAGTAGCATAAGAGTTATGATAATGCAAGTGTCGGTGTTCCATTGACGAAATAACAGATTATGATTTGGGTAATTTGTGTGTTCTGCGTGTGGTGATGTTATCGGCGCAACGAGTAAATTTGTGTATCTCATATACGAGCTTAGGAAAGGTCAAGCGCGCAGTTATGCCACGTGGATAACTAGCGCCTGCCTGTGGGTAAAAGTAGGGCGATAGTAGCAAAACAAAAGACATCCTGCGGTAAGGATGTCTTTTGCGATAAATTCATGGTGGGCTCTAGAGGACTCGAACCTCTGACCTCTTCCACGTCAAGGAAGCGCTCTAGCCAACTGAGCTAAGAGCCCGAATGGACCTTACAAATATAGAACAAAATAACAGATTACACAAGAGAGGATTGCGACTAACCTCTTGAGGCGCTAGAATAGAGGGCAAGATGTGTCTGTTAAAGAAGAACTCAACTTTGACCACGACAACCCCTTAGGGGGTACTTTTGCATACATCAAAGCTCCTCTTCTATTAACTAAGACGTTAAAGGATAAAAACACATGAACCCTCAAGACCAAAACCACCACGCCATGCGGCATTCCCTGGCACACATCTCTGCTGCGGCTGTCCGCCGACTATGGCCAAACGCGAAGTTCGGCGTTGGCCCAGTAGTAGAGAACGGATATTATTACGATATTGACCTCGGTGATGGGCGGACTATCTCTGAATCTGATTTTCCTAAGATCGAGAAGCAAATGCGTGCCATTATAAAGGAAGATCAACCGTTCGAGCATTTCACCATGCCTATCGACGAAGCAATCGCGTGGGCTGAGGAGAGCAAGCAGCCCTATAAGCTTGAGTTGCTCAACGATCTAAAGCGCGCAGGAACCACTGTTGCTAAGGACCTCGATGTAGAAGAGCTTGGTCTGGCAGCTGATGGCGAAAGTAGGGTCGAGGACGTATCGTTCTATCGGAACGGCGATTTTACCGACCTCTGTCGTGGTCCTCACGTCGAAAGTACCGGCAAGGTAGGAGCATTCAAGCTGACCAAAGTCGCTGGTGCGTACTGGCGCGCTAAAGAGGGGAATCCTCAGATGCAGCGCCTCTACGGCGTGGCGTTTCCGGCAGAGCAAGAACTTGAGGATTACCTCAAGGCAGTCGAGGAAGCAAAGCTTCGTGACCACCGTTTGCTCGGAAAACAGCTCGATCTGTTCACTTTCTCGGACCTTGTCGGTCCTGGTCTGCCACTGTTCACTCCTCGGGGTACGCTTATCCGCAAGCTTCTTCGAGACATGCTGACTCAGGTTGGCAAGAAATACGGCGGCGTACAGGTAGAGATTCCGCATATCGCAAAGCGTGGTTTATATGAGACTTCAGGTCACGCTCAAAAGTTCAGCGAAGAGTTGTTCGAGGTCAAGAGTCATTACGACATCGACTTTGTGATGAAGCCGGTTAACTGCCCGCACCACACACAGATTTTTGCTTCACGTCCACGCAGCTATAAGGAATTACCGATTAGCTACATGGAGACTACCATGCAGTACCGCGATGAGAAGCCTGGTCAGATCGGTGGCTTGACTCGCGTGCGAGCCATCACTGTGGACGACGGTCACATCTTCTGTACGACCGATCAGATCAAGGAAGTCGCCATCGGTCTCTGTAAGTTTATCGAGGAGTTCCACTCTGCACTCGGTATGTATGGCGACCATTGGGTATCTCTATCTGTTCGCGACTATAGCAAACCTGAAGGCTACATCGGCGACCCGGCAGATTGGGACAAGGCCGAAGAGATGCTGGCTGATCTTGCGGCCGAGATGGGCCTTGATGCTAAGCGTATGGAAGGTGAGGCTGCACTGTACGGTCCAAAGCTGGACTTCATGTACAAGGACGTCCTCGGTAACGAGCGTCAGTTGTCGACTATCCAGCTGGACTTCGCGACTCCTAAGCGTTTCGGCCTGACCTATGTTGATCAGAATGGCGAAGATGTCGCCCCTGTTATGATGCACCGTGCTATCTTGGGTTCTTATGAGCGCTTCATGGCGATTATGCTCGAGAAGACTGCCGGCTGGCTACCTCTATGGCTAGCGCCTGAGCAAGTTCGTATCTTGACCATTAACGATGCCGCCCTTGAGTACGCTCAGAAGGTTCAGGATATCCTCAACGGTGTTGTCCTGATGGAGCCTCTGAAGTACAACGAAATTCGACACTCTATCGACGACCGTAACGAATCCCTGGGTCGTAAGATTCGCGACGCCGTAGAGCTGAAGATACCAGTACTGATCATCGTTGGTCCTCGAGACGCAGCCGCCAACCAGGTAAGCGTGCGCGTTAAGGGTGAAGAGAAGACCGTTCCGCTCGACGAACTCGAAGCATTCCTGAAGTCTCTATGAATAGAGTAGACGCTCAGTTCAAGGAGCGCGTTTATGCGCTTGTCGCGCAGATTCCTACAGGAAGAGTCATGACCTATGGTCAGCTCGCAGCTCTCTGTGGCGAGCCTCGTGCTGCCTGGGAAGTTGGGCAGATTGCCCACAACGGTCCGGCCGATTTGCCATGGCAACGAGTAGTTAATAAGCAGGGCGGTCTGGCTGTTGGTTGGCCGAACGGCGGCCAGGCCGCTCATCGGGCGATTCTGGAGGCAGAGGGTGTGCCGGTTAGCGAAGACTTCCGGGTAGACGTATCGCAGTTACAGTGGTGGCCAAATGCCTAAGCGGTCTCCGCTCGTCGTGGTCGTGGGGCCAACCGCCAGCGGGAAGAGCGCCCTTGCTATGCGCATTGCGCAGGCCCACAACGGTGAAATTATTGCCGCCGACTCCAGGACAGTCTATCGGGGTATGGATATTGGGACCGCTAAGCCAACTTCTCAAGACCAAGAAATTGTGCCGCATCACCTGGTTGATGTGCGGGAGCCTGACGAGCCTTTTAGCGCCGCGGAGTTTAAGGAGCTTGCAAATCAAGCGATCAACGACGTCGCTAGTAGGGGAAAACTACCAATTATGGTGGGTGGAACGGGACTTTATATCGATGCGGTCATCTTCGACTATCATTTTGGCCCCGCCGCAGACCAGGCCCGGCGTGCCGAGCTAAATGCGATGTTGGTCGAAGAGCTACAAGATCTATGTAGACAAAAGAACATCGTTTTGCCAATCAATAGCGGGAATAAGCGTCATCTGGTGAGGGCAATTGAGCTAGGCGGGCTTGTATCGCACAAAAAGCAGCTGCGTGGCGATACTTTCGTTGTGGGTATTTCAACAGAACGCGACATTTTGCGCGAGCGAGTGGGCGCGCGAGCTAAAGAGATGGTTGCCGAAGGTGTTCTAGAAGAGGTTGTGCGTATCGGTCAAAAGTACGCCTGGCAGGGGGAGGCCTTAAAGGGAAATATCTACCGTATCTTTAGGGGTGTAAGTGAGGGCAGCAAGACAATCGATGAAGCGACAGAGGAGTTCATTCAGAGTGATATGGCCCTGGCTAAGAGGCAGATGACATGGTTCAAGCGCAATCAGTTCATTCATTGGTCCACGAATCCGGAAGAGCTCCGGCAGCAGGTGGACACATTTTTGCGCCGGTACGCCGAGTAGTGTTACAATCTATAGAGAGGACTACCGAGAGGCAGACATAAACATGATCGACGCATTATTTGGTTCAAAAACGAGGGTTAAGCTACTCCACCTATTCTTGAATAATCCGAATAGGGCTTTTTATGTGCGCGAGATAACACGCAAGATTGATGAACAGATTAACTCTGTTCGTCGTGAGCTCGCAAACATGCTGAGCGTGGGCATTATCAAGAGCGATAGCTCTAATAACCGCCTGTACTATGAGATCAACCAAGAGTATCAGCACTACGAACCGCTTCGCGCAATCTTTGCCGACAGTCACCTTCAATCAGAGGTGGCGGCGAGTGGAGAGGTTAACGATTGGACTAAGCGTCTCAAGCCCCTTGGCGACATTCGCGTTGCTCTCTTCAGCGGTAGCCTGGTCCGCGGTAGCTCCAGTGAGCTGGATGTTCTGCTAGCTGGCGACGTCAATAAGACTCAAGCAAAGCGCTTCTTTAAGGAGTTAGAAGAGGAAGAAGGCCGTAGTCTTAATTACACCGTTATGAGCTACGAAGACTTTTACTACCGGCTGAGCATCAAAGACCGTTTCATAACTGCCATTACAAATGGCAAGTTTACCGTATTGCAGGATACCGAAGGTATACTATCTAACCAGTAAAAGCAGAGGAGATACAGAGATGGACATTGAATATAAAGGCGGTAACTGCGTTGTTCTGACTGTTAAGAAGAACACTATCGTCGTAGACCCCAAACTTTCAGATATCAAGTTGAAGGATCAGGGCGCTAATGCAACCGTACAGCTTGTAACGCAGCCTAGTTTTGAAGCTCCGCATAGCGCAGAGACCTTGGTAATCGCCGGGCCGGGGGAGTATGAGGTTGTTAACCTCTCTATCCGCGGTGTCGCAGCCCGTGCCCATCTAGACGCTGAAGGCGACGGCCTTAAGGCTACGATGTACTCTGTAGCAAGTGAAGAGATTTCTGTGGCGATTGTGGGTCACGTTCACCCTGACATTAGCGAGGAGCAACTCGAGGCTCTCGGTGTTGTGGATGTTTTGATTGTGCCAGTTGGCGGTGGTGGCTATACGCTTGATGCCGCAGGTGCAGTGGATGTTGTCCGAAAGATTGGACCGAAGATTGTTATCCCGACTCACTACGCAGATAGCGCAACTGACTATCCAGTGCCTCAGGCCGACCTTGATGCATTCGTGAAGGAGTTGGGTGCCGCCGTTGAAGTTTCAAGTAAGTTGAAGCTCAAGGCTGGCACTTTCGGCGAAGTTTTGACTGTACAGCAGCTAAACCGGGTCGCGTAAGGCGACTCGGCCACCGGCCGCACATAAAATACCGGCCTCCACAGTGGAGGCCGGTATTTTATGTTTGTTTAAAGACCAGCTTTAAATAATCCCTTTTTTCTTCAGGGTTCGGATAGCCTGGGTGCTGACATTCATAGTGATCTTCTCGCCATCAATGACGAAAGTCTTTTTCTGAATGTTTGCTCGCCAAACATGGTTCGTACGGCGCTTTGAGTAGCTGACTCGTTTGCCGTAGCTGTTTCCTTTACCGGTGATCTCGCATACTGTTGCCATTAGATAGTCTCTTGTTACAAGTATACATACTACTGTTTTTCTCTGTTGAAGTCAATACCCTTGAGGTGGATTAGCTGCTATACTGGGTGAGATGGAAAACCTGAATCTTATGTATCTTGCGGTGGTGCTTGGGTCGATTTTAATTTCGATGACCCTGCACGAAGCCATGCATGCCTTTGCGAGCCACTGGCTAGGGGATGATACTGCCAAATTACAGGGGCGGCTTACGCTGAACCCTTTGTCGCATATCGACCCTTTTACTACTGTTTTACTGCCGTTGATGCTGGCCGCTATCGGCGCACCCCCATTTGGTGCTGCCAAGCCGGTGCCTTTTGACCCAAACAGGGTACGTTATGGCGAGTACGGTGCCGCACTCGTAGGGCTGGCTGGCCCTTTGACGAACCTTGTTTTGGCGATAGTCGCCGGCCTCATTATTCGAACACTCACGCCTGGGGCCGACGAAATGCTATTTAGTATCTTAACCACCTTCTTAGTCGTGAACATCAGTTTCTTTGCCTTCAATATGATTCCGTTCCCGCCGTTGGACGGTTCTAGGGTCTTGTACGCTTTTGCTCCAGATAGCGTCAGGGGCGTTATGGAGCGCATCGAGGGGATGGGCTTTGCCGCTATCATCTTCTTCATGCTTCTGTTCTACACGCTGTTGAGTGAGCCATTCGTACGCCTTATCAATTTCCTGGTCAGCTTTCTGACGGGCTACAGCATCATCTAGGCCAGTGGTGGTATAATAGAGTTGTCCTGCGGGTAAAGTGGGGCATGGGCCAAAAGATAGATTTTCCTCTATACTTTTTGTTGATAGGGAGCTTTAAATCATCGAAGTCCGTGGATTTCGTTTGCGAGCACCCACCTGCACATAATGCGGGGAAATCGACTTCGCGCCCTTGCCCGCTCCGCAGGGCTTTTATGTATCACGGGATGTGGCGCAGTCTGGTAGCGCGCACGGCTGGGGGCCGTGAGGTCGCAGGTTCAAGTCCTGTCATCCCGACCATGAACTTATATTTGCGGACGTGCTGAACTTATTTTACAATTAGTCGTATAAAGGCGATTAAACAAACATGAGACAAAAGATTTCAGTGCGAGCTCTTATCAAGAATGATGAGAAGTTTCTGCTCGTCCGGCGCGCTAGCGGAACGCCAAGCTACATCGGGCAGTTTGAGCTGCCTGGCGGGAAGGTCGAATACGGCGAAGATCCGGAATCGAGCGTTCGCCGCGAAGTTGGCGAGGAGCTGGGCGTTGAGGCTGGTGTTACGCAGCTGTACAAAGTCGTGTCCTGGATGGACACAATTGAACGCGACACGCAGCATATCATTGTGGTGTACCTGGTTGGCCTAGTTGACCCAAGCGCTAAGGTTTCTCTCAGTAGTGAGCATGATAAATTTGTTTGGGAGAAGTTGTCAGATGTACAACTAGATGAGTTGAACCTTTTGACTAAAGTCGTGCTGGACGACGAGCTAAAAGAATTAGCAACAGATGACGGAGTGCCTTCCGAAGGCCGAAGTGTTGATAATAATTCAACGAATGGTACCGCACGAGAGGTGGTAGTGTATTCCGACGGTGGCTCGCGAGGTAATCCTGGTCCGTCTGCTTCGGGGTTTGTTATCTTTAGCCTGGGCGGTGAGCTTCTGTTTGAAGGAGGGAAGTATCTGGGCATTACAACCAACAACCAAGCCGAGTATCAAGCTGTTAAGCTTGGTCTCGAGAAGGCTCTGGAGCTCAATGCCCAGGTAGTTAGCTTTAGGCTGGACAGTCAGCTCGTAGCTAACCAGCTGACAGGGGTGTATCAGATAAAGAATCGTGACCTCTGGCCGATTCACGAGAGTATCAAGGAACTTATTACGAAGTTCAAGAAGGTGACATTTACCCATGTGAGGCGTGAGTTCAATAAAGACGCCGATGGTATGGTTAACAAGATCCTTGACCAGCACGAGAGGGAAGCGTAAGGCTTTTACTTCAAGAGGTAATTACAGTATAATAACTCCTGTCAGACTACTGAATGGTCGCTTGGCCGCAAGGCTAAGAGGAAAGTCCGGGCAGCTTAGGACAAGGCAGTTGCTAACCGCAACCGGGGGTAACCCTAGGGAAAGTGCCACAGAAACGATACCGCCACGCTTCCCGCGTGGTAAGGGTGAAAGGAGTGGGGTAAGAGCCCACAGTCAGCCTAGGTGACTAGGTTGAGAGGTAAACCCTGTCTGCTGCAAGGAGGTTCGTCTCGCCCTCACGGGCTGGTGGTTCCGCCAGACGAGCCGTTTAACCGCTTGACTACCGTAAGCAATTACGGAGCTAGATAGATGATCATTCTCGACAGAACCCGGCTTACAGGTAGCCTGGCATGAAAAAACCACCCTTTACCGGGTGGTTTTTTCGTTGTGCTATCAGGTAGGTTACTTGGTAGCGGCTTTGACGATGTCAGTGAAAGCCTTAGGCTCGCTGACGGCTAGCTCTGCGAGAACCTTGCGGTTTACACCGATGCTGTTCTTCTTCATGCCAGCGACGAGCTGGGCGTAAGTAGTGCCGTTTTCGCGTGCTGCAGCGTTGATGCGGGTGATCCACAGGGCGCGGATGTCACGCTTCTTGTTGCGGCGGTCGCGGTATGCGTACTGCAGGGCGCGGATAACGGCCTGCTTGGCCAGGCGGAACGAGCTCGTGCGAGCGTGTTGCATGCCCTTAGCGGCCTTCAAAATCTTCTTGTGCTTAGCGCGGGCGGTAACGCCTCGTTTAACTCTCATTGCCTATGCTCCTAGTGCACGCTTTAGGTTTTTACCGATTTTGCCACGTACTTCGGAGTTAGTTCCGATAACGCGCTTACGTGATGCGCTTTTTTTCTGGAGGAAGTGGGTGCCGAAGGCACGCTCACGAAGCAGCTTACCCTTCTTGGTTAGCTTGATGCGCTTCGCTGTCCCCTTGTGGGTTTTTAGCTTTGGCATGGGTACTATTACTCCTTACTACTATGCTCAGGTTCTTACCGGCGAGCTGTGGTGTTTGATCAACAACCGCGACTTCTGATAGAGATTGGGTGATTCGCTCGAGGAGTTGGTAGCCAAGTTCCTGGTGAGCCATCTCGCGTCCACGGAAGAATGCCATAATTTTGACCTTGTGGCCGTCTTCCAGGAAGCTACGAATCTTGCGGAGCTTGATTTCGAGATCATTAGCGCCGATTTTGAGACCCAGCCGCATCTGCTTAACCTCAGAGGCTTTTGCATGTTTACGGTTTCGCTGCATCTCCTTCGTCTTCTGGTAGTTGTATTTACCCCAGTCGACGATGCGGGCTACAGGTGGGTTGGCGCTTGGTGAAATCTCAACGAGATCAAGTTCGTTACGTTCCGCCTCTAAAAGTGCTTCTGCTCGAGTCAGAATACCTATCTGTTCTCCGTCTGGACCGATTACTCGAAGTTCGCTTGCTCTGATTGCTTCGTTGATCCGAACTGGTTTGCTAATAGAAATACTCCTTGAGCGTGGGTTATTGGTTTCGCATTCCATTCTACCAGATGTGCTACGCGATTTCAACAGTAGTGTTGCGCCGCGGACGATACTGTAGAGCTTCGGAAATGTGGAGCGGCTCGATGCTCGTGCTTTTCTCGAGGTCAGCGATAGTTCGAGCCACTTTGATAGTTTTGAAATAGGAGCGCGCCGACAGGTGAAGACTTGAAGCGGCTTTGTCTAGGAGGAGCTTCGACGCCTGGGATAGACACGCCTTATCCATAATATCGGCGTTCGTCAGTAGGGAGTTCGTCTTGGCCTTCTGGAATCGCTGAAGCTGCAACTCTCGAGCGGTTGCAATGGCGTCCTGTGCCGTTTTGTGTTCATTGCTACCTCTTGTGCGATCGAGGAGTTGGCTATGCTCGACAGGGGAGACCGAGACGAAGAGGTCGATGCGGTCCAGGAGCGGTCCAGAAATTTTCTGCTGATAGCGAAGTATCTGGGCGGCGGTACAGCTGCAGGCCTTTACTGGATCTGAAGCGAAGCCGCATGGACACGGATTCTGAGTCGCGACGAGCATGAAGTCTGCGGGGTATGAGCCACGATGGTTAGCTCTCGATATGTGGATGATTTTGTCTTCGAGAGGTTGGCGTAGACTTTCGATAACACTTCGAGGGTATTCGGGCAGTTCGTCCAAGAAGAGTACGCCCTTGTGCGCCAGGCTGATCTCGCCGGGTTTTGCGCGGCTTCCGCCGCCGGTGAGGGCTGTTGGGCTCGCGCTGTGGTGCGGTGAGCGGAAGGGCCTACTGGTAATGATGCCGCTTTGCGTTTCGCCGCTTAGGCTATGAATCTTTGTGACCGCAATCATTTCTTCGTCGCTGAGGGGAGGGAGCAGGGAGGTGAGCGTGCGAGCCAGCATAGTCTTTCCCGAACCAGGTGGTCCGTCAAAGAGCACGTTATGGCCGCCTGCGGCTGCAATGATCAGTGCGCGTTTGGCCTGAGCCTGCCCGAATATGTCGCCCAAGTTGGTGCTCGAGGCTTTAACTTTGGATGTCGTATTGGTAGAAACGGTTGCTTGGAGTTTTGCTTCGCCCGTAATGTGTAGGAAGACTTCGCGGAGATTTCGTGCGCCCAGAACCTCCACGCCACGTACGAGTGCGGCTTGCGCGGCGTTCTCGGCCGGCACGATGAGCGTTTTGCGCCCTAGTTGGCCTGTGACCTCGGCATGGCTGATGACTCCGCTCACGGGCTTTAGCGTTCCGTCTAAGCTTAATTCTCCGACGACAAGCGCATCCGCAAGTTTGGCGTGGTCGATTTGCTTGCTAAGACTGAGGATGGCGAGCGCGATAGGAAGGTCGAGATGCGAGCCGTCTTTTGGTAGGTCGGCGGGTGCCAGGTTGATCGTAATGCGCTTTCTAGGAAAGTCGAGTCCGGAGTTCTTGATGGCGCTGCGGACGCGCTCTTTGGCTTCATCAACGGCTTTATTGCCGAGGCCAACAATCAGTAGCCCGGGTAGGCCGTTGCTGGCGTCGCCCTCAACATCTATAAGCCTCCCGTCGTAGCCTAAACTAGTAGCTGAATAGATATGTGCTGTCATGATGGCCGTCAGTAAATCACTGTTAGCCTAAAAAGCGCAAGTATGTTATAATACTTATGTTAACGAGGGGCTGACATTAGCTTCGACGTTTGGAATTTTACATCTGTCACTCACGCAAGTCGTTTGAACGGGCGTTAACGTTCACACAGATAACTGCAAAGTCATTTGTACAGCGAGTAGCTGACGCTTTCCGCGCTCCAGCTTTCGCACCAGTTGCTGCTTAATTTAAGTTAGTAACCGTCACCAGCCCGACGCCAAATAGGGCAGGGTGATGTCATACTCATTTGGCTCGGATAGTTTGTGGCTGCGAAGCTAGTTATCGACATTCATTCGTAGGCTTGGCGCGCTTTGTTGGACATTGTTTAGGTAAGCCAAGGTTAAAACAATCAAATGTCCTAAGCTTGTAGATCGAGGACGGATGACCAGACGGACCGGGGTGCGATTCCCCGCAGCTCCACCAAAAATAACTCAGCATTTGCTGGGTTATTTTTGTTTTCTGGCTATTGAGGTGCGACAGATAAAAAACAACGGCCTGCGAGAAGCCGTTGTTAGTGATTTTCGTTTTTTGTTTTTGAGCACTTTTTTTATTCAAGTGCTACCCCTATATTAGTAGCAGTGCTTATGCCTGTCAACACGTTTTTTATGCCTGAATACATTCTGTGGAAAACTGAAAATCGGCATATCTGATCACCTCGATTAGAACTCAAGTCGGCAGGCGAGGGGAGGGCATGGGGGTGGCGAGGTGTACTAATCGGCAGGCGTGTTTTTTGCGGATTTTCATTACCCAGTCGCGTGTGTTTGTGACGGGCTCGTCTCCTGCCGAAATTTCAACCATCGATTTCTGTCTTGAGTTGCTTGAGTCGTGCAGACTCGCGAGCAGTGGCCTCGCGAGTCCTTAATCAAGCTGCTCGTAAATTATCGCAAGGCCACGAGCGAACGGGCTTATGACGCCAAGGCCATCACGTCCGTCGGCGAGCACGGTTGGCGCGATAGTCGCATGACCCATACTCGCCAAATCGTTTTTGATTTGTTCGTTTTGATGATTGTTTATGACGAAAATGCCTGTTGATTTGACGGATGTTGATGGACTGATTATGCGCATTGATGCTGCGATTTGTCATGGTATTAATAATTGTAATATTTACATTTTTATACTGCGCGCGCAGGAGTTAACAGTTAGGAAATGTGAATATCACAATGAACTATAAGGTTGTAATTATTGACATAAGCGTCTTGGCGTGCTAAATTGAACCTAAGCTTTTAGAAAACAAAAACGTATCAAAATAAAAGCTCGCACATTACTTAAGTTGTAAGTCCACTTAGTGAAAGCACCGGGTGTCACGCAGTAAGATCCGCTATGACGATCGCTGCTTTCACTAAGTGGCGAACTTGGAGGGAGAGGCCTGCCGAGATGGTCGGCCATCCTTTCCACACTTCATTCGTCGCTCTCTTTTTGGAGAGCGGTCAGTCAGCCTCGAGCGAGAAACGCTAAATAGTTAACATATAGGAGCGGATTTCTCGCTCAGGCACTTTTTAATTGACGCGTGCCTGGCATAATAGGGGGTAGTTATGCAGCAGACAAAATCGCAATTAAAGAAATATCTTCCTTACCTCTTACCAATCTTGAGCTTTGTGGGACTAACCGTTCTGTTGAACAGGACGAATCCACTGGATGTTGGGCCAGCGGGGATATTGCTTGTCTTCGGACTTGTCTATGTATTTATATCCAGTAGCTTGTATCTGCTACTGACCTTGGTGATGATGCTCATCGCGTACTTTGTGACCATTCAGTCCACATCGCGGAGGAAGCTGTACTATCTGGCGAGCATCATTGCATTTGCGCCAGTTTTTTTGTTGGCCCTTAACTCTATTGGCCAGCTAGAACTGAAGGACTTTATCCTGGTATTTTGTCTCGTTGGTCTAGCGTGTTTCTATGTCGTCAAACGACGCTAGCATAATCAGTTACAAGCTTATGATTTGTGTTACAATTTAACTAGTTATGGAGCCAAAACTACCTATGCCTAGTCCGTCTCCTGAGATGGGCGGCTACCAAAGGCGAGAAGTGCAACCGGTCACACCCGAGGCCGCACCTCAACCAAAGAGCGTTGAGACGCAGCCAAACTCGAGTGAGCGGTTGGAGACACAGCAGCATGCGCCTGCTGACCCTATTGTTGTGCCGGCAGCACCTGCGCAGCCATTTCTGCCCAGTCCAGCCCAACCAACAGCCCCAGCGGCACAGCCGCAGGCGGGTAATCCACTTGTAGCGGCGGACGACGATCTTATCGAGAAGGAGTGGGTGGATAAGGCAAAGAAGATAATTCAACAGACTAAGAGTGATCCGTACGCTCAAGAGAAGGAAGTCAGCAGACTGCAGGCAGACTACATCAAGAAGCGCTACGGCAAAGACGTCAAACTACCTAACGAATAAGGCGAGGCTATGGGTGCAGGGGTACTAATTGGGTTTTTCATAGGGGGAGTGCTTTTGGCTCTTTTCCTCTATGTTGCGTATTGGCAGTACCGACGCGTTACGCGCGAGGCTAAGAACTACGAGCGCGGCCTTAAGACCGTGCCGCTAGTGATTCACCTTCCGCCATCCAGTGACGACATCGAGGTCGGCTCGCGTGACGTACGTGACGTAACTGATGAGGCGATTTCCCAGGCTCAGATTATGTACAACATCGTTGCAAGCACGGCAACGAAGGGCTTCAAGACAAGCGTCTACGGTCAGCGCCACATCACGTTCGAGGTTGTAGCCACTAAAGGGCTTATCCATTACTACGTTGTTATTCCTCTAGTATTAGTAGACGTCGTGAAGCAGGCAGTGGTGGCGGCCTATCCAAGTGCAACCCTTGAGGAGGCAGAAGAGCACAACATCTTTAGTCAGGTAGGTAAGATTAGCGGGACTATCGGCGGTGAATTGACGCTGAAGCGGGAGTATAGCTATCCGATTGCGACCTATCAGGACTCAAAGCGCGATGCTATGCAGGCAATCTTGAGCGCCCTTGCTGTCGTCACGCAAGAGGACGGCGCCGCCATCCAGATACTTATGCGCCCAGCTGACGAGAAGTGGACCAAGAAATCGCTATCATTAGCTACGAAGATACGCAAAGAGAAGGGTAAGGCTTCGGGTCCTGAGGTAAAAGGGCTTCTGGGCGCGCTCTGGAAGCCGCCAGAGGCCCACGATGTGAAGCCAGAGGACAAGCAACTGTCGGCGCTCGAGCAAGCAACTGTAGACGCGCTCGAAGAGAAGACGCGCCACCCTGGTTACGAGGTATTGATCCGTGTCATTGCATCATCTAATACGGCTAGTCGTTCGCAGGCTATTCTGAAGAATCTTGTCGCAGCCTTTGCGCTATTTGATGCCCCAGGTAAGAATGGTTTCAAGTTTGCCCCGGCTAAGAATATCGAAAGTTTTGTAACAGCATTTATTTTCCGCTTCTTTCCTCAAGAGTTTCGTTCTAACATACTGAACAGTGTCGAGCTTGCAACGGTCTTTCACTTCCCAGATCAACGCAACACTCCGACGTCACAATTACAACGACAGGCATCGAAGCAAGTGGACGGTCCAAGTCAGATGTTGAACGAAGGCCTGCTCCTAGGCTACAACGTCTACAGAGGCGTAAAGAAAGAGATTCGCTTGAGCCAGACGGATCGTCGTCGTCATTCTTACATCATTGGTCAGACGGGTACTGGTAAGTCTGGTCTGTTAGAGAACTTGGCCCTACAAGACATGCTCGACGGCCGCGGCTTTGCGTTTGTGGACCCGCACGGTGACTCGGCCGAGAAGCTCCTCGGTATGGTTCCGAAGGAGCGCGTTGAGGATGTGATCTATTTCTCTCCTGGGGATATGAATAACCCTGTAGGTTTGAACCTTTTCGAATTCGACAATGAAGAGCAGAAGGACTTCTTGGTCCAAGAGGCGATTGCAATGCTGTACCGCTTGTACGACCCGGGCCACACAGGTATCATCGGTCCGCGCTACGAGCACTGGTTCCGCAACGCAGCATTGACGATTATGGCAGACCCGAACGGTTCGTCGTTTATCGATATCCCACAGGTGTTTAACGACAACGACTTTGCCAAGGAGAAGCTCAAGTACGTGAAGGATCAAACCGTTTTGGACTTCTGGAATAAAGAAATGGCCCAGACTAGCGACTACCACAAGAGTGAGGTGTTGGGTTGGTTTGTGAGTAAGTTCGGTGCCTTCTTGAGTAACGAGATGATGCGCAACATCATTGGTCAGACCAAGAGTGGCTTCAACTTGCGTGACATTATGGACAACAAGAAGATCCTTTTGGTGAACCTTAGCAAGGGTAAGACGGGTGAGTTGAACTCACAGCTACTGGGTATGATCTTCGTCATGAAGTTCCAGGCCGCAGCGATGGGCCGTGCGGACGTCCCGGAGGACCAGCGCCAGGACTTTAGCCTCTATGTAGACGAGTTCCAGAACTTTGCCACAGATTCGTTTGAAGGTATTCTGTCTGAAGCTCGAAAGTATCGCCTGAACCTGATCCTAGCCAACCAGTTCATGACGCAGCTTAACGATAAGATTCGCGAGGCTATTATCGGTAACGTCGGCACCATTATCTCTGGTCGTATTGGTACGACCGACGCCGAACTGATGGTTAAGAAGTTTAGTCCAGTCTTCGACGCCGAAGATTTGACGAAGCTGCCGAACTTTGAGAGTGTCGCCTCTGTAATGATCAACAATGTTCCGTCTGCGCCATTTAGTATGTCGCTGATTCCGCCCCTCGGGCAGTCTAATCCACAACTATCCGACGCGTTGAAACGACTGTCTGCTGCGAAGTTTGGCCGTCCGCGTGCATCCGTAGAGCAAGAGATATTCAAACGATTGAGAGCAGGTGACGCCGCGCGCGACGCTGGAGCGGCCGCCCCTGCCGGTGCGGCACCAGCTGCGCCTGTTGCGGCTGGGGCTGTACCTAGTCCGTCTGGGCCCGCACAACCGACAACTCCGCCGGCTACGTCGACTGGCTCTTCATTCCTGGACGAATGGTTAGCTAAAAGAAAGAAGCAAGCGCCTGCACAGCAGCAAGCTACGCCGCCTACGCCTGCTCCCACACCCACTCCCGCTCCGCAGCCCGCACCTCTAGCTCCGCCGCAACCGCCCACCCCAGCTCCGGTTGCACCGCAGCCTGTTCCTCGGCCTGTGGTATCGCCAGCTCCAACGCCTCAGCCCGAAAATGCTGTCGAACAGACAACGCTCAAGATTAATCGAGAACTACCGGTAGCAGAGGAGGAAAAAGCTCCCGAGCCTGCGCAGCCAGAGGAGCCAACTGTTGATGAGATCTTTATCGACGTCCGTGGTAATATCCACCACACCAAGGAAGAGACTCAACTGAACGTCGATAAGAGCCAGAAGGCCTAGCGCCTACCGGTAAACATGCCTTTAAATAGGTCGAAGAGCATTCCGAACAGCCACCCGATAGCAAAGGCGACAATAGTCTCGGAGCCTTGTAGGGCAAAGCCCGCGTATTTGGCGTAGAAGTAGAGAGCGAGCACCGCCACGAACGCCGTAACGCCGCCAGCTAGAACTGCGTTGGGCCTAAACAGAGTCTTGCCGAGAAATTCACTTATGCGTTCTACGGTGGGGTTGTGGATGAACCTACTGAATGGCCTGAGCGAACGGGGGAGTTCGCTCCGGGTGTGCTCCATTGTTTGATCAAAACTAGCCTCCCGGTCTTCGCGTCTCATCGAATGCGATGAGTTGTGACGTTCTGCTTGTTGTGCGCGCTTCTCGCGGCCTTGCTCCTTGGACTCCTTGATGGCTTCATGACGAGCGTTCTCAACGGCCTGGTGTGCTTCTTTTTCGTTATAACGCTCAGGACTCACCTTATGGTGCTCAGCACGCTCATACGAGCGCTCATGGCTTTCACGGGGCGTTTCCACGTAGCCTTCGGGTGAGTTGGGAGCTTGTTCTTTGCTCATAGTAGTCCTTTGGTTATCCTGCGTTAAAGTCGCGGCGAATTATCTTCATCTCGCGGTTGAGCTGCCTGGAGCGCACGTAGAAGTATGTCGCTACCATCAAGGCGAGAGTGGCGAAGGCTATGTTAGCCCCGGGCCCAGTTTCTGGCAGCTGTTTTACAGTGCCTTCGATCTCTTTGCCAAGGTTGCAGCTGAGTGCGTTGTTGAGTGTATTGCCGTAGGTAATGGTTAGCATGCAGTCGTATGAGCTAGGTTGGTCGACTGCTTGCGGAGTGATAGGGAGCGGGTCTCTAGTGGACATTACGAAGCTGCGCGCATCGGCCTGTTTGCCGGCTAGGAGCACGCTACCCCAGCTGATTTTCTGAGTAGCTTGATCGTATGTGCCCCCGCCCGCATCAGTTACAACTGCGTATTCGGCGAGATCACCGACCGAGACTTCTACTGTTGCATTAGTTGGAGTCGTACCAGTGTTGGTGGTGCGAATAGTGTACTGGATACGATCACTTGGGTTAACTGTGCCGCCGATGGCTGATTTGCCACTGCGACTCAAGTTGATAGCTTCGATGCTAAGCTGTAAGTTCTTGTTGCAACTCGGGTTGTTGATCCAAATAGTGGCGTTGTAGGGGCATGCGCGGCAGCTAGGGTCATTCTGGGTAATGGTACTACTGAAGGCGCATTCATTTGTTGGAGACACAGCATAAGTAGGCTCAGGTGGGCTGAGAAGTGCAAAACTTTGAACAACAAGAGCGAGCACCGTGAATATAAGGCCAAGGCGGCGCGTCGCTTGTTCTTTGCTCAACCTCCGAGCATAGAATCCGAGTTGTCCAACTAGTGCCGGGCTGAACGGCAAGCTGGAAACTAACTTGCGGAACATGTTTGTTTTCTCCTTACGCTTAAATTTAGCATAAAAAATATGTTCAATTCAATAGGTTGAACGCTCACAGATTAAACGGTATAATTAAGTGGTTCTAAAAAGTTTATTTCTGATGAGGGGATTATGACTAAACAAAAACAGTCAGCGGCTGAGTATGATGCTAGTCAAATTCAGGTGCTCGAGGGTCTTGAGCCGGTACGTAAGCGACCGGGTATGTATATTGGTAGCACCGGCTATGACGGCGTGCACCATCTTATTAAGGAAATCGCCGACAACTGTGTCGACGAAGCTATCGCGGGCTTTGGTTCGAAGGTAGAGATAGTGATTCTTGCCGACGGCGGCATAAGGGTGACTGACGATGGCCGTGGTATTCCGGTCGACAAACACCCGAAGACAGGAAAGAGCACGCTGGAAACCGTCCTAACCGTCCTTCACGCTGGTGGTAAGTTTGGCGGTGGTGGCTACAAGGTTTCGTCCGGTCTGCACGGTGTGGGCTCAAGCGTTGTTAACGCATTGAGTACACGTTTGATTGCCGAAGTCTCGCAGAACGGTGAACTTTACCGCGTCGAATTTGAGCGTGGTGCCACAAGCGTGCCCTTCAAGAAGGTTGGCAAGACGGACATGCCACGCGGTACACGCATTACTTTCTACCCAGACCCAACTATCTTTAAGGAAACTGTCGAATTTGACTACAAGTGGGTCGTCGACTACCTGCGCCATCAAGCGTACCTGACGAAGGGCCTTTATGCTTCTGTTGCTGACGAACGTAGCGGCGACCGCTACGCCTTCTTCTTTGATGGTGGTATTAAGTCATACGTAAAACACCTCAACATCGGCAAGGACATCCTGAGCGACGAGATTTTCTATGTCGAGCGTCAGGTAGAGGACTGCATGATCGAAGTCGCTATCCAGTACAACGATAGCTACGCCGAGATCGTAAAGCCTTTCGCCAACAACGTCTTCAACCCAGAAGGCGGTACGCACATGATTGGCTTCCGCAGCGCCATGACGCGCGTTATTAATGAATACGCACGCAAGAACGGCCTTTTGAAAGAAAAGGAAGAGAACCTGACTGGTGAAGATATTCGTGAAGGTCTTACGGCCGTTATTCTGGTGAAGCTGCCAGACCCTCAATTCGAAGGCCAGACCAAGAACAAGCTGGGCAACCCAGAAATGCGCCGTTACGTCGAGCAGGTAATGAACGAGTACTTCGCGTACTTCCTGGATGAGAATCCTACAACGGCTAAGAAAGTTATCGGCAAGGCGACCCTGGCTGCCCGCGCTCGAAAAGCTGCCCGTGCGGCACGCGAGAACGTTATTCGCAAGGGTGCACTGGATGGTCTTAGTCTTCCAGGTAAACTCGCTGACTGTTCTAGTAAGGATCCAAAGAACTCTGAGCTCTACATCGTAGAGGGTGACTCAGCTGGTGGTTCGGCTAAGAGTGGTCGCGACAGCAAAACCCAGGCCATCTTGCCGCTTCGTGGTAAGGTGCTCAACACCGAGCGCGCACGCCTCGACAAGATGTTGGCTAACAACGAGATCGTCAGTCTTATCAAGGCACTTGGTGTTGGCATCGACGAGCAGTTTGATGTCCGCTCGCTCCGCTATGACCGCATCATCATCATGACGGACGCCGACGTTGACGGTAGTCACATTAGTACGCTACTTATGACGTTCTTCTTCCGCTACATGCGTGAAGTTGTTGATGGTGGTCATATCTACTTGGCTAAGCCGCCACTGTTCCTTTTGCGAACCGGCCCAAACAAGAAGTACTATGCCTACAGCGACGAAGAGCGTGACGCCATCATCGACAAGCTGATCGCCGACCGCAAAGATCGCGGCACGAAGATTGACCCAACCATGGACCGCAACAAGCAGGCCGGCATCACAATGCTGCAGCGCTACAAGGGTCTTGGTGAAATGGACGCCGAACAGCTCTGGGAGACTACGATGAACCCAGAGAATCGTGTTTTGGTCCAGGTGAAGATCGAGGATGCCGAAAAAGCAGACGCTATATTCAGCAAACTGATGGGCACCGAGGTTGAGCTTCGCAAGAACTTCATCCAGTCGCGTGCGAAATTTGTTAATACGGAAGATTTGGACATTTAGTCATGGATGACGACAAGCAAACCCCAGTTGAAGGTGAAATTGTAGAACAGCAGCCAGAGGTGCAGGCACACTCTAAGACACTTGAGCTGCGTACTGTTGAGAACGTCATGGAGGATAGTTTCCTTCGTTATTCCATGAGCGTTATCATTGACCGCGCGCTGCCTGATGTCCGCGACGGCCTGAAGCCTGTGCACCGACGCATTCTGTACTCAATGGAGCGAAACGGTTGGCGCCCTGGCACGAAGTTCGTAAAGAGCGCTCGTATTACCGGTGATGTGATGGGTAAGTACCATCCTCACGGTGACTCTGCTATTTATGACTCGATGGTCCGCTTGGCTCAAGATTGGGCTATGCGCTACATGCTCGTGGATGGACAGGGTAACTTTGGTTCGATGGACGGAGACCCACCAGCTGCCGCTCGTTACACCGAGGCGCGCATGGCGAAACCTGGTGCAGAGCTGCTAGCTGACCTCGACAAGAACACCGTCGACTTCCGTGACAACTACGATGGTGAAGAGAAGGAGCCAGTTGTTCTACCAGCTAAGCTGCCGAACCTGTTGTTGAACGGTCAGATCGGTATTGCCGTTGGTATGGCTACGAGCATTCCGCCACATAACCTTGGCGAGCTTATCGACGCGCTCATCCATTTGATTGATCACCCAGACGACACGACCCTGGATCACCTCTTGAAATACGTGAAGGGTCCTGATTTCCCAACGGGCGGTATCGTCTACGGCGGCGACTCTCTGCGGCAGGCCTACGCGACTGGTCGTGGCGGTATTGTTGTTCGTGCAGTTGCCGAGATCGAAGAGACATCTCGCGGCAAGCACCAGATCGTTGTAACAGAGATGCCTTATGCTGTGAATAAAGCAACGTTAGTGGAAAGAATCGCTGATCTTGTTAAAGAAAAGAAGATCATGGGCATTTCTGACCTCCGTGACGAAAGTGCGCGCGGTGCGATTCGTCTGGTTGTTGAGCTTAAGAAGGACGCTTACCCTAAGAAAGTCCTGAACCAGCTCTACAAAATGACTCAGCTCCAGACAAGCTTCCACTACAACATGCTCGCGCTAATCGATGGCATCCAGCCTCGTATCTTGGGTCTTGAAGAAATCCTCAAAGAATACTTGAAGCACCGTCAGGTCGTTGTCCGCCGTCGTACAGAGTTTGAGCTCCAGAAGGCAAAGGACCGCGCACATATCCTTGAAGGTCTATCGATTGCACTCGACCACATTGATGAAGTGATCAGGGTAATCCGCGCTAGCCAGTCTTCTGACGAAGCGCAGAAGAACTTGATGGAGAAGTTCGGACTCAGTGAAATTCAGGCTCGCGCCATCTTGGCGATGCAGCTGCGCGCACTGACAGGCTTGGAGCGCAAGAAGATCGAAGACGAGTTAGCGGAACTGCGCAAGCTCATTGCCGAGCTCGAAGCTATTTTGGCCGACGAGAAGCGAATCCTGGCAGTAATCAAGCAAGAACTCCTTGAAATGAGGGCTGCATATGCTGACGACCGCCGTACACAGATCATTGGTCAAGAGATCGGTAAGTTTAGCGACGAAGAGCTGATTCCTGATGAACAAGTCGTCGTAACCATTACAACGGAAAATTACATCAAGCGTTCACTCGTCAGCGAGTACCGTCGCCAGAACCGTGGCGGCAAAGGTAAGCGCGGTATGACCACTAAGGAAGAGGACGTTATCGACAAGCTGGTAACGGCGAGCACCCACGACTGGTTGCTGCTGTTCACCAACAAGGGTCGCGTCTTCCGCCTCAAGGTCCACGAAGTACCTGCATCGGGCCTGACTGCGAAGGGTGTTGCTGTGGTCAACCTGATCCAGCTTCAGCCCGAAGAGCACGTGACCTCTATGATCAAGATCGACAAGGGTCATGACGGCAAGGGTTACCTCTTCATGACGACGACTCACGGTACCGTCAAGAAGACCCCTATTACTGACTACAGCAATATTCGAACCTCTGGCCTGATCGCTATCAAGCTGGACGAAGGTGACGAGCTACGCTGGATTCACCTCAGTAGCGGCGATGATGAGATCATCATTTCGACCGCATTTGGCCAGGCTATCCGCTTCAGCGAGAAGGACGCGCGCTCTATGGGTCGCTCCGCTCGTGGTGTTCGCGGTATTCGCCTTCGCCCAGGTGACCGAGTTGTTGGTGCTGACCTTGTAGACGACGATCGCCAGCTGTTGGTCTTGAGTAAGTTCGGCTACGGTAAGCTCACAAAGGTATCTAACTTCCCAGCGCACAAGCGTGGTGGTGTAGGCATCAAGGCTGCCGTTGTGAACACAAAGACGGGTGACCTTGTATCTGTCCACTCTATCTCGACAGAGGGCGCTAAGGAGTTCCTGGTTATCTCGACCAAGGGGCAGGCAATCCGAATCGGCATGAAAGACGTCCCAGTACTTGGTCGTACCACCCAGGGCGTGCGCATTATGCGTTTGAACGGTGATGATGGCGTCGCTTCCGTTGGCCTTGTTGCGGAAGAGACTGTCTCTGAAGAGCTGGGTGAGGAACTTGAAGCGGGCGCGGAAGAGTAAAATAGGCTACAATAGGAAGCATAAGAGCAGAGGACCCAATGGATATAGAACTATCTAGCTATCTAGTCGCACCCCTAGTTGCGTGGGCCCTCGCTCAGACGCTTAAGTACCTCCTGGAGGCACGTAAAGCCGGCTCATTCCGCGATCTGTCGCAGTTCTATAAGTCTGGCAACATGCCGAGTTCACATTCGGCCCTGATGATTTCGCTTTTGACGGTCATCGGCATTAAGGACGGCATCGGCTCGGCGCTCTTTGCTACCGTGGCGGTGCTTTCCCTTATAGTCATATATGACGCAGTAAATGTGCGTCGCGCAGTGGGGGAGCAAGGGCCAATTCTTATGGAGCTGGCTAAAAAGGCTGGCTTGAAACCTACTTTTCACCTCGCAATGGGGCATCGTATAACAGAGGTCACAGCCGGTGCTGTGCTTGGTCTGCTTACGGGTGTCGTAGTGTTGCAATTTATGTAACACTTTTGGCCAGCTAAAGTGTTGACGTAGGGGTCGCATTGAGGTAAGATCAATATCAGTCTGCTTGACATGGTAAAGTGTCTAGGGAGTTGGACGAAAGTACATTAACAGTTTAGTAGTGCAAATCAACGTCAGTTTTTTGAGTGAATGTTTTTAACATTCTTTTTATGGAGAGTTTGATCCTGGCTCAGAATGAACGCTGGCGGCGTGCCTAATACATGCAAGTCGTGCGGCAGCATGCCCTTCGGGGTGATGGCGAGCGGCGGACGGCTGAGTAACGCGTAGGAATCTACCCCAAAGTGAGGGATAAGCCCGAGAAATCGGGTCTAATACCGCATATGGTCTTCGGATTAAAGGATTTATCCGCTTTGGGAAGAGCCTGCGTAAGATTAGCTAGTTGGTGAGGTAATGGCTCACCAAGGCTACGATCTTTAGCTGGTCTGAGAGGATGACCAGCCAGACTGGAACTGAGACACGGT
>CAZPGP010000015.1:0-25632 GCA_964586395.1 uncultured Candidatus Saccharibacteria bacterium
AACGAACCATCGACGCCGAAACGAATTCCGGCAACGTGACCGTACGCGGCTTCTAGCATTTCCCCATTGGGGCGGTGCTATGATGGATTGTATGGAATATACTCAGCCAGTTGATTGGATAGAGAAGCCATTTGTGGGATACGTCATGAATGCCGAGCTTTCGGACCAGAGCGCGCAGGTGCTCAACTCGCTCACTCAGAGTCTTCGGGACGAGTTTGGCGATGCGCTGTACTGCATGACGCGGCCGTCGCTCCACATCACGCTGCTCGATTGGATTGCGCCGCTTGTCGACTATGATGGTCGGGACAAGGCTGAGTTATTTGCACAGATTCAGCCGAGCTACGACAGGGCGATGACTGAGGTTTTGGCGGGGATCGGGCCGATTCGTGTGCATTTTGACACGATCCGTGTTGCGCCGTCGACGATCTTTGCGATGGGTCACGACGATGGTCAGTTCCAGCACATTCGGGATGAATTTGTTCAGAGAGTTGATATGTTGCCTGGTACAAAGATGCCGCCGCGGATCATTCATAGTTCGCTCGTACGGTTTACCGAGGCCATCGAGTTGGAACCGATTGCGGAATATATAAAAGCTCAGAAGATTGATTTTGTGCAGGACGTGACGTCGTTCAGGCTGGTTCATACCAAACAAGAACCGATGCTCGACTTTGAGATTTTGAATCGGTACGAATTGAGTTAGATTTGTATAAGTTCATGGGGTTTGGGGAGCGTGAGCTCCCCGCCCCCTCCTACAGGAGCCTGAGGTAGCGCGCGAGGTCGAACTCGCCGCTCATCATGGCGTCGTACTGGCTAGCCGGGTACACCGGCCAGTCGGGCGTGAATCCGCCTCTGTTGTACGTGCGTGCCCACTCAGGCGGGACGTAGAACAGCGGCCGCTTCTGTCGACGCGCGCGGGTCGTGCACAGGATGCCGTTCAGGTGGTCGATCTCGTGCTGGAGGATCCACGCGTCATTGCCGGTGACGCGTTGCGGCGCCTGTCCCGGCAGGTAGAGCATGATATCGTTCCAGCGCATGATGCGCACACCGATGCCCGGACCCGAGTAGCAGATCTCCGACCGAAGGGTTTGGCCGGCGCTCTTGATGCCTTCGTAGCGCGGGTTGTGCAGCGTGACGATGGTGTCGACTCGGTTCTCGACCTTGAGGTCCGTGGCACCCTTTTGTGCGGCGAGCACCCGGACATTGCGGCGTGAGGCGCGTTCCAGCTGAGGGAAGGCCATCCCCACGGCGAAGATGGGCGATCCGCTGCCCTTCCGTGTGAATGCTTCCAGCATTCTGATGCCGTCGCTGATGCTGCGATCCCGCAGGTCGGCGGGGGTTACGGGTGAGGCCGGCACGTACAGGTGCTGGGCCGATGGTGCGGCCAGACCCTGGTCCATGTGCAGATCGTATTCCTTGATCAGCCCACGGGTCGGTCGGTGCCAGCCACCTCGTAACCGCTTGCCCAGGAACTCTGCGTCGGGCAGAGTAGGCATGTTGTCTCCCTAGTTCTCTGTGGAATGGGGCGAATGTATTATGGCCTAAAATTATAATTTATGCAAGCAGGGCCAAAAGTGGTTATGGTATGATGAAATCAACCGTGAGTCTACTCAATAAACCACTCAAAATCTTATTGATTACCGATACGTTGGTGCTGATAGCGGGTGCGATGATCATTCCGTATTACGCGCTGTTTGTGGAGAAAATTGGGGGCGATATTCTGGATGCAGGCCTGGCGGCCGGCGTCTATGCCGTGGTGGCGGGATGCGCCGCACTGGCAGCTGGCCGGTGGGGTGACCGGGTGAGGCGCAAAGAATGGATAGTTGGCACTTCATATATGGTGATTGCGTTGTGCTTTGTGGCTTATATTTTCGTCGATTCGATTTGGACCCTCCTGGGTGTGCAGGTTGTGTTGGGTTTGGCTCAGGCGGTGTATGCGCCGGCCTTCGATGCGTTGTATACGGCTCACGTCGGTGGCCCGCGGACGGCAAGTTCACGCTGGGGCGTGTGGGAGGCGAGTAGTTTCTTCGCAATTGCGATTGGCGCAATCCTTGGTGCAGCGTTGGTTCATTACGGAAGCTTCACGGCTTTGCTGGTCGCCATGGCTGGACTGTGTTTGCTGAGCGGTTTCTACCTGTTGAGCCTGCCGCGTCGCGCGGTCTAGCCGATTCGATTGTGGAGCAGCTGTATAATCTCGTGATAATGCGTCGAGCAGTACCAAATATCGAATGCAATTATGAGGACGAAGACGACGCCTTCCGCCCACGTGCCCGTTGTGATGCGTAGGTGCTTGACCGGCGGGATGCCGATCTTGAATGGGAGCGGTAGCAGCCACGGCACGCCCTCTTTGGTAAACGTGTCCATAACGAGGTGTGACACCATGCCGATCATAAACGCCCACCAGACTAGTTCGATGTCGACCGATGGGATGATCGGGTGGATGAAGGTCAGGAAGAGCCGCGCGAGCAGTCCAAATAGGAAGAGCCCAAGAATCGAGTGCGTAATGAACCGGTGGCCGCCCATCATCTTGGCTATGATGCGGCCAAAGAAGCCACCAATCGGCAGGTTGCGCCACAGCGGTGCGACCGGCTGGTCGATGTCGGGCGCGATGCCACCGAGCTGGTTGGCAAGCAGCGCTGCAACGGCGGTACCGAGCGTCAGGTGATTGTCAGGCTGAGCCATGACGACAATACCGAGTGCCGTCACTGCGGCCAGGTCGTGGGTTCGCGCTTTCATACCGCTAGTGTATCATGCTGATAAGTTCAGGGTTTTGACGGCCCGGGCAAGAGATCTGCCCGGGCTCTCGTCAGAAGGTGGCGGTCACTCGGCCAGTCGCTTGGGAAGGACCGTGAAGGTGGCGCAGCCACAGCGTTGCGGGCTTGGGTCGGTGACTTCGAACCCTTCAGCCCGCAGAGGTAGGACGATCATCTTCATCAGCACCGTGGGCGGAAAGACGACCAGCGGCGTGGTGCAGATGATGCGGTTGGTGCGGTGCGGCGGTTTGGGCACGAGTCGAACGTGCCAGTTGTGGTTGCCGCCATCGCCGTTGCATCCGGTCCGGGTGAACTCTCGCTTGGGAGCGTCCTTCCAGATGTTGCGGATGGCCTCGATCGCTTCCAGCCAGTGCTTGATCTGCTCCAATAATGCAGGAGCAGAAGGGCTACTCAGCGCGGCTAATTGCTCGCGCGTCGCCCTTTTGCCGGGTCTGCGACCTCTCGGACTATTCATACCTTGCTCTCCGTTCGGTGTGCAAAACAGAATCTGACAGATTATACAATGTATTTACAAATCGCGCCATCTTTGCTATAGTCTTATCTGTTAACTTAGTGGGCCGCTAGCTCAGCTGGTTAGAGCGTCTGCCTCTTAAGCAGAATGTCCTGGGTTCAAGTCCCAGGCGGCCCTCCATGAAAAAGCACCGACATTTTCGCTACCGGTCGGTGTTTTTTCATGGGGAGAAAAATCACTTTGTTATCATGGGTTCATGAATATATTTGGTGATGCAGAAACGATTGAGGAGTACGGCACGGCCCACCCAGAGGCGACCGATGTCGAGGGTGTGGTTGTGGTCGGGTACGACCCGACTATCGATAAGTGGCTTGCGCTGAGATGGACGGGCAAGGGCACGATTTGGCTGGCGGGCGGCGGTAGGGAGCCGGGCGAATCATTTGAGCATGCAGCTGTCCGCGAGCTGAAGGAAGAGACTGGCTACGCAAACTTCCAGCGGCAAATTCAACTAGGCGGTTTCATTCGCTCGCATTATTTCAACGAGAAGAAAGCACTGCATCGTCGCTCGAATTCACTCGCAGTGCTCTTCATACTGGACAGCACCGATGTTGGCGAGCAGGAGCTTGAATCGCACGAGAAGTTTGATGTTGTTTGGTTGGGTTACGAAGAGCTTCGTGAATCTATCAAGCAGACGGGTGGCGGCGTCGAACATTGGTTGGCCGTGCTGCAAAGAGCGTATGATTTCGTAAAAAGCGTATAGAGAAGGAATTATCTAGTTTTCTTTTTGCGGCGGCGGGAGTGCCAGATGGCGTACCAAATAATCAATCCAAGGACGACGAGGATGGTCACGACATTTGTGAGCCAACCTAAATCTTCGAGATGCTGTGCGGCTTGCAGGCCCATGTAGCCGAGCCAGATATATATGACGGCGTTAACCGCCGAGCCGGCAAACGTTGCGGTGGCAAAGATCTTGTAACGAACCTTGATGAATCCAGACCCAGCTGACAGCAGCGTGCCAGGGAAGACTGGCAGCGAGTGAAGCACGAACAGGATGAACCACACGCGCATGACTTTGCGCTTGTCACCTAGCTCTTTGCTGAGGCGAATGATGTCTTTGTGGGTCAGGCCAAATAGTTTGCGTTTGCCCAGTACGGCGTGCTCGATACGGTGTGCGAGCCAGTACAGGACAGACCCACCCAACACACGTGCCACGCCGCATATTGCCGCCAGGACGACAATATAGCTGAGCGGGATGTGCCGCGCTTCGACCATCGCACCGGCCGGAAGCAGTACGAGGAGCGAAGGGATCGGCGAAATAACCTCTTCCAGAAAGGTTCCCACAAACACGAAGACCTCAAGTGGGAGGTGCTGTGCAAGCTGTTGGAAATATTCGATGACGAGCCTTTCTGGTTATGTCTGCCCTCATCGTACGGTATAGTGGAGCGTATACAAAGAGGTATTTGTAGTGACAGAGAACAATCATGATGACTATATGCGAGGTGCGATCGCGGCGGCCGAGCAGGCGGTTGCGAGCGGCGGCGTCGCCATTGGCGCTGTACTGGTTGACCGAACAACAGGCGAGATAGTTGCGCGCGGGGGCAGCATGGTTGGACCTACGAAAGACCCGACCGCCCACGCCGAAGTGAATGCTATCCGTGAGGCGGCGCAGAAATTTCACACAGATGATCTGTACGGCCTGGCACTGTACAGTACGCTCGAGCCGTGCCACATGTGTTTGAGTGCAGCCGCGTGGGCGCGCATTCCCGAGGTGTACTTTGGCGCGTACAAGAAAGACGTCGACCCATCGCTCTTCGATATCAAGGGTGACTTTAGCGACGAAGTTGAAGGCGGCCGCATGAATCTGCGCGAGAAGGTTTCTATGAAAGTTCACGGCGGCGTGCTCGAGACCAAATGCGCCAACCTCCTGGTGGGGTATGGTGACCATCCGCGCCAGCCTCGTCCCGCGGCGTAGTTTCTTTTTGCATTCTGCCCCCAGCCCGTACTACGATTGAGGCGGAGAAGAGGTATTATGCTCCCCGCGTGGTTCACTGTATTTTCTATTGCTATCCGTCTGGTCGGCGGCGCGCAGTATGCGTGGGGAGTTGTGGTGGGGAAGGCGCGACCCAACCCAATTACGTGGTTCCTTTGGGGGCTGACGCCGCTGATTGCGTTTTTTGCGCAGCTGCAACATGGATTGAATGCGCAAGCTTTGGTGCTCCTGGCGTTGGCCACAAGCCCGTTGATCATCAGCGCCTTGACTGTTGTGAAGTACGGTGTTCGCGAGCACTTTACGCCGTTCTCGATTGCCTGTGGCGTGCTGGCACTGGCAGGAATCGTGCTGTGGCAAGTTACCTCGATTCCGGAGCTGGCGATTGTTTTCAGTATCGTGGCGGATATATTCGCGACGCTGCCCACGCTTCAGAAGGCTTATCGTAATCCGGCCAGTGAGTATGCGTGGCCGTATATGATGTCGGTTATTAGCATGGCTATAACATTGCTGACGATTCGCGACTGGATTCTCTTGGTTTACGCATTTCCGCTGTATATGATGCTGGTGAATGTGGCGCTGTTCGCCTTTGCGTCGTTTCCGATTCGGAAATGGCTGCGGCGCTAGTTGTTTGGTCGGAGGGTTTTCTTGGTCGAATCGACCATCTGGAGCGCGCCGGCGTTTGACTCGCGGTAGTTTTCGGTCCCGAGGATTGCGCCGATGATGGTCACGGGTTTGCCGTTGACGGTTTCGTTGGTCGAGAACAACAGGGTGTTGCCGGCCTGGATGCTTTCGCCTGGCTTCAGCCCGGTATATCCGTACTTTGTGACCATGGCATTGTAGTTGGGGATGTCGCCGGCGAATGGAATATTGGCAGCAGGCAGGGCGACGATGTGCGAGACGATTGGATTCCTCAGCGCAATTTCGCCCAGGCGCACGAGGTCGGACGCTGTGCTTTTGGTGCTCGGGTCAAGGCCACTCGCATCGACGCCGACGGTTGTGTCCTTGAGGCCCAGGCGTTTCAGCATATCATTGGCATAATCATGATAATTCTTGAGCGAACCGAACGCCCAGATGGCGGTCGTGTCGGCGACGTTGTTGGCGCTGGGCAGGAGCATGGCTTCGAGCGCATCACGTTCGCTAATTGGCACGCCGGCTTTGATGAGAACGACCGTTCCGTTTTTTGCTACGTAGTCGCGGTAGAGTTGTTCGTCGCGTTCGGTGATGGGAACGAGCGGACCAGATTCGTCGCCTTTTAGCGGTTTCTTCTCTAGGATTGCCAGCGCGGTGATCACCTTGGCGATGCTGGCGATGGGGCGTGGCTTGGAGTCGTTGTGGCTGCTGACGACGCCGCTGCCTTGAATGCCAATGGCGGCAGCCTTCGCTTCGGCCGGCCAGGTAATATCAGCGGCGTAAGCTGGCTTCGGTGGGGCGACGTGTGCCTCGGCGGCCTTATCTGGTTTGTGTGTGACGAACAGTACCCCGGCGACGAGCGCCGCGGCGATGATAACTTTAATTTTGCGGGATCGTTTTGGTTTTTGGATTGTCATTGGCTTTTGCGTCGTTAGTTTTGTGTTAGGAGGTCGATTCGGCGGATCATTTCGTCAGCTTCGCGTGTGGGGACGATGTATATCGGTTTACTGTGAGTGAGGGCGCTGATTCGAGCTGGCTGATGGGGATCGGTTGCTTTATTGTTTTCTTCTTCGTCGAGCTTGAGATCTAGGAAGTGTAGCCTGTCGACAACACGTCTCCGTACATCGACGGAGCGTTCACCAACCGTACCGGTGAAGACTAGCATGTCGATGCCGCCCATGCCAGCAACCATCGCACCGATGGCTTTCTGGATAGTGAAAATGTAGGTCTCGAGCGCCAAGTGGGCGTTGTGACTGCCCTGGGATTCGTGCTCTAGTAATTCGTTTACGGCCGAGGACGTCTCGCTCAGGCCGAGCAGGCCGCTGTGGCTATTGAGGTAGTCTTCCATCTGTTCGTCGCTGAGATGCAGTTGCGTTTGGAGCATATTGGTCGCAGTTGGGTCAATGGAGCCAACGCGCGTTGACATGATCAACCCTTCGAGCGGTGAGTAGCCCATTGTTGTATCGTGGCTCTTGCCGCCGTGCACTGCAGTGATGCTGGCGCCGCTACCTAGATGCGCGACGATGAGTTTGGGCGGGAGTTTGTCGATGGCTTGCAGCTCGTGCACAATCGACGCAACTGAGATGCCGTGATAGCCGAACCGCTTAATCTCGAACCGGTCAGCGTCTTGCAGCCGCACGCCATAGTTCCAGGCGTAGTCGGGCTTGGTGGCGTGGAAGGCGCTGTCGGAGACGCCCACAATCCGTGCGTCGGCAAAGACATCGTGCAGTGTTTCGAACTCGCGCAGAGTAGCGCCGATATGAAGCGGTGCGCGACCTTCAAGCTCACGAAGTTTGCCCACGGTCTCGTCGTCCATAATTCGATCTGCTAGGAAGTAGCTGCTGGGCGCGACAATCCTCAGTCCGATACGGGTGATATTTTCGTCGGGTCCGAGGAGGTTGAACTCTTTGAGGATCGGCAGGACCTGGCCGGCGACATCGTTGAGGTCGTGGATATCAACATCGACGGGTTGGTGGCGGTCGCCAAATTGTCCGGTACAGGCGATCCGGCCTTCGTGGTATTCAAAATGCAGCTCAGCTACAAGTTTGCTACCGCGGTACAGGCCGTATTTACGGCTGGCGCTACCGGGGTTCGCAATAAGTGTTAACGTGTCCATACCCATTCGTCTATTTCTGGCAGGTCAATGCCGTTAACTTTGATGTACTCGGTGTTTTCGTCGATCTTAGCCTGGTATTTGTCGGTGACTTGCTTGGAAACTTCAGGGGTGACGCGACCAGCCTCTGCCGCGCGTTTGATAATTTCTATCACAAGATGGAAGCGACTCGTCTCGTTGCGGACGTGCATGTCGAATGGCGTGGTCGTGCTGCCACTTTCGATGTAGCCCCGGATAGTGAAGCGGTGTGGATTGTCGGCGTAGCCCCAAAGGATGGATTTGATGGTTTCGGGGTAGCCGTGGAAGTTGCAGATGACTGGCTTATCGGTGGTGAATTGGCGGTCAAATTCTGCCTGTGAGACACACGTGCCGCTATTGCCCAGGCCACAGCTGGTGAGGCTCATGACGTTGACGAAGCGCAGGCGGAGATCTGATACTTCGCGTTTGGCGAGGTCGATGGCGGCCAACGTCTCTTTGGTTGGGTAGTCGCCAATACCGAGCAGTACGACGTCCGGGTTGTCATCGCTGGCGAAATCCCAAGTAGCGATGCCGGCGGTTAGTTGCTTTTGCGCGAGTTCGGGCGTCAGCCATCGAGGCTCCTGCGTCTTGCCGGCCACAATGATGTTGATCTGTTTGGTCGACGCCATGACTTGCCCGAGAACGGCCAGCGTGCTGTTGCCGTCAGGAGGGAAGTAGACGTCTACAAAGTTACCTTGGCGGCGAAGCGCGTCATCGATGAATCCAGGATTCTGGTGGCTGAACCCGTTGTGGTCCTGGCGCCAGCCTGAGCTGGTCAGGATGTAGTTGAACGATGGGAATTCGCCACGCCACTCAACGTCGCGGGCGTAGCGGATGAATTTGGCGTACTGGTCCATCATGCTCGACACAACCTGGACGAAGGCTTCGTAGCTGGCGAACATAGCGTGGCGGCCGGTGAGGACGTAGCCTTGGGTCAAGCCCTGCAAGTTGTGCTCGCTGAGCATCTCCATAACGCGGCCGTCTGGGCTAAGGTCACGATCCCATGGTTCGATTGGCCACATCCAGGCGCGTGAGGTTTGGCTGAAAATTGCGTCGAGCTTATTGCTATAGGTCTCGTCGGGAGACATGAAGCGGAAGTTGCGATTGTCTTTGTTGAGGCGGAAAACTTCCTCGAGGTATAGTCCAGCGCGGCGCATGCTGGAGCTACCAATTGTGCCAGGCTTCTCGGCGTCTTCGGCAAATTGGTCAGCGGGCGGCAAGTTGAGCGGCTTGTAGTGCGGTTCGCCAGCACGGGCGTAGGGGGAGTCGCCGATGAGTTTGGGCTCGTCGGGCAAGACTTTGTCGAGGAAGTCGCCAAAGCCCGTTCCCGCATTGAATAGCTCGCCAAAGTTGTAGCTGTGCAGCCATTCGTTAAGTAGACCGAGCTGTTGTTCGTTGGTTTTCGCCTCTGTGAGTACGACTTGGTGGCTGAGCGCGTTGCCTTCGATCTTCATGCCGTTGAGTTCTTTGACGCCGGTCCAACCCTTGTGACTACGAACGATGAGCATCGGTAGGTGCTGCTGCGTCGTGGCGGGGTTGGACTTGATATCGTGGATCAGCTGCCAGGCCCATTCCATTGCTTCGGCCATTTCGTCGTGTGGACTGTCAGCAGTAGTCGCGTCTACGATGCGTGGGTGGTAGCCGTAGCCACTGAAGAGCGCCATGAGCTCATAGTCGCTCATGCGGCCGTAGATTGTCGGCGCCGAAATTTTGTAGCCGTTGAGGTGGAGAATAGGCAGCACTACGCCGTTTTGTTTCGGGTTGAGTAGCTTGTTCAGATGCCAAGCGCCAGCGGTTGGGCCGGTCTCTGCCTCGCCGTCGCCTATCAGGCACGCCACGATAAGGCTGGGGTTGTCCAACGCTGCACCGTAGCTCGTGGCGAGCGAGTAGCCGAGCTCTCCGCCCTCGAGGATTACGCCCGGCGTGCCGGGGTTGCTGTGGCTGGGGAAGCCATATGGCCAGCTGAACTTGCGACACATCTCGGCGATGCCGTCGAGGTTTTGGGGAACCTCTGGGTAATATTTGCTGAGCGTGCCTTCCAGGAAAAGGTTAGCCTGGAGCGCGGGGAAGGCGTGGCCTGGCCCTAGGACGAACATCATGTCTTGGCTGTGTCTTTTGGTCAGATAGCTGAGGTGGGAATAGATAAAGTTAACGCCCGGGCCAGAACCCCAGTGACCAAGTAGCCGCGGCTTGATGTCGTCGAACGTTAGGTCGCGATCCATCATAAAGTTATCTTGCAGAAAAATCTGAGCTGCCGTCAGATAATTTGCGGCACGGTTATACTGGTCGAACACGTGAGCGTCTACATTCATGCTTATGTTTATTGTAACCCGTACGCCGCCAGAGTAAAACGAGTTATTTTATCTAATAGTTAAACTGGATATGCTATTATCAAATCATTACGTAGAGGCGTGGGGATGAAAACAAAAAAGCGTAGCCTTATTGCGCATAAGTCCACTAAGGGTGAAGTCAAAAAGTCACATATCAAAATCTATGTGGTCGTTGGTCTAATGGTTATTGCCGCCGCAATTGGCGGTTGGCTGGTGTGGTTCTATGGCGACCGCGCTTTGCCGGGGGTTGCGGTCGGTAACGTTCAGGTTAGCAATCAGCAGCCGGCAGAGATCAAGAAAGCCATTGCCGCACAGGCGCCGGCACTTAGCATCACGTTTGATGACAATGGCAAGAAGACAACCATCGCAGCCAAGGACTTAGGTGTCGTGGTGGACGTCGAAGCAACACTTCAGAATGTCCTGAAGGCTCGACGCGATGGTAACGTAGCAATGTGGGAAGAAGTCACCGTACCTTTGGTCCTCGCTAATGATCCGGGCGTGTTGATCGACTACGCCAAGAAGAAGTTCCCGACGGCATTCGTGGATGCCAAGGAGCCGATGATCGTGTTCGATGAGCCAACGGGAAACTTTGTGGTCAAGCCGGGCGAGCCTGGCAAGGGCCTCGACATCAAAGCATTCCAACGCGCTCTGCCAGACCTGGCTAAGCACCCAGAGAACTTTACGCTGCAACTAACTTCGGCATCTGTTTCGCCAATCATGGACGAGGCCAAACTCCACGAAGTGAAGACTGAAGCCAACGACCGCCTAGATAAGCAGATCGAATTCAAGCTTGGCGACGACGTTATCTATACCGCTAACCGCGGCGAGAAGGCGAGTTGGATACACTTCGTGCCGGACGCCACCAAGGGTACGGCGAGCATCGAAGTCGATAAGGCGGCCATTCAGAAGTTCATGAACGACAAGGTCGGGCCAACTGTCGCTGCGCCGCCAATTGACCGCAAAGTTGTAGTGGACAGCGCATCAGGTGCTCAGACCGTTATCCAACAAGGCAAAGCTGGCAGCCAGATTCAAGACACCGAAGTCCTGAGCGGCGAAGTTGTTGCGGCTATCAACGGAAACCGTGCATTATCCCAAAATGTCACTATATCGACAGCGCCATTCCGTACCGTAACGATGACTGGTGATGGCAAGTGGATAGAAGTTGACCTTAGCCAGCAGCGCCTGACGATTTACGTGGGCAACGAAGCGGTCCGTAGCTTTACCGTTAGTACCGGTACGGCACGCACGCCAACATCCATCGGCGAGTCGGCTATTTACTCCAAGCGCAGCAGTATGACCATGACGGGCGTTATCGCGGGCGATTACTACTACCTCGAGGATGTGAAGTGGGTGAACTTTTTCAACGGCGGCGAAGCGATTCACGGCACGTACTGGCACAATAACTTTGGTACACCTATGAGCCACGGCTGCGTCAATATGCGCGAAGCTGACGCAAAGATTGTGTACGATTTTGCACCTGTTGGTACGAAAGTTATCGTGCACCAATAGGTTGTTTTAAGATAGTTTTTATGGTATAAAATTATAGATTGATCTTCCCCGAGCGCGACGGAGGTTTTGCATGAAGTGGGGAGAAGGTTGGCGGCAGTGGGGCGTTATTCTGCCCATCTGCGCGATGGTGGCGATCGGCGCCGGCTTCGGCTACAGGCTGGTTCGCACATTCATCCCGTTCAGCGGGAGCTTCCAGGAGCAGCTCCTCGAAGCCCAGTACCCCGACCCTCAGATCGAAACGGCTCAGATCTCGATTGGTGGCAAGGGCCAAAGGGTCTACATCGGTCGTAGCCAGTTCGGTACGTGCCTGTTCCGCCTGGAACGGAGGCAGCAGGAGAACGGCTACAAGCTGGTCGAAGTCAACGGCCGCCCTCTTGTCATCGAGGACGACCCCAGCAGGGAGCAGTCCGTCGCAAGCGCTGCGGCCATCGGCATCACCTGCTGATCAACATCAATTCAGCCCACGGCAACACGAAGCGACCCCGGTAACCCGAGGAGGTCCACGTGTAACGCACGTGGGCTTCTCTCGTTTCGTGGTAGAATGATGGCGATGCGCGATTCTACTCCTCGGCGTTTCCATCTTTCAAAACGTGCACTGCGCGTCGTGGGTAGCTTGCTGATCTTCCTGGGATTTTTCCATCTGTGGCTACATGTCACGAACCCTTATGCGCAATGGAACGTCGTGGGACAACCTTATACGACCTCTGTCCAGAATGGCCAAATAGTAGTTCATAAACAGTTCAATATGAATGTATACACCGACTGGACGGCCAAGGCGCTTGGCTATTACAAGTCGGGATTTTTGATCGTACAGAATGCTTACTTTGGTAGCCGACCAGCCAAGTCAACGAACGTCGAAGGGATTTTAGATGACATTCACCATCTGCGATTCGATCCGTCGAAGCCGTACCTGATATCCGGGGATCAGTTCAGTGTGTTGTACCCGCGCAATCTTGGCGTTTTCTACAATTCGATTCTTGACCCGCGAACCGCCCACAGCCAAACCGACTGGGAGAACAGACAGCGAATTTATCTTCAGTCGGCGCTGTATGCGCTTGACGCTTTTGCAAAAGAGAAGCACCTGGCCACGACGATCGTCCCGATTGGGTCCAAAGCGACCGTTCTGACTCAGGTTCACCCGGGATCAGTGCCGTCCGATAGTCTGTACGGGGTGCTGTATGCCCTGCAGGCTTTGCAGGATGAGCGGAACTCAAACGAAACATACAAGCTTCAAACGGCCGAAGCCACCAAGGAAATTCTAGTGCAGCGTCGAAGTGACCTGGCGGGCTTAGTGCAGGTCTATCTCGACCAGGTGTATGACCCGTCGACCGGGCTGGTGAAGCGTGACGCTCACTTGGCGGCCGCACGTGATGGGGTGGTTCGAAAGAGCTCGTTCTATGACAATGTGGTTTTGTGGAAGACACTTGCGCTGGCCGATCAGCTTAATATTCGCCGATCAAATCCTGGAGCTCTCGATGAGCTGCGCAACAAGATCCTGCAGACGTATTGGGACGATGCCGAGGGGCATTTCAGGGACGACCTGACTTCACGCCCCTCGCTGGCAAACTATTCATCGGATTGGTTGATTGCCTTGCCGACCGACTTCTTGCGACCTGATCGTGCCGAAGACCGCACGTATCTGACGCGCACGATTGCCTTCGTGCGGAAGCAGGGGATAGCGCAGCCGTTTCCTATCAAATATCAGGCCCAGCCAAAGGTACAAGAGGCGCCATGGGCAGCACGCACATTTGTCCCAAACTATGGCGGCGACGCGATATGGAGCTATTGGGGCGCCGAGTACCTGACGCTCCTGGCCGACATGGATCACCATGTGGACGGCGCGTATGCCGATGAACTGCGTCGCGGCATCGCCACATACGACCAGAAAATTATCGAGAATCGAGGTTTTCCCGAAACATTCAACGCTGAAGGTAGATTCCTGCAAAATTCAGTCTATAAAAGTATTCGTCAGACCGGCTGGGTTGTACAATTCGAAACGGCAAAAGCTAGCGCAAAGCATTAGGCGGTAGGTAAGGTCTTGCTCCCGGGCATATAATAGATAGAAGGAGCAAGACCAAACATGACCGTACCAGACTTAAAACTCAACAACGATATCACCATACCCCAACTGGGCCTGGGTGTTTATAAGGCTCACGAGGGTCAGGAGGTGCAAAAGACCGTGCGAATTGCTCTCGAGGCGGGCTATCGCAGTATCGATACGGCGGCATTGTACGGCAACGAACACGGCGTTGGACTTGCACTGGCTGAAAGCAATGTCCCCAGGGACGAGGTATTCCTGACGACGAAGGTTTGGAATGCGGACCAAGGTTACGACTCGACATTGAAGGCGTTTGAGGTGAGTATGCATCGCCTGGGCGTGGACTATGTTGACTTGTACTTGGTGCATTGGCCGGTTGTGCGGCATTTTAAAAAGACCTGGAAAGCTCTGGAGCATCTGTATGACCAGAAAGTCGTGCGCGCCATCGGTGTCTCGAATTTTCAGCCGCATCATCTGGACGAACTGTTGAGCGATGCGAATGTCGTACCGGCAGTTAATCAGATAGAGCTGCACCCACGCCTCACGCAGGTTGAGTTGCGGGAATATTGCGCCGCTAAGGGAATCGCTGTGGAGTCTTGGAGCCCGCTGATGCATGGCGGCGAGGTTCTGCGCGATCCTGTCATATTGAAGCTCGCCGAAAAGTACGGCAAGACAACTGCCCAGGTTATATTGCGTTGGCATATCCAGCACGACCTCATTGCTATTCCGAAGACCGTGACGCCTGACCGCATCGGCGAGAATATTCAGATTTTTGACTTTGAGCTTGCTGCAAACGATATGCAGGCCATCGATGCGCTCAATCAAGATAAGCGCGTCGGCCCAGACCCTGACAATTTCGACTTTTGATGTTATACTAGTCCGCTATGGGCGCGCGGTGCTCACACGGGGATAAGGAACCAAGTATGATCGGAACAACGGACGCGGTCGCCGCGTTCTATCGGCAGTTGCACGAAGACGGGCCGCAGGTCGTTCGGGCGAACTTCGCCAGTACGGGTCTGTGTATCCGTGGCAAGACAGAGCTGGTAGCGGTTGGCCCGCGAGTGGCGCCGGACCTGCTGTACAGCTGGCGTTCATCCTTCGACTCGTTCAGGGTGAGCTACCCGGCTGTCGAGCGTGCGGATGACTTGCGACACGTCGTGCCTGAATCGCTTCTTTGTTTCACCATTCGCATGAGGGCCACGGGTGCATACACCCGGACCATCGGCGGATTGGAGAAGTTGGCTAGGGCGCATGGCCGCAGGGTGAGGTTTGATGTCAGTGACATCATGTGGGTCAGCGACCACGGCAAGATTCTGCGAGTTGTGAACTCTTTCCAGTTGGGTGCGCTGAAAGCAGCGTAGTTTGACCGAGTAACGGAGTAAGGCATACCCACCGCGCGCCCTACTCCCATGAATTTATTGTACAAATACACTCGACCTCTGTATTATCTCTGAGGGCGCGTGGCAGCGTGAGGAGGAGAAGGAATGTCGACCGCAAGTTCACGTCGCTTACGTCAGTTCTACGCACGGTTCGGCGAGCACCGCTTCGCTGATCTCACGGAGCTTCTGGCCGCTGACGTGTGGTACATGCAGATCAACTCCATGAACATCAACAATTCACCCCGAGGGCCTTTGGCGGTCGGCGGAGCTTACGCCGACTGGGGCCGTTGGTTCGCGAACTTCCGAATCAGCGAGATTGCCCTAACAACAGAGAACGAAGAGCAGGTTCAGAAGGTGGGCGGGGCAACGAACTGCTTCACTGCCCGCTACCAGCTCGTTGGCCGATACATCACACCGATACCCGGTCTGCGGATTGAGTTGCCGCCAGTTGGCCGCGAGGTCGACCTCATCGTGACCGACAAGGTCTGGATGAACGGACAGAATCGGCTGAACCGGATCGTCAACTCCATCCAGGAGCGCGTCCCTGGTTCGAACAGGTAAGTAGGTGCAGCCGCCACGCGCCCCTACTATCTGATATAATATTCCCAGGCACGTGGCAAGGCCACTGAGGAGAGTGATGGGAAATACTCAGCAGGCCCTTCAGGGGATCTACGAAAGTGTTGGCAGGGGAGACTCTGCGGGCTTGATGCGGCTGTTGGCCGATGACGCCCTCTATGAACGACTCTTTACGAACATCGCCAGACATGGGAAGGCAGGCATCCAGGCTGAACTGGCCGGTTGGGCGAGCTACTTCCAGGGGATGCGGACCGACTATGTGGAGGTTCAGGAGGCCCGGGCCATGGTTGGACGCTTCCCGGGTGCGGCGCACTGCTACCTCGTGAAGTTTGACCTCCTGGCCAGGTACGTGAGCAAGCCAACCTGGATAGAGGTCCTGGCGTCCAATCCGCCCGGAAACATTCGCATCGCCTTCACCGACCGTGTCTGGCTGAACGCCGCAGGACGAATCATCTGCATTCGGAATTCCGTCGGGACTGTGTCCACGACCTAACTGATCAACGAGCTGGCCGGCCACGTGCCTAGCTCCAGATGTATCTATTGCAACAGAGGTGATATAATAGTCTCATTATATGCGTCAACTCAACGGATTAGATCTCGCTGGTTTCGTCAAAGAGCGCCAAGCACACCAGGTGCGTGGGCTTATTCAGGCGCACGATATTAGGCCCAAGCTGGCGATTGTGCAGACCAATCATACACCTGTTATCGATTCCTACGTCCGGCTGAAGAAAGCATACGGCGTTGACGTCCAAGTCGATGTTGAGGCGCATGTTATCCAGCAAGCGGATGCGCTCAAGACTATCGAGCAGCTCAACGCTGACCCGTTGGTCCATGGTATTATTATTCAACTTCCCGTTGCCGAGCCGAGCCAGACCGGCGAACTGGTGAACGCCGTCGATCCAAACAAGGACGTCGATGGCCTGGGCGAGAATCCTGCATTTGACCCGGCAACTCCGACCGCTGTCAATTGGCTGCTCGCAGGCTACAACGTTGAGCTGAAGGGCAAGAAGATTGTCATCGTGGGACAGGGCCGTCTGGTGGGCGCACCGCTCGCTCGCATGTTCCGTAACTCTGGTCTCACCGTCGAGACGGCCGACATTACGACCGAAGACCTTGGCGCATTGACTCGCCAGGCCCAGGTGCTTATTTGCGCCACAGGTCAGCCAGGGCTTATCAAGAGTAATATGATCATGCCTGATGCCGTCGTTGTTGATGCCGGCGTAGCTACCGATGCTGGCAAGATGGTTGGCGACCTAGCCGACGACGTTCGTGAACGCGGCGATCTCAGCCTGACTCCGCCAAAAGGTGGTGTCGGCCCACTGACTGTTTGTGCACTGTTCGAGAACGTTATTGAATCTGCCCGACGCACCGTGCCGAAAGCATCGGCTATTGACTCTTAACCTTAATCGTGTTATTATCTACGTAACTTAGTTAGTCTCTTTGAACTTATTCTTGTAGCCAAAAGCCCCTCGGGCCAGCCACGCGCTGCATTAAATCTTGTTATTAACTACTAAATTTTGAAAGGATCTATATGGATCTATTACTTCTCGCGACCTTTGTCGTCGCACTTTTATCAAGCATTCTCAGCGGGATGAGTGGAGGTGGTGGCGGGTTCGTCATGACGCCGTTTTTCCTGCTGATCGGGCTTTCACCTCAGCAGATTGCGGCGAATGCATCTGTTGCTGGCCTCGGCCTCGGCAGTAGCTCGCTGCTCGCAATGCGTGGTCAGAAGCTGCTGAATACGAAATTTCTGTGGCCACTTGCGGTGCTTACTTTGCTGAGTACTGTGTTGGCGATGTTTGCGCTGCCGCAGATACAGGGCGACTCGTTCCAGATGGTTATCGGTGTACTGTTGATTGTTCTAGCGCCGACGTTGTTCATCCAAAAGGCCCGATTCCAGCCGGGCGAACGATCGCGCCGATCAATCTGGCTTGGCTACGCGAGCTATGCGGCAATTTTGTTTGCCAGCTCACTTGGTAGCGGCATAGCCACGCTGCTATTCCTGCCGATGATGTTCCTGATGGGACTTAGCGCGCTGCAGGCCGGTGCGATACGTCGCGTACTGATGGTGGCGAATGCGTTGATCGCGTTTTGCTTTGTCTTGCCGCAGGGCTTCATCGTCTGGAGCTTTGCGCTCGCGTCGCTTGCCGGCTGCTATATCGGCGGATACATTGGCACCAAAATCGCCCTCCGAAAGGGCGATCAGTTCGTAAAATACGCGCTGGCGACCGTGATGGTCGGCTCTGGTATCGCGCTGCTACTTGGCTAGCGCTTCCTTGACCTTCTCGGTGACCTGGCGTGGAGTCAGGTCTGCCTTGACGATATAGTTGAGGACATTCAAGTCCTCGAGCTCCTTTGGCGCTTCCTCCTCGCCCACGTTGGTGAGGATGAGCACGGGGATGTCTTTGCCCCAGTCATGCTTGCGGATTTGGGTGAGTGCTTGGGCGCCGTCCATTTCTGGCATGCGCAGGTCCAGGAGGATGATGTCGGGGCGCATCTTTTCGACAAGTTCAACGCCGATGCGGCCGTTGCCAGCCATCTGAACTTCGTAGCCTTCGGCCTCGAATTTCATGCGGTACATCTGGGAAATAACGGCGTCGTCTTCGATGATGGCTATTTTGGTCACGTTGTAGCTCCTAGCTCTTTGATTAGTAATTCGAGAACATCCAAGCCCTTCTTCAGCTGCTCCATGCTGGCACCGTAACTCAGGCGAACGTAGCCATGGCGGCTGCTGAAGGCTCGGCCTGGAACCAGTAGGACATTCCGCTCAGCGGCTTTGTCTACAAATTCCAAGTCGGTCAAGCCGTATGGCGCCTGGAAGAACACATAGTACGCGCCTTGTGCGCCGTGCACGTCCAGTCCCATAGCAGTGAGGCGCTCGACAACAAGCTCGCGCTTGGCTTCGTACTTTTTGTAATCAGCGGTAACGGGCTGATTCATGGCCTCAATGGCGGCGTGCTGCGCGATAGAGCTGCTGCTGAAGACGGTATACTGCTGCAGTTGGTTGACCGCGTCGATGACCTGCTGCGGTCCGGCGATGTAGCCCAGACGCCAGCCAGTCATGGCGTAGCCCTTGCTGAAGCCATTCATTGTGATGGTGTTAGGGTACATGCTGCCGACGCTGAAATGTTCGCCTTCGTATACGAAGTGTTCGTAGATTTCGTCTGAGATGAGCCAGATGCCATTCTTCTCGGCGATTTTGGCGATGGCAATCATATCTTCCTTGGTATAAACGGTGCCGGTTGGGTTGTTCGGCGTGTTCAAGATAATAGCTCGAGTGCGGTTGGTGATGCTGGCCTCGATAGCTGCAACGTCAGGGTGGAATGTTGGCAAAGTCAGAACGGTCATGGCTTCAGCCCCAATGGCTGTGGCGAGCGCTTCGTACGGAGGGTACGACGGGTCCATCACGATGATTTCGTCGCCTGGGTCCAGGATGGCGAGGTACAGCAGGAGCAGGCCGGTCGTGAGTCCGGGGACAACAGTAATTTGGCTTGGTTCGAGGTTGATGCCATTGCGGTCGGCGAGCTTTTTGCAGATGGCTTCGCGCAGTTCGGGCAGGCCATTCGCAGGCGTATAAGTGGTGTGATCGCTCTGGATGGCGCGAATTCCGGCCGCCTTAATATGCTCCGGGGTTAACTCCTCCGGGATGCCAATGCTCAGATCTATTGGGTCCTTCAGTTGCTGTTGCCGGCGAAAGACTTCCTGGAACTGCGAGCTGTCGAAATGCTTGAGGCGATCAGAAATATGTAGCATAGTAGTGAAATTTATTGTATAATCCCAGTATACAGCAATAATTATGCTGGGAAAGACCAACCAGTAGGTTGTATTTCCGAGAAGCCAGAACCAGCCATATATGAACGCGCCAAGTTCCTACCAGCTTATTAGTAGACCCAGTGACTACTGGACTTCTGTGGGCGAAAAAAAGGCACTTCTTCTCTTTCATGCGGCTGCAAAACGGGTTCCAGCATACAAGAAATTCTTGGCCGAACATCACATTCGGCCCAACGCTATCAAGACCGCAGCGGACTTAAAGAAAGTTCCGTTCGTCGATAAAGAAAACTACCTGCGCAAGTACCCCCTCCATGAGCTCGCATGGGATGGGGAGATCGGGCAGGCGAGCATGGTCAGTAGGAGTTCGGGTTCGTCTGGTCAGCCATTTTACTGGTTGAGCAACGAGCAGCAACGTGACGAGGTTGGACAGTTCTATGACCTCGTTTTTAGTCTCATGTTTAATATGAAACGCAAGAACACGCTCGTGATTATTGCGTATGGCATGGGCAGCTGGGTTGCAGGTACGACAACATTGCTGAGTTCCATCGAATACATGAACAAGAACCGCTGCACATTTGTGACCCCAGGCTACAACAAGGCCGAGGTTATCGAAATCTGCAAGAACTTGGGCTACGAGTACGACCAGGTTGTGATTTGCGCCTACCCGCCGCTTGTAAAAGAAATTATCGATCTCGGCCGCGAGCAAGGTCTGGACTGGCCGAAGCTCAGCCCGAAGTTTATCTTTGGCGCGGAAGCCTTCAGCGAAGAACTCCGCGACTACATGCTCGATGCGGTCGGCAGCAAGAACCCCCTGATGGACACCATGAACACCATTGGTTCGGCCGACGCCATGGTTATCGGTCACGAAACGCCGCTGTCAATCGCGCTGCGCCGTGTCATCCACGCCAACGAAGCTGCACACAACGACATCCTGGGCCCAGCCCGCATGCCAACCCTCGCCCAGTATTATCCGTGGCAGAAACACCTGGAAATTCAGGACAATGAATTGCTGATCACGAGCGACGGTGCTATTCCGTTGATCCGCTACAATATCCACGACAACGCCAAGATATACAGCTACAAAGAAATGCGGACCGCACTCAAGCCACACGGTTTTGCAAAACTGTCGCAGGCCCTTCCCGAGGAGTTGCAGCACAGCTACGACTGGAAGTTGCCATTCGTGCTGCTGTATGGCAAGAGCACTAACGCCGTAAAGCTTTACGGCGCCATCGTCTATCCAGAAAATATCAAGGCTGCGCTGGAGCAGCCGACCATCGCCGGGCAATTTACCGGTAAGTTCCGCATGCAGATTTTCCACGACGCGCACCACAACCAACGCCTACGCCTGTACATCGAGCTGGCCCCTGGTACGACGGCTGCGCAAGTGGCTGTTCGGGCGTTGCAAAGCACGCTTGTACAGACGATTTGCGCGCTGAACACCGAGTACCGCGCGGTGTATAGTGATTTACATACTAAGGTTGTGCCGATGATCCGACTTGTACCGTATGGCCAGTTCGACCTCGCGGCAGACCAGAATAAGCATAAATATGTCTAAAACTTTTGACTCACTCAAACCAACCCAAACCTGGACGCAGCCACAGACATTTGTGGTGCGAACCGAGGAAGATTTAAAGCCAGTGCAAGAGCTCATTGACGCCGATAAAATCGCGCGTTTTTTTGACACGATGGACTTGGCTGCCGATGAACTCTACGATATTGACTACCCACACGAGAAGGATTTGCCGAAGGGCGAGAAGAGTGCCTACACAGATTTCACCGCCAAGCACGCCTGGCCTTGGGGGACATTCGTGTACTTTCCGTGGGATCGAACACTCGTGCGATTCCCAGATCAGGCCGAGTTGCGGGCGCTACGGACCTCTCGTAACCGCAATCTGATTACCGCCGAGGAACAACAGAAACTGTACGGCACTACGATCATGGTCGCCGGCTTGAGCGTTGGGAGCAACATCGTGGAAGCGATGGTGAGCATGGGCATCGGCGGAAAGTTCGTCGTGGCCGACATGGATATCATCGAGCCCAGCAACCTCAACCGCATCCGCGCGCCGTACCACGATGTTGGCGCGCACAAGGCCGATGCGATTGCGATGCGCATGGGGCAAATCGATCCGTTCGTGCAGTTCGAACTGTATCGAAATGGCGTGGACGAGAAGAATCTCATCGAGATGCTCGACAAGCACAAACCTGACGTCATCGTCGACGAGATGGACCAGGTCCAGCTGAAGATCAAGCTCCGCCGCGAGGCGCAAAAGCGGGGGATTGCCGTACTCAGCGCCGCCGATGACGGTGACAGCGCGCTGCTGGATATTGAGCGTTATGACCTGCAACCTGATTACACCCCGTACCACGGGTTGATTCCGGCAGATGTTTTGAGCTACCTCGAGACTGCGACGGGCATTCCGCGCCAAGCCTTGGGCGTGTTGATTGGTAAATACTTTGTCGGGTCCAGGAATATCCCGCTACGTATGTTTAAGTCGCTCGCTGAGGTGAGTAAGACCTTGCCGAGCTGGCCACAACTCGGAGGCGCCGCGACGCAATCCGGTATTGCTATCGCCTATGCGGCACGTCGAATTATTCTCGGTCAGAAGCTTAACGCCGGCCGCTACGTTATTGGTCCCGACCAGGTGCTCGACGCCGACCTCGACGACCCAGACCACAAGGCCGAGCTGGAAGCATTCCAGTCTCAGCTCGATAGCTTCGAACTTCCGAAGCCAAAGTTGTAGCCAAGCTGCTATAATACAAACAACCTATTATGCTTTTGGTTACTCTCGCCGCGCTCGCATTTGCTACCCAGCTGCTCCTGACACTGGTTGTGCTGTTGCGGGATACGCGCGGGCTCGGCAACAAAGCATTTACTTTCCTCTCCACCTCGCTGGCATTCTGGGCCGCCCTGACATTTATATTCGACGCATTTCCCGATATGTTCCAGAACATCTATGTGGTGCGAGCCACGATGTTCTTTGTGGTTTTGCAGAACTGTTTCTTTGCGCTGTTCACCTATTCGCAACTCGGCAAGCCGATTACACGCAACAAGAAATTCTACGCCTACGTCACGCTGAGCGTCGTAGCTGCAAGTTTGATGCTTCTGACGCCACTGATGTTCTCGGAGTTGGCTACTAACCCAAGCGGTGACTATTATCCGGTGGCCGCGCCAGGTATGGGACTCTTTGTCATTCACGCAGCGATCTCTATCACGTACGGATTCCGTTATCTGATACGAAGTTTGCGGCGAGCTAGTGGGGCAAAGCGCCAGCAGTTGATCTTTATACTGATCGGCTCAGTCGTATTGTGGGGTATTGTACCCATCACGAACTTTGCGCTTAGTATCTCGCTGCAGTCGACATTTTACGCTAAGTTTACGCCTTTATTCACGCTCGCGTTCTCAAGTCTGATAGTATATGCCATTGTGAAGCATCGTTTGTTCAACGTGCGAATGGCAATCGCACGCACCATTACGTATGTGCTCTTACTACTGACGCTGGTCAGTATGTATGCTTTGGCTATCTTCGCGATCGGACGGCTATTCTTTGACGCCAACACGATCAGTGTTGGGCAGAACGTCGCGTACATCGCGTCGGCAATCTTCCTGGCATTTACGTTCGATCCGTTGCGCCGATTCTTTAGCCGTCTGACGAATCGTTATTTCTTTCAGGATATCTACAACACTGACCTTATACTCGACAACCTCAGCAACGTCTTGGTGCACACGACATCTGTGCATGATTTGGGACAGCGATCACTGAAAACGATCAACGTGGCGCTTCGTGCTGAGGCGGCATGTATCGTGGCGCTAGATCGACAGACTGGTAAGGTCGCGAAAGTCGTGAGTATCGGTCGTCGCCGGATGCATATCGACGACGTACTTGCAGACGTTCGGACCAGCAAGCAAGGATTATTTGTGCTGGATGAAATGCCCGAGGACCGTCACGTCCTGAAGCGTCACATGGAGGAATCGGACATTGCGGTTGTGACTAGGCTGGAAACCAGCAAGGAGCAGATCGGCTACGTTATCTTTAGCTATAAGGCAGACGGTAGCCACTATACCGACCAAGATCTCGACCTTATCCAGATTGCCGGTGATGAGCTGGCGGTGGCTATTCAGAACGCGTTGCGATTCGAGGAGATTTCACACTTCAACGAAACGCTGCAAGGCCAGGTTCGCGAAGCAACGGGTGAGCTGCGCGAGAGCAACAAGAAGCTTAAGTCGCTGGACGAAGCCAAGGATGAATTCATTAGCATGGCATCTCACCAATTGCGTACACCGCTGACGAGTGTGAAGGGGTATGTCTCGATGGTACTCGAGGGTGACGCTGGCCCGCTGAATCCAACGCAGCATCAATTGCTCGAGCAGGCTTTCGCCAGTTCGCAGCGCATGGTGTATTTGATTAGCGACTTCCTGAACGTATCTCGGCTACAGACTGGCAAGTTCACTATCGAGCGCACGCCGGTCATTTTGAGTAACGTCGTCCAGCAAGAAGTGAACCAGCTGAAGTCGACGGCTGAGTCTCGTAACCTGACACTCGAATGCAGCGTACCGAGTAGCTTTCCGGCACTGCAGATGGACGAGAGTAAGCTGCGTCAGGCTATCATGAACTTTATCGACAACGCGATTTTTTACTCGCGCCCGGGCGGCACCATCAAGATTGACCTGGTCAAAACTGCCAAAGACCTGGCGCTAACTGTTCAAGACCAGGGCATTGGCGTGCCGGTCAGTGAGCGTCACAAGCTGTTCAATAAGTTCTACCGTGCGACGAATGCACGAACTGCCCGCCCAGATGGTACGGGTATTGGGTTGTTTATGGCCAAGAAAGTTGTCGTCGCACACGGCGGATCGATCATCTTCAACAGCGTTGAAGGTAAGGGGAGTACGTTTGGATTCCGCCTGCCGCTGAAACAGCCAGCCGAACTAGAAGACCATAGTAAAGAGCTCAAACAATAGCCAGCCGCCGATAATCACGCCACCGCCAATACCGGTTCCCCATTTGATGGCGCGTTTGTGGCCGTCCCACCATTCACGGGCAGGGCTTTTGACCTCGGCAGTGTAGCGTCGAACGACAGGGCCGCGCGCTGCGTCTTCACCGGTGTATTGCTTGTTGCGTTTCTTCTTCTGTTTGCTCATTGCCTCTAGTATATCATTGTTTTCCACAGGTGTTGTTGACCTTCGAGGCAACTAATGGTTATATACCGCCGCGAGACAGGAATACCCCTGTAGGGCGCACCATTTAACTGTGTTTTAGCCGGCCCAAAGCCGTTCATTGGGCTTGTTAAAAGCGCCCTAAATTCTCGCTAGAACTACTCGACTCAGGGTGGTGATGCCGGGTGGCCGGCAAGAAGAAAAAGTTCAGTTACTACAACGACTATTCGACTGTGAATTTCGGTGGGAGTAGCGGCCGGAGCAAGCGTCCGAAGCCCAAAAAGGAAAGCAGTGGGCGACCCCAGGGCGGAAGCCCTAGTGGCCCTCCCTGCGAGGACTGTGACGGGGCGATCAGGTGCCCGCACTGCAAAGACGGTTTCTACCCTCGCCGTGACGGTAGTAGCGCTGTGTGTGGAAAGTGTCGCGGTAGGCTTACGTGCCATGCTTGTCGCGGCCGTGGTGTCGATGGCAAGAAGTGCGGGACGCCGACTTATGAAGAGACCTTGGAGCGGATTTCGCCGAAAGGGCAGCAAAGTTGGACGAAGTATACGGCAAGTATCGATCACGACACACAGCAGCCGCAGACCAACTTCTTCATGGGTTATGTAGGTGAGAAGAATCAGAGGCGGAAGGTCCATGTGGTTGTCGATGTAGCTGGCGACATCGTGTATGTTCGGGATCTCGACGGTACAGTCCTCTATGACCGTAAGCGAGGAACCGGACACCTGCCGCCCAACTTCGACTGGAGCCGATAGGCGCCCGTCCTGAGCCAAGACGTAAAACTGGCTCAACCCAACTAATGATAATATAGGGGCATTATGAAAAAATCAGATGAACTCTGGCAAATAATCGTTAAGGCGCGCGGCCAGGCTCCGCGAGCTGTCGTCGTCGAGTACGCTAAGGC
>CAZPGP010000016.1:0-4461 GCA_964586395.1 uncultured Candidatus Saccharibacteria bacterium
AAGCCCGAAGGCCGCTAGAGAAATCTAGCGGCCTGTTGTTGCGACGGTGTTTCGGAAGTTCCAGTTGCGACTGTTGTTGGCCGCAGTGCTAGAGGGGGCGGAAACGATAACGCTGAGAGTCTTGGTGTCGCTGGCAGTGTAGAACCCTTGGTCAACAATGGTCGCTACAATGGCCTTGCTGCCGGCTGAGGTGAAGGTGTACTCGGCTGTGACTGAACCTGCGCTCGTCATGGCTTGGCTGGTGACCTGCTGGCCATCTGCGGTGATGGTGAGCGTCTGGAGGCCAAAGGTACCTTGGTTTACGGTCGCCGTAATCTTGTATTTGCCGGGACCAGCTGGCTGCGTGGTTACTGACACAAATGGCTTAACGTCTTCACACTTGTGTGAGCTGTCGTCTTCATTGGCATCGTAGCCGTCAGGTGCGCTGTAGGTCTTTTTCTTTTCATCGAATGGATCGGTAATGACCTGAACGTTTAGCTCGACTTTGGCGGCATCTGGCGTACAGTTCGTGGCTTTTTTCTTGGAGACTTTATCGAAGGTCATCTTGACGCCACCAGCGTCCTTTGGCTTGACGTACCATGATGGCCAGATGTCTGTCTTGCCGTTCACGGAAAGTGTCTGAATGCCGGATGGTTTAGTGAACCAGTCGCCGAGTTTGTATTGGCCTTCGCCTACCAGGACGTTCTTGTGGGCGTCGCTCATGAACTGACCCATAACGGTTCCTGGAACGGGACCAGAGATCGAGCGGAGCGGTCCGCCGTCGTGCCGACCCATCCAGACGCCCGTTGCAAGCTTGGTTGAGTAGGCCATCATCCAGTTATCCTTCGCATGGCCGTTGCCATCGTCCGTCGTACCGGTCTTGGTGCTGGTCTTCACGCCGGAGATGTTCTCTCCGATAGGGTTGTTACCAAAGACACGCTGGCGGGCTGAAGGGTCGGTCAGAATGTCGGTGAGCATGTAGGCGACCTGTGGGTCCATGACCCGCTTGGATTCATCCTTCCATTGCTTGATCGTTTGGTTCTGGGCGTTTTTGACTTCGAGGATGTAGCTTTCTTTCTTGTAGACACCACCACGAGCGATAGATGCGTAGGCGTTGGTGTGCTCAACCTGGCGGACGTGACAACCACCAATGGCTGCACTCAGGCCGTAGTCTTCGCCGATACAGTAGCTGTGATCGCCCATGTCGCGGGAGAGGTTGATGACATTGTCGATGCCAGAGATATAAGCTGCGGTAACGGCAGGCGGGTTACGTGAGTTACCGAGCGACTCGCGAATGGTGATGTTGCCGAAGAAGCGACCATCGTAGTTGTAAAGTTTGTTCTTATAGATATCGCTAATGTCCTTGTCGGGGAGGATGCTGCCAGGGCCGTAGTTGGTGCCTGGGCGCTGCGCGAACAACTGGCCATAGTCGAAGACCTTAATGGACGAGCCAGGCTGTAGCAAGGCGGTTGCGGCGTTTACGGCGCCGTACTCTTTGTTGCTAAAGTCGTGACTACCCACCATGGCCATAACCTGACCGGTTGGGACGTCGACAGACGTTAAGGCGATGTTGTCGGCACCGTTGATGTTCTTGTCAGGGGCAAGGTATTTGTCGTAGGCGTCGTTGACAGCCTTCTCGGCGGCTTGCTGAACTTTCCAGTCCAGGGTGGTTTTGACGGTCAGGCCGCCTTCGCGTACAAGCTTCTGGCCAAATTCTTTCTCGAGCTGGGAACGAACTTCAAGTACAAAGTGAGGAGCTTTGATGTTCTCGGTGCTAGAAATCTCAGGCTTGATGGTATCGAGCACCGCGACCTTCTTGGCGTCATCGGCTTCCTTGTGTGTGATGAAGCCTTGCTCAGCCATGGCGTCGAGTACTAATGTTCGACGATCGAGAAGCGACTTGTTGTAGTCGACATTGTAGGGGTTATAGACACTTGGATTCTGTGGGATTGCTGCCAACAGGGACGCTTCTGCGAGGCTCAAGTCCTTGGCCGACTTACCGAAGTAAGATTGCGCAGCCGATTCAACACCGTTGCGGCGACCGCCGTATGGTGATTCGTTGAGGTACAGCGTGAGGATCTGGTCTTTGTTGTACATGCGTTCGACTTCGAGCGCTAGAATGATCTCTTTGATCTTGCGAGGGATGCCGCCGAGACCACGGTTCTGGGACTCGTCGCTAAAGAATACTTGTTTGACCAACTGTTGGGTCAGTGTCGAACCACCTTGCGTGTTACCACCGGTCACGTTGGTGAAGACGGCTCGGAATGTGCCCGTGAGACTCACGCCCGGGTGTTTATAGAAGTCTTTGTCCTCGATGGCGACCGTGGCTTCCTTCATGTAGTTATTGATGTCTTTAGAATCAACTACTAGGCGGTAGTTTCCGTCACCTTTGTCTTCCCATAGCAGTTCGCCGTTGCGGTCGTAGTAGCGAGTTACAGAGGTCTGAACGCGCTTCGCCAGCTCTGACGGACGGATAGCATCAAGCTCGTTACGGAAATATGCGAAGAGTGCGGCAATAAAGATGGCAAGAATAACAAGACCCACGCCTGCCAGCTTGAGCAGCATAATCGCACCCTCTCGGCTAAACCAGTAACGGAACACGCGCTTAGGGTGTAGACGGTACAGGAGGCGTTGAAGGGGTTGCTTTGGAAGGGTGGCGAGGTACTCGGCTTTGCGTCGAGATTTCGCGTCGGCTTTTGTTTTGCGACGTGCAACTAAATTAGAGTACACGCTCAGCCCAGGCACGCGCCGTTGCTTCTTCATAGGTCTCTATCCGTCTCCTTAACCATTAGCAAATCTACGGTCCATTATACCATTGGTCTTCGCGCGGTAAGCAATTTTCGTTATAATTGAGATTAAGCTAAATTGATAGTCTAATAAGGAAAAATGCAATGACACTTTCAGAGGAACTGACCTGGCGTGGTTTTGTAAATCAAACCACCTTCAAGGATATTACCGAGCTCGACAAGGCTCCTCTGACTTTCTATTGGGGCGTTGACCCAAGTGCGCCGTCGATGACTGTCGGTAACTTGGCTATGGCGATGATGGTTCGTCATTTTATTAATCATGGCCACAAGGCGATTCTGTTGGTCGGTGGTGCAACTGGCGTTATCGGCGACCCGGACGGCAAGGCGCAAGAGCGTAACCTAAAAAGCCTCGAGGAGATCGCCAAGAACAAAGACGGCATCACTGCGCAATACCGCCAGATTTTTGCCGGCCAGGATTTCGAGATTGTCGACAACTACGACTGGTTTAAAGAGATGAACTATTTGGATTTCCTGCGCAGCGTCGGTAAGCACATGTCGATGACGCAGCTGCTTGACCGCGAATTTGTGCAGAGTCGTATTGGCAAGGGTGGCGCTGGTATTAGTTATGCAGAGTTCAGCTACTCACTGATTCAGGGTTACGACTTCTTGCATCTCTTCCGCGAGAAGGGCGCAACACTTCAGGTTGCCGGCGCAGATCAATGGGGTAATAGCCTTTCTGGCGTTGAACTCATCCGCAAGCTCGAGGGTAAAGAGTCTCACGTCTGGACTGGCCCGCTCGTTGTTAATAAATCGACCGGTATTAAGTTTGGCAAGTCTGAGGCGGGTGCAGTGTGGGTTGATGCCGAGCAGACATCGGTCTTTGACTACTACCAGTTCTGGCTCAACTCGGATGATGCTGGCGTCATTGACTACATGAAGATTTACACTTTCCTCACGAAGGAAGAAGTTGAGGATTACGAGCGACAGTTGAAGGAAAACCCTGCCGCCCGCGCCGCCCAGAAGGCTCTGGCTTACGAGGCTACAAAGATCGTGCACGGCCAAGAAAAGGCAGACGCCGCGGTTGAAGCAACAAAACAGCTCTTTGCCGGAGGTGACAGCGAACTCACGCCAACTGTTGACGTTGAGCCTGGCACCTATATTGTCGCGGAGCTCGTTGTCAGAGCAGGCCTGGCTGCAAGCAATTCAGAAGCGCGCCGTCTCTTCGAGCAAGGCGGCATTAAGTTGAACCAGCAGAAAGTCTCTGAAGCTGAAGTAACCGTTGCATCCGGCGACTTGCTGCAAGTGGGCAAGCGCAAGTTTGCCAAAATCGCTTAGGCACGCTTGCACACAAGGCCGCTTGCTTGTTTAATGAGAAAACGCTAGCCACTTCGAGTTCAGCGAGGAGACGTCATGAAGGCGGATGACCTGCAGGAAGGCCAACGGTTCGTGACCCGGCATGCCCCGGAGGTGTTCACCAGGGCCAAGCGCCCCATCGAGAGGGTCGGCGGACTTCTGCTGATCTGGGTCGACGAGCGCCCGGGTCAGGCCATGTCGCTCATGGTGGGCGAGCATGTGACGCTGGTGCCCTAGGGCGCCGCGACGCTTGGCGAGGGGCCTGCCGCACTCGCGCGCAGGCCCCTTCCACTCACACAAATATGCAATTACAAAATCCGATTTCTACCGTAAAAGGCGTTGGGGAGACGACGGCTGAGAAGCTGGCGGCGCTTGATGTAAA
>CAZPGP010000016.1:4561-15499 GCA_964586395.1 uncultured Candidatus Saccharibacteria bacterium
ATTCATTTCCCAGAGACGACCGAGAAGCTCGAGGCCGCGCGCGAGCGTATGGGCTTCGAGGAGGTTCTAGAGCTGATGACCGCGGCGCTGCTCAACAAGCAAGATAACAACGCCCTTGTTGGCTATCGTATTCCGTTTGATCGCATGGTGGCACAGGCATTTACCGCGCAACTGCCGTTCACAATGACCAACGCGCAGAAGCGGGCTGCATGGGAAGTATTCAAGGACTTCGAAGAGGCTTCGCCAATGAATCGTCTGCTACAAGGTGATGTCGGATCTGGCAAGACAGTCGTGGCGGCAATGGCGGCGTATATTGCGGCTAGGGCAGGATTCCAGACGGCATTTATGGCACCGACCGAGATTTTGGCGTCGCAGCACGCCGAAACAGTTGCGAAGCTGCTGGAGCCACTTGGTATTCGGGTCGGATTGCTTATCGGCTCAATCAAACCAGCCGCAAAGAAACAACTTCAGGAGCACATCGAAGCTGGTGATGTCGACGTCGTCATCGGCACGCATGCACTTATTCAGCGACACAGCCAGTTCAGCAAGCTGGGCCTTGTCGTTGTGGACGAGCAGCACCGTTTTGGCGTAGCTCAACGGGCAGAGCTTCTGGGCCGCTCTCACCACATGCCGCATCTGTTGAGCATGACAGCAACGCCGATCCCACGTAGTCTGCAGCTGACGTTGTATGGCGAGCTGGAGGTCTCTATCCTGGACGAGTTGCCAAAGGGTCGTCAGCCGATTGTGACAAAGCTTTTTTCGGGCTACACCCGCAAAGGTTTGTACAAAGAGATCGATGAACAGATGGCGCAGGGTCGACAGGCTTACGTGGTCTGCCCGGTCATTGGCGAAGGCGCAATGGCTGAGCTCAAGAGCGTCGAGGCTGAATTCGAACGGCTCCGAAGTGAGGTCTTTACGCACCGCAAGCTCGCTAAGCTCCACGGCAAGATGAAACCAGAGGAGAAGGAGGATGTGATGCGACGCTTCAAGGCTGGTGAATTCGACATGCTGGTGGCCACAACCGTCGTCGAAGTAGGCGTGGACGTGCCAAACGCGACCATCATGCTGATTGAGGGCGCGGAACGATTCGGTCTGGCTCAGCTGCACCAGTTGCGAGGTCGGGTGGGTCGTGGCGAGCATCAGAGCTTTTGCTATCTCGTCCCCAGCGAAGGTAAGAAGCCTAGCGAACGACTATTCGAGCTAGAGAAGTCCCAAGACGGCTTCTATCTAGCCGAGGTCGACCTGCGCTTGCGCGGCCCGGGCGAGATATATGGCCGTGCTCAGCATGGCGAATTAAACCTACGGGTCGCTACCCTGACCGATGTAAAACTCCTCAAAAGAGCACGTGTCGCAGCTGATTGGCTTCTAGCTCACGACAGTAATCTGGTACAATACAAGCAGTTTTATAAGCACGTCGCCAAATATCGTGGCTTGACGTCACTCAACTAGAAACCTACAAACATGTATTCGGGCACCACATTTCGGGATAGTTCGGGCAATCTGCTGGGCGCGCACCAGAAGATTGACCGTGTTGCTCGTATTGCGCTGGAAAAGGCTTTGCCTGATACTCCATTCCCAGGCATCCGTGATATTTTGCACTTCGAAGGCAAGAACGGCCCGGACGGGATTAAGCGCAAATCTCCTGCTCAAGATGAGCCATGGCATTACATCGACCCACTGAACATGAGCGACACCGCGCTGCTCGAGATGATTCAGACGCATCACGATAACCTCGTGAAGGCATTGCGCCGTCAGAGCTACGAGAAGGCGGCCTTTGAAGCAGCTTGGCTAGCACACGCCATCGTAGACGGTCTTACGCCCGCCCACCATTACCCGCTCAGCGATAAGATCGAGGAGCTGTGGGGTCGCCCGAAGGAAGAGCGAACATCAATTCGAGATAAGAATATCATTCGCGGCGAAGGCTATCGCGACACTGTCTCACGCAACTGGCAGTACTGGGGTGCGAAGGGTATTATGACGACGCATGGCCTGTTCGAATGGGGTTTTGCGGTTACAATCGCGCCAATGAAGCTCACTAAGGGACATCCGAATGGTAATGATCTCATCCGTGTCCGCAACGAAGGCGTGATTCCAATGTACGCCGAGGCCATCCAACACGTTTACGGACTGAAGATGTATGAACGCTTCCAGAAGCGCGGCTGGACGCGACTATTGGCTAAACAAACGCGCGAGGACCTCGCGCCGTTGATCGTCCGCGCGGTCACATTGGCGTGGTATAGTGCGGCCTACAAGGCGTACGGCGGCAAGAAATGAGGATGCGCGTCATAGCCGGCGAGCTAGGCGGGCGATTCTTTGCAGGACCAGACTCAACAGCGACACATCCTATGGCCGAGCGAGTACGCGGCGCGATGTTTAATGCGTTGGGGGATATTGAAGGAATGACGGTGCTCGATGCCTTTTCTGGTAGTGGAGCTTTGGCCTTTGAGGCACTGAGTCGCGGCGCTAAATCGGTAGTTTTGGTTGAGCGCGACAAGCGTGCGCAGCGAATTATCGCAGATAACATCAAGGCGCTTGGACTAGGGCATAGGGCCAAATTAATTCGCGCCGGAGTGAGCTCATGGAGCGAGACAAGTCAGGATGAGATGTTTGATCTGGTGCTATGCGATCCGCCATATCACGATATGCAGTTATCCACAGTTTCAAAGTTAATTTCCCATGTCAAACCGAACGGGCTTATGGTATTATCATACCCAGGTAGGGAGTCAGCGCCGACCGTTAATGGAGTTGTTGTGGTGGACAAGTCTAAAAGTTACGGAGACGCGGCGCTGGCGTACTACCGCAAGGCTGCCTAAAGAGGGCAGTCTTTTAGGTTCAAGCACTTTTTGATATACTCGGCTAAGTTACCGACCAACAATTCATGCGCGAGTGGTGGAATTGGTAGACACGCTAGCCTTAGGAGCTAGTGCCTTCGGGCGTGGAGGTTCAAGTCCTCTCTCGCGCACCAAGTTGAATAAATGACACAAGAGTGTTCCACGGCTCGAACTATCGAGCATCAATGTGGAGCACTTTTGTATTTCTGATAAGATGGGATAAATGGATATAGATAAAAACGCTAAGATCATCTGGGACTTTATGCAAATGAACATGCCTTTGCGGAAGGTTGATGCAATCTTTGTATTGTGCAGCCATGATACGCGTGTCGCAGAACGGGCGTTAGATTTATACAATGAAGGATACGCGCCGTGGGTAATCGTTTCTGGAGGGGCGGGCAAGTTGACCAAGGATGTGTTTGACAAGCCTGAGGCCGAAGTTTTTAAGGACATATTAGTGAGGGGCGGTGTTCCAGAAGCTAAGATTATTGTTGAGCCCAAATCTACAAATACTGGCGAGAATGTGCGGTTTACGTTTGACCTTCTTAACTCCATTAACCTGCTGTTCGACTCGTTTATATTGGTTCAGAAGCCCTATATGGAGCGGCGGACGTATGCTACGTTTAAAAAGCAGTGGCCAAATCTCGAGACTCAGATACTTGTTACATCTCCGCGAATATCCTATGAGGAATATGTTGAGGAGAGTAAGCTTGGCAAAGATCTTATTATCAATGTTATGGTAGGTGATTTGCAGAGGATTAAGGAATACCCGAAGAAGGATTTTCAGATTGAACAAGATATCCCGAGCTCTGTTTGGCAGGCCTACGAAGCCCTTGTTGGAGTGGGCTATACCGAGCATTTGATTCTAAGCTAAGCAGGGCGGTGGCGCACCATGAAAAATACCCCAGCCAGTTACAGGCTGGGGTATTTTTTGTTGTGAGAGGCGGGCTAAATGATGCTGTGGATCTGTCTCAGCGCATCAATGTTCTTAGCGCTGCCGGAGATGTCTGGTGCGCGCAGAATCGTATCGATGTTTTTACGTACGGCGTCACGTTCGGCCGTAGTAAGCGCGCCAGGGCCGGTCATCATTGAGGCGCGTGTGGCAGGGTCCTGAAGCGTCTTAAGGGTTGCCTGAACAAAGGATGCCTTCATGCCAGCGATATCCTCACCTGAGCTCGCAAAACTGCCACGGAGTCTGGAGATGTTGATGTCTCGCTGTGTGCCCTGACTTCGTCCGTGGGCCAGGTTGAAGTTCGTCGCCAAGTGGTAGCCACCCTTACCCTTGATGGCGCCTTCGTTACTTCGAATGACATCGTCGAGCATGGACTGGTCGATGCCACCGGACATACGAGCTTGCTCAAGTGTGGTGATCTCACCTGCGGCAGCGGCTGAGTTTAGCGCGCTTCGGTGGAGGTCAGGCCGCTGAGATAGGTCCATCGTACGGGCTGAGCCATCAGGGTTGCGCGCCGTACCTTGAACGATATTCTTAGTTGGGTCCTTGAGGTAATTACTGAAAGCGGTGTTGAATTCCTTGGTACCGAGCCCCATTTGGCGCAACTCGTGCTCGAAAACTGCTTTCTCGTTCGCGATTTCACCCTTGCGTTCCTTCTCAAGCGTCTGTGCGGCGTTGGCTTGAACGCGGGTGACCCCCGCAGCGCCGCCAATGCCAGCAGCACTAGCCGCAAAGCGTGGGTCAGAGGCTTGATTGGCTAGGTACTCCTGGCGAGCACGGCCAACCTCTCGAGCCCGTTGTTCTTTCTTGAAGTCGCGTCGAGCGCCATAGCCCGCTGCCCAGCCGATTGCACCACCCCGTCGGGCCGCCCGTTCTTTGAGTTCCTGGCGACGAGGCTTAACGACATTTTCGCCGAATGACTTGCCTGGCTGCCTTACGAGCGATCGAGCGCGTTTGTTATTAGCCAAGAGTGCATAGCCCTTGCCCATGAGGGCGCCAGAGGCGGCGAATGTGGCCGGTAAGAAGACGAGTGGGATCACGTAGACCAAGAACTGAAGGATCACTCGCACAGCCTGCGCAACATCATCCGTTACGCCATCGCCTGCAATCTTGAAGTCTGGCTGTTGCAAAACAATACCGAAGACCTTGCCCGACGCAAAGAGCAGCACAATCATCGGATACATCATAAGCAGCTGCGTTAGCATCTGGCGCCATTTCTTGAACCAGCTTTCGGTGTTCGGCAGGAGGTACATGAGGATCGCAACCGGTGACAATACGACCAGGACAATGATGGCCAGCTGGCGCACGATCAATATAATCACCACAACTACAACAACAAGTGCGGCGAGCCCCAAGAAGCTAAACAGCCAACCAATGGCTGCACCACCAGAGAGCAGGATCGTCAGCAAAGCTGCGCCACCCAGGGTAAAGATACTGCGCACTGGGCCAGCGCTCGTACCCTCATTGAGCTGGGTCGTGCCCGCCTGTTGCAATGCACCTGTCACCAGCTGCGATATACCGCCGCCAAATATATTGAAGGCGTCCACGACAAAGGCGACGATGAAGTAGCTCAAGTTAATGCCGATTGCCACCATTAGCAGCCGCGGCATGACGCGCTTCAGGCCGTATTTGCTGAGCGCGATAGAGAAGATGCTGATAAAGAGCAGTACGATAAACCCGACGTTCGCTAGGTCACGGAAGTTCTGCCAGAGTATGTAGACCGGATTCGAAGCGTTTGTGGTCAATGGCGAGACGGTCATGAATGGCACGATAATATTATTCTCAAAGAAGTCCGTCGCACTGGCTATCAGCTGCGTTGCTGGGCAGATGACCCATGCCAAGGCACCGGCTACGCCTTCACCCGATGTACAGACCTTCTCGTTCGGTGGGGCGAGCTGTTCGCTGTTTACTACCAGCGTGAAGTCGTCGATTCCTGCATCAGCAGGCTTGGTAATCGTAATGCACTCGGCGCCGGTGGCGCAGGCTTTGTACTGTCCTGGAGGCATGTCAGCCCACTCGGCATACAATCCGAGGGAGACGTCCTTGGTGCAGAGTGCGCCCGACTCTTCTGGGCGAGGTTTTGAGTTACCGGCGTTGGTCTGCTGGGCGTAGACCTTGCCGTCTGGCCCGGTCAGTTCGATAGTGACAGGGCTGACGGAAACCTCAGAGCCACATGGTGCCTTGACGTGATATTCGACGTGTCCACGGATGCGTTTCTTGTCGGGTGTTAGGAATGGAGTGCCGATGCTGATACTGCCGGTTTTGTACTTTTCCTTCTTGAATTTCTGATTGGCAGGCGCCTTAGCGTAGTCGCACTCCTTGGCTACATAAGTATCACAGACAACATAATCTCCAGGCTCAAGCTTAAACGTGACGCGCATAGATGCGGGCGTCTGGTCAGGTGGCCAGTTGGCGGCGCCACTATCATCCGAGAACGGCGAGGACATTTCACCGACCTTGGTTCCGTCGCTCTTGTATATAAAGACCGTATCGCTTGGCGGCACTTTGCTGAGTGGGTCAGGGGCAAAGACGGTAACGTCAAAGCGTTTTTCTTCGTCACGCTCAGGGGCATTTGGGTTGCTAGGTCGTGTTCCCTTGAGGTCGATGTAGTGGTTGTGATAGCTGGACTGCAGGAACCCGTGAAGGTCACTAAATGCCTCACAGTCTGCAGGGAAGCCGCCTGGGTTTGCAGACTGGCCCTGACCGTATGGCGGCGGTGACCAGATCATGCCCTGGGTGTTGCCCTTGTAGATGTAAATCTGTACGTAGAAGTAACACTTACTGCCCTGGCCCTTGCTGAGGAGCAGGTTACCGCCTACGACACCGACCTGATCGCCCGTCAGCCGCTTGTCGCCTTCATCGATAGAGAGAAGCAGCTCGTTGAATGTCCATTGAGTATCGTTGCCGCGGGTGTCGCCACCACTTACGACGATGGTTCGGTAATCTTTCCAGGTGTATGTCTCGCCAGCGGCTGCGACTGGTTGAGTGTGGAGAATGTTAAGCGTAAGGCTCGCTGCTAGTGCGAAAAACAAAGTGCCAAGCGCACGCTTGATCAGTTTAAGGCTCATAATTGGAATGCCCCGTCAAATTCGTTCACTCGCCATGCTCCGCTCGTGTCAACCACGACAAATGTCAGACGATAGGTCATATTGTTGACTCGGTAATCATACACATACTGTTGGGCATTTGAGCCTTGAGGGTAGGGACTCGGTGCGGATGCATCTACCTGGTTGGCTGGTTTCTTGCTGATAAGCCGCGGTGCTTCTGCGCCTTTTACGACCGGGAAGATTTGATCTTTCCAGTAGCCAACAGCGTAATCTTGCTTCATGCTATCGCTAAATAGATCTGAGTATGCCTTGCCGTAATCGCCGGTTCTAAGCGTCTCTATGAGCTGATCGGCAGTATAGTCTGATGACGTGATGTAGGCTTCGTGCGCTTTTGTTTCAAAGTACTGTCGCACTGCAAAGAAACCCCCGACTAGGATCACGGCGAGAGCCAGAAATGTGATGATCTTTTTTCTAGGCATCTATCAAACGTCCCCAAGGATGCAGTGCTGCACGTCCATTTACTTATAACAGTATCAAAAGATAAGCGCCTTTGCGAGGTGTTTTCGTGTGGGCTGTACGCGAGAACTCATCTATAATGATAATGTGCAACAGCTCAACGAATTCTTTAAAACAGCCAACTACCAGCCAGTGTTCAACATTGGTATTGCTGCGGCTGGGCTGGCTGCATGCGCTATTATCGTTATCGCGCTTCTTCATACGTTACATTTACTGGGTACGCGCACGCCTTTATATAAGAAGCATAAGCCAGCAAAGGGCTGGAACCGCCGATTCTTTTCGGCTAGTGGTATTATGATCATCTTCCTGCTAATGCTCATGTGGCTTCTGAACGTCTGGAGCCATAAAGCCACGCCCGCACACTAGAAATCACACTTTACACATCTGTTATAATCAAGGGAATTCAAAGAGATTACTATGGCACACTTATCAACACAGCCGTATAGAGGTACGCGCGACTTCTATCCAGAGGACAAACGCGTTCAAAACTATATCTTCCAAACCTGGCGAACTGTTTCTGAACGATTCGGTTACGAGGACTACAACGCACCGATGCTGGAACCGTTTGAGCTGTTCGCCGCCAAAAGCGGGCAGGACCTCATCAACGACGAGACGTATCAGTTCACCGACCGTGGCGAGCGCAATGTCGTCATCCGTCCAGAAATGACGCCGAGCGTCAGTCGTATGGTTGCGGCCAAACGCCAGGAGTTGGCATATCCAGTACGCTGGTATTCTATCGCTAACTTCATGCGTTACGAACGCCCGCAGCGTGGTCGTGAGCGCGAGTTCTGGCAGCTCAACACCGATATTTTTGGCGTCGATACACTGGACGCCGAGGCCGAGATTATCACCATGGCGGACACGATCATGCGTGCTTTTGGCGCAACACACAAGATGTATACCATCAAGGTTAATAGCCGCAAGCTCATCAATTTTGTGATGAATGAATATCTGGGTCTAGACGTCATCCAAAGTTCACTGATGATCAAGCTCTTCGACAAGAAAGAGAAGATTACTCACGAGGAATTCCGCGATCGAGCTGCTGACATCTTTGACGAAGACAAGTCCAAGGATGGCCTGAAGAAGATCGCGACGCTTCTCAGCGCCAAGACGATGAGCGAGCTTCCGAAGGAGTTGTTGGATTCGAGTGCCGTCCAGGATGTTCAATACTTGTTTACGCTACTGCGTGAGCACGGCGTCACCAGTGTTGTCTTCGATATTGCGCTGATGCGTGGGTTCGACTATTACACCGGCATCGTATTTGAGGTCTTCGACAATCATCCCGACAACCGCCGAGCGATGTTTGGCGGCGGTCGTTATGACGGTCTCGTTGGCTTATTCGGCGTCGACCCAGTCCCAACTGTCGGCATGGCTCCGGGAGCCACGACTATGGAAGATTTCCTTCGGTCGCACAATCTCCTGCCAAAGTTCGATTCAACCACCGAAGTTTACCTTGTCGTACTCGGCAAGGCGCTCAAGGGCGCTCAAAAGCTCGCCATGAAACTCCGTGACGAAGGTGTTAACGTCGAAGTCGATATCACCGGCCGTAAGTTAGACAAGCAGATCAAGACGGCAGTGAAGAAGAAGATCCCATTCATGCTCTTCGTAGGAGAAAAGGAAATCGAGGAAGAGATCTACCCGCTGAAGGACGTTGCACGCGAGCAAGAACAAAAGCTATCGCTCGAACGCGTTATTGTCGAGATCAAAGACTATCGCAACGGCGACGACATCTAGGGTATACTAGCCTGCATCCCCAATTCGACCCAAGGGAGGAGAAGTGGCAGGTCCTTTATTGTGGGCTGTTGGCACCATGCACATTGGCAAGACATTGCCCGGCGACGGGCTGCGCCAGAGCGAGCTGACTGACTTCAGGCTGTGCGCGGCGTTCGCCATCACCGATGAGATGTTCGAGCGGCTGCAAGATCAGCTCTGGATCTACCTGATTGAGCGGATACCTCAGAAGCCGCAGATCGTGCGAGTCATCATCCGCTGGCGCGAAGCACCGCCCGACTACAACACGGTAGACCTCCTGTTGGAGCACCTCTACCGCACGATGCACGGTCGATGACGGGAGGCAACCTGTGGGCATGCAATGCGCCCGCAGGTTGCCGAACCGCTTACGCTGTAAAAACAGATTAATATAGGTATAATGACAAAGATATGAAGTATACACGCACCAACACATCCGACACTCAGGTTGCGTTTGAGGTGAACCTCGACGCGGCTGACCTGGCTAAAATCAAGAAAACAACCGTTGCTCGTCTGGGCAAGAAAGTTAAGGTTGCGGGCTTCCGCGAAGGCAAAGTTCCCGCGAACGTCGTCGAGAAGCACCTCGACCCAAGTGCGCTGGGCATGGAAATCGCTGAGGACGCCGTTAACGCGTTTGTCATTGATATTCTGGAAACCGAGAAACTGCAGCCGCTCGACCGGCCCAAAATTGACCTCACAAAGTACGTCCCGAACGAATCGATGGAATTCAAAGCTGATGTTGAAATCCTACCTGCCGTTAAGTTGGGCGACTACAAGGGTCTAAAGGCTAAGAAGCAGGTTGCTGACGTCGCCGACTCTGACGTTGACGAAGTTATCGAGCGCATGCTGACAGGTATGGCCGAGAAGAAAGAAACTGACCGCGCCGCTAAAAACGACGACGAAGTCATTATCGACTTCGTAGGCAAGGACGAAAAAGGCGAAGACGTTGCCGGCGCTACCGGCCGTGAATACCCGCTGACCTTGGGTAGCAACAGCTTTATCCCTGGCTTCGAAGAAGGCCTGGTTGGCCACAAGGCCGGCGACCACCTCGACCTGCCACTGACATTCCCTAAGGATTACCACCACAAGCCACTGGCCGGCGCCAAGGTGACCTTCGGCGTCGATATTAAGAAGGTCAACGAAGTTGTACTGCCTGAGCTGAACGATGAATTTGCTGCTAAGGCTGGCCCATTCAAGACCGTTGAAGAACTCAAAGCCGACGTCCGCCGCGAACTAACCGACCAGCACGAACGCGAAGCTCTCGACAAACTCCGCGACGAGCTCGTTGAGCAGTTGGTGAAGGGGAGCGAGATCCCAACCCCTGAAGTTTTGATCGACGACCAGATGCAGAGCCTGGAGCGCGACTTTATCCAGAACTTGCTTTACCGTGGCATGACGCTTCAGCAGTACCTCGAACAGCAAGGCGTTAGCGAAGAAGATTGGAAGAAGACCGAGCTACGTGAGCAGGCTATTCGCCGCGTACAGGTTGGCCTGGCATTGGCTGAGCTGAGCAAGGTTGAGAGCATTGATGTTAGCACCGAAGAGCTTAACGAGCGCCTCGCTGATATGCTGACTCGTTATGGCGGTGACGCTAAATTCCGCGAACAGCTCGATACTGCCGAGGCGCGTCGCGATCTAGCTAACCGTATCATTACAGAGAAGACAGTCGATCGCTTGATCGAACTCAACACAAAATAGATAAGTTCAATGTCTTGCTCGAGGCGGGGGGGGGCCCCACCGCCCCCCCCCGCCCGAGTTTTTGGCGGGAGGGGAGTCGCCCCCGGAGGGCGGCCAGGCACCCGCCGTTTTGTGGTGTGGGGGTGGGGGGTGGTAAAAATAGTGG
>CAZPGP010000016.1:15509-21306 GCA_964586395.1 uncultured Candidatus Saccharibacteria bacterium
GCGTGGGTTTCTTCATAACCTTATAAATACTCATACCACCGGCTAGGCTTGTTTATAAAAAAAAAAAAAAAATTTAATTTATTTGTTTGCCTCGTGGGGGGGGGGGCCACAACGGCCACCGCCCGCCTCTTTGTATCCCGAGCAGTTCGGTCGCGAACTACTTCGTCGGCGCCACCGCGTTGGGCACCAGACACGCCTTGTGGTTCGCGAACACGTAGTTGAACGCGCTCTTCGGCGACACCGTGTTGCGCGCCGCGCCCGTGACCTCGATGCCCTCGGGCTTCTCCGGCGTGATGACCTCGTCGAAGTAGACCTTCAGGTCGGTCACCTTGCTCTCGTAGTTCAGCTTGCAGCCGCTCTTGAGCTGGGCCAGGCTGACGTCCGCGGTGATCACGGCCGTGCCCTCGTCCATCTCGCTGGTCACCTTCACGCCGGAGAACCCGGCCTTGGTCAGGACCGTCTGCATCTGCGGCGCGAGCGCATCGGCCAGGAGCTTGGCGCCGGCGTCCAGGGTCTGCTGGTCGACGCTCGCCGTCGTGCTGGTGCCGGGGTTGGTACTGCCCGAGCCACCGGCTCCGGTGCTCGTGCACGCGGTGCCAAAGGCCAGGGCGGCTGCCACTGCGGCGAGCACCTTGACGGTACTGGATCGGAACACGGTTCCTCCATGTGCGTTGTCGGGAATGACCCATTATTTATAGGGGAGCGAGCTCTCCTTGTCAATGCGTTTAGCACTCTTGCACGCCGAGTGCCAAACGCCTATACTAAGACGCATGAACAAGCCAAGCATGAACTATCTTGTACCAACGGTAATTGAAAAGACGAGCATGGGCGAGCGCGCCTACGACATCTACAGCCGCCTGCTGAAAGAGCGTATCATCTTCCTCGGCGACGAAGTTAACCCGGTGACGGCAAATATTATCATCGCGCAGCTGCTCCACCTGGCGTACGAAGACCCAAAGAAGGACATCTACTTCTACATCAACAGCCCCGGCGGTAGCGTCTACGACTGCTTGGCTATCTTTGACACTATGAACTACATTAAGCCTGACGTTCAGACCATTGTGACCGGCCTGGCCGCAAGTGCAGCGGCAGTCCTAGCTTCATCGGGCACCAAGGGCAAGCGATTCGCGTTACCGCATAGCAAAATTATGATTCACCAGCCATCGAGCGGTACGCGCGGCAAAGTGACCGATCAAGAGATTGATCTGAAGGAAGCTCTGAGCCTCAAGAAGCTCCTCGAAGACATCATGGCCAAGAACACCGGCCAAAAGCCCGACAAAATTCATGTCGACATGGAGCGCGACTTCTATATGACTGCTGAGGAGGCCAAGAAGTATGGCATCGTCGACGACGTCTTGCTTCACGCTTAGGGGTTGACGATAGGGAAGTAACCCTGTTAAAACTACCATGTTCCCCAACTAAGGAGTTGAATAGCGATGATCGAAGTCGTTCGCTATCGGCCCGGTGTCCCGATCGACACCAGCAAGACACTCGAAATCATCGGCCTCCCCGCTGCGCAGTGGGGTCCGATCGAGGCTATGTACCCGGAGATCCAGGTGGCTGGGCCGACGGCATTGTTCAGGCGCGAGCCGAACGTCACGATCTTCCCGCCGAGCTACGTCTCGCACAAGATCATCAAGATGCTGTTGGACGCGGGCGACGAGACGCACGCCGTCTACCGCCTTCCGGCCGGCGAGAGCAACCCGGCTTCGGTCATGGTGTACGTCGTCGGCGGCTATGCCTCGATCCACATCTACCGACTGCGGCCGCCAATGCGGCGAAACCGTCCGCGCTGAACGTGTTGGGGACGCTAGAGGCGGCCCGCAAAAGCCGCCCCTCGTCCCACCCAGTGAGTTTATTTTGACACCCATTATTAATGCTGGTAAGGTTCAATGCTGTGAACCCTTACATCGGTTTGCGCCCCTTCACAGCGTTTGACGCTGGTCGCTTAGGGCGCCGCCTATCGGAGATTGTTGCCGATCCTGCCAATCAACGCCTTGCCGTAGACTTTCCTCACCTGAAGGGCGTCTACGGCAGTCCGCAAGCAGGAGCCGAGACTGTGCGGAGCCGCCAGAACAGCATGGCTCAGGAGCGTACCTACGCTGCACTGGCCGTCATGTTGGGCGCCACCGAGACGACCGCCCAGGTGTACGGCGTGGTCAGTGTCGGCATGGCTTCCATACCGCGACTGGGTTCGGGTCGCGGGCCGCAGACGGCCACCTGGCTCGACGCCAACAGGCCGGAGTACCTGATGCGCATCGGCCGGCCGCTGATGCGGGCGCGCATCCGGTGGTTGCTCGCGCAGCACGCTTACACCGGGCGTCTCTGGACTGTCATCCGACCCGAGAACAAAGGGTCGCTGAGCGTCTGGACGCACTCTGGCTACCAGTTGACCTTCCGCACAGTGGGTCGACCGCGGTCGTTCGAACGGCTGGACGGCATCTCGACTCCAAGGCAGCTGTTCGTCGCTGCGCAGTCGCTGGAAAGCCTGCGCTAAGACGGCTTTCTCATTCCGAATGTTCACCAGGTTCCGCCCCGGCCCGCGACACATTGGGCCGGTGGCGGAACCTAACTCCGACCAAATGTAGATTTATTCTTGACAACACTATACTTTATTCCCCATAATAGCCCTTTAAGAAGTTGAGTAAGTTGGGTTCTTTGTGTCCCCGAGATTGGCATCTCACCGGGACGCACCACTTAGAGGATCTTCGGGCGCCATTATCCTATCAACCCACTAATCTAAATCCAAGGGAGCGTGCATAGATGAGTAAGGGCTCAAGCGCAGCGACTCAGAGGCGGTTCTTCACCAAGGCAGACACCGCAGTTGAGTTGCCAAATTTGATTGAGCACCAGCTTAATTCGTTCCGTGAGTTTGTCCAGACTGGTCTCGGCGAGATTTTTGCCGAGATTAATCCAATTGAGGACTACACGGGCCAAAAGCTGGAGCTACGTTTTAAGGATTATCACTTTGATGATCCAAAGATGAGCGAGCAAGAAGCTCGCGAGAACAACATTAGTTTTGAGGCACCCCTCAAGGCTGTCGTTGAGCTGACCAACAAAGTCACCGGCGAAGTCAAAGAGCAAGAAATCTACCTGGGTGACTACCCATGGATGACCGACCGCGGCACCTTCGTTATTAATGGCGCAGAACGCGTCGTCGTTAACCAGCTGATCCGATCTGCTGGTGTTTTCTTTACTTCAGAAATCAATGGTGGCCGCAACAACTACGGCGCCAAGCTGATTCCTGGTCGTGGTGCATGGCTCGAGTTTGAGACCGCAAGTAGCGGTGCTCTTTATGTTAAGATCGACCGTCGCCGCAAAATTCCTGTAACGACACTGCTTCGCGCACTCGGTACGCCAACCAACCAGGCCATCAAAGACCTGTTTGCTGACACCGACACCGGCGAAGTTAAATACATTGACGTCACCCTCGACAAGGACCCTGCAAAGGGCACCAACGAAGCATTGATCGAAGTTTACCGTCGCCTGCGCCCAGGTGATCTGGCAACTGTCGACAACGCTCGCGAGCTGATTCAGCGCATGTTCTTTGACTTCAAGCGCTTTGACTTCAGTCGTGTGGGCCGCTACAAGATCAACCAGCGCCTTGGCCTGGACGTAGCCAACACAACCGAGAACCGCGTTATGCGCATCGACGACCTGATCGCTATCATCAAGGAAGTCATCCGCCTCAACAACACGCAGGACGCTCCAGACGACATCGACGCCCTGAGCAACCGCCGCGTGAAGATGGTTGGCGAGCTTGTCCAGCGTCAGTTCCGCATCGGTCTGCTGCGCATGGAGCGCAACGCCCGCGACCGCATGAGCATGAGCGACATCGAGACGGTAACCCCTGGTCAGCTGATCAACGCCCGCCCGGTCGTTGCTGCAGTTCGCGAATTCTTCGCTAGCTCTCAGCTGTCACAGTTCATGGACCAGACCAACCCACTTTCTGAGCTGGCACACAAACGCCGCCTCAGCTCAATGGGCCCTGGCGGTCTGAGCCGCGAACGCGCCGGTCTGGACGTTCGTGACGCACACGCAACTCACTACGGTCGTCTTTGTACTGTAGAGACCCCTGAAGGTGCCAACATTGGTTTGGTGCTTAACATGGCTAGCTACGCTAAGGTTAACGAGTACGGTTTCCTTGAGACGCCATACCGCCGCGTTGTTGACGGTAAAGTTACTGACGAGGTCGTCTACATGGACGCCGCCGAAGAGTCTCTCGAGATCATTGCTGAATCTGGTAACGAAGTCGATGAGAACGGCAAGTTTGTAGCCGAGCGCGTATCTGCTCGTATCAACCTGAAGCCAGGTGAAGTTGACGTTAGTGAAGTTACCTTTGTCGACGCAGCCAAGAAGCAAATTCTTGGTTCAACCGCATCCCTGATTCCATTCGTAGAGAAAAACCGTGTTGACCGCTCCCTGACCGGTTCAAACATGCAGAAGCAAGCCGTACCTCTGATCAAGCCACAGTCTCCAATCGTTGGCACTGGCATGGAATCTGTTATCGCTCGTAACTCTGGTCAGCTGATCGTCGCCGAAGGTGATGGTGAGGTTGTCCGCGCTGACGGCTCTGAAATTCAAGTTCAGTACAAAGACGGCGTCAAGAGCTACGTTCCTATGCACTTCCAGCGAAGCAACGATGGTGAGAGCATCAACCAGCGCGTTGTCGTAACTCGCGGCCAGAAGGTCAAGAAGGGCGACGTACTGATTGAAGGCATGAGCATGGCTGACGGCGAACTCGCCATCGGTCGCGACCTCGTTGTAGCCTACATGCCTTGGGGCGGTTACAACATGGACGACGCTATCATCCTCAGCGACCGCTTGGTCAAAGAAGATGACCTCACTAGCATTCACATCACCGACTACATGGTTGAAGTCCGTGAAACCAAGCTAGGCCCAGAGATTGTCACTCGTGACATCCCGAACGTCAGCGAGGAAAGCCTTCGCCACCTCGATGAGAACGGTATCGTTCGCATCGGTGCTGAGGTTCACGCCGGTGACATCCTGGTTGGTAAGATTACGCCAAAGGGTGAGCAAGAGCTTTCAAGCGAAGAGCGCCTTCTGCGCGCCATCTTCGGTGAAAAGGCTAAGGACGTACGTGACACCTCTCAGCGAATGAGCAACGGTAAGCACGGTAAGATCGTGGGCGTAAAGGTATTTAGCCGCGAACACGGTCACGAGCTCAAGGCTGGTGTACTGATGCAGATCCAGATCTTCGTTGCGCAGACTCGCAAGATTGCAGTCGGCGACAAGCTGGCCGGCCGTCACGGTAACAAGGGTGTCGTAGCTCGTATTCTGCCAGTAGCAGACATGCCATTCATGGCAAACGGCGAGCCTATCGACGTCATCTTGAACCCACTCGGTGTGCCTTCACGCATGAACTTGGGTCAGCTCTTCGAGGTTCACCTCGGTATGGCTGCCCGCGCACTTGGTTACAAGGTAGCAACACCTCCTTTCAACGGTGTCCCAATCGAAACAATCGTCAGCGAGCTCGAGCGAGCCGGTCTGCCATCAGACGGTAAGGTTCAGCTGTTCGACGGTCGTACTGGTGACGCCTTCCAGGAGCTTACCGCTGTCGGTAACATGTACATGATTAAGCTGCACCACATGGTTGCAGACAAGATCCACGCACGAAGCATTGGTCCATACACAATGGTCACCCAGCAGCCACTCGGTGGTAAAGCACAAAACGGTGGTCAGCGCTTCGGTGAGATGGAGGTTTGGGCACTTGAAGCATACGGCGCGAGCGCTACCCTTCAGGAAATGCTCACCATCAAGTCCGACGACGTATACG
>CAZPGP010000017.1:0-20571 GCA_964586395.1 uncultured Candidatus Saccharibacteria bacterium
GCTTCATGGCTTCCTCCGTTGGAAAACGTGGCCTCGGTCATAATAATAGGGGAGCGCCGATCTGTCCAGACAAGTTCACCTGTGAAGCGGCGGCCACGGGATGTGCTCCCGTGGTCGCCTGCTTCGATCCGTCGGTCAGGCGAACACACCGTATCGACGCTGCATCTTGGCGATGATGCGACGCTTGAACCACAGGTGGTTCAGGGTCACCATCAGTGCACCGACGAGGTAGGCCGACAAGTCGAACCAGTCGAGCTTGCCGGAGTAGCCTGCGGCCTTGGCGTCCTCGCCCCAGATCGTCACGGTGACGATCTCTAGGCCGATGCCAAGGCCGGCTGAGGCGAGCCAGTAGTACAAGGTTTGGTTCATGGCCGACCGTGCGAGCTTGATGCGACGCGCCGGTTGGGGCAGGTGGCCATACCGCCACTGCTTCTCGACCAGTGCGTAGATCAGCGCCACGATCATCGAGAGGCCGGCGACGCCAGTGTTGTGCAGGTGGTTGCGGATCCATTCCGGGCCTAACTCCAGCTCTTGGACCGTGTTCCCGTATACGTGAACGCCCAGTAGGGCGACGGGAAGGACGAAGTAGCTCGTCAGTGATCTGTTGCTTTGGATTATGACCGCTACAACAAAGCCGATGGCCACTACCAGCGCCTCGACGTCTACTAAGACGCTTATGATGGACAATGCTCGTACCTTTCGGTTGGGATTCGAAGCACTATTACTATAAAATATTTTGTTATATATTTCAATGTCAGGTGGCACAGTTGCCTGACCTGGTTGGGTTTGTGCTATTATAGGGCTAACATAAGCTGTTTGATGAAGAGGGTAGCCCACTAGTGAACAAAGTTGCGAATTACCTGCAGGAGCATATTGTTGGTGAAGTTTTGAGTGCGAGTAACGTTCGTAAGTACTTCTCGACGGATGGCAGTATCTTTGAAATGACGCCAAGCATGGTCGTGTACCCCAAGAACGTGAGCGATGTGCGCAAGGTTACGCGCTTTAGCTGGCAGCTGAGCGAGAAGGGTCACGTGCTACCCCTGACTGCTCGTGGCCGTGGTAGTGACCAGAGCGGCGCGGCAATTGGTAAGGGTATCGTGATGGTTTTTCCGGCTCACATGAATCGCCTGCTAGAACTCGACACCAAGCAGCGCCTGGCTCGCGTACAGCCTGGCATCAATTACCTGGCATTCCAGGAGGCCGTCAAGACACACGGTCTGTTCCTGCCACCGTATCCGTCATCCATTGATTACGCAACCATTGGTGGCTCTATTGCCAACAACGCCGCTGGTGAAAAGACCGTCAAATACGGTGACACCCGCAAGTTCATCGAGGGTCTCGAGGTCGTGTTGGCTGACGGCGAGCTAATTCAGACAACTCGATTGAACAAGCGCGAACTGAACCGCAAGAAAGGCCTCACGAACTTCGAAGGTGAAATTTATCGTCAGCTAGACGGGCTGATCACCGACAACTGGGACCTTATCCAGCAGCAGTCTGTTATTCCTGGCATTACCAAGAACGCTGCCGGCTACGCACTGGCCGACGTGAAGCGTAAGGACGGCAGCTTTGACCTGACTCCGCTGTTCGTGGGCTCGCAGGGTACGCTGGGTGTTATTACTGAGGCGATCGTTCGCTTGGAGTCATACATTCCCAAGACTAGCCTGATGGTTATCTGCTTTGAAGACCTCGACGAAGCTAACCGAGCAGTGGGCGAGCTAATGAAGCTCCAGCCAAGCGCGCTCGAGATGGTGGACAAGCATCTCCTGGAAACAATCGGCCGTATTAGTCCGAACCGCCTGAAGGGACTGATTGAGGCTCCGTATCCTGAACTCGTCCTGCTGTGTGAGTTCGACGACGAGCACAAGCAAGGCGCTAAGGTGAAGAAAGCCGAGAAGATGCTGCGCGACTTCCGAACCAGCTACAAGATTAGCGATGAGTTTGAGGAACAACAGAAGTTGTGGTCTATCCGCCACAGTGCGGCTGCTCTGATCGCTTACGCCGACGACAACTTGAAGGCGCTGCCGATTATCGAAGACGGTGTTGTCCCTCGGGAGCGCCTCAAGGAATTCATGATCGGCATTTACGCCATCTTTGACAAGTACCACCTCGAAGTCGCTCTATGGGGTCACGCCGGTGACGCTAACCTGCATATGCAACCATTCCTGGACCTCAGTAAGCTCGGCGACCGCCAGAAGGTCATGAAGATCATGGACGAATATTACGAGCTTGTCTTGAGTCTCGGCGGCAGCACCTCTGGCGAGCACAACGACGGACGTCTTCGCGGGCTATACCTGCCTAAGGTTTATGGCGAAGAAATCTACCAAGTCATGCTAGACGTGAAGAAGATCTTCGACCCTTATGACATGTTCAACCCGGGCGTGAAGGTGAACGTCAAGCGCGACGACCTCATTAAACACATGCGCCACGAATACTCCATGGACCACCTGGCCGACCATCTCCCTAGGACATAATGAATATACAGCCCGTAGATCTTGTCGGCATTTTAGGCGCGGCGCTTCTGCTGATCGCGTACTTTATGGCCACGACCAAGCGCTGGCAGACGCACACGCCCCAATACCAGCTGAGCAACCTCGGTGCGGCGGTGCTGTTGATTGTGTACAGCTTTATGAAGACGGCCTATGTGCACGTGTTTATCAATGTAGTGTGGGCGAGCGTGGCTATCGTCGGTCTGGTGTTTATCGCCGAACATCGCCGACGCCACAAGAAGGCAAAATAAGTTCGTGTCGAGACCTCGCCCGCTCATGTTGCAGCGGGCGAGGTCAGTTTTCGCAGCGGGCTTTTGTCAGCCGCAGCTGCCGAGATGCTTGATGGTCAGCATTCGGTTGGCTGCCTCGACCAGTCTGGTTCGGGGCAGTTCTCCGTTGTTGACCGCCGTGACGATGGCGGCTGTCACCTGGCCGAACCCTTGCGGGTCGTTGCCGTACAGGATGGCGTCAGCCCCCGCTTTCAGTGCCGCCACTGTCGCGGTTTCCGGCGTGAAGCCATTCGCAGAGATCGCACCGGCTGACAGCGAGTCGGTCATGATCAGGCCGTCGAAGTGCAGGTCCTGACGTAGAACCTTGACGACCTCTGGCGACAGACTCGCGGGCAGGTTGGTTAGCCCGGGTACGCCGGCGTTCGCTGTCATGATTGCCGGCACCTTGGCGTCGATCGCCGCCTTGAACGGCTTGAGTCCGGCGTTTTGAAGCTCACCCCAGGGCTTGGTGCGCGCCGCTACGTAGTCGGTGTTCCCGACGGCGCCACCCAGACCAGGAAAATGCTTCACGACCGGAGTAACCCCGCCGTCTTGCAGGCCTTGCGCGAAGGCAACGCCTGCTCGCGAGGTTCGGTCGGGATCGATTCCGAACGACCGGTTGCCGCCCGCATTGGTCTTGCTGGGCGGTACGTTTCGGCCGTCGAGGTCCAGAACCGGGGCCAAGTCCATGGTGACGCCGAGCGCCTCCATTTTGGCACCGAGCGCCTTCGCCTCTTTTCGGATCTGATCGGGCTGCCAGTGATCGGCCATCCATCGGGCTGAGTTCAACGTGCCGACGGCATCGCGCAGGCGCTGCACGGAACCGCCTTCCTCGTCAGACATCACGACTGGGGGATGCCCATCTGGGGCGTCAGCGATGGCTGCGGCGAGTTCGGTCTTCAGGCTCGAGGGCGTGTGTCCCCCGAACAGGATGATGCCGCCAGCGCCAGCAGTCACTGCCGGTATCGCGGCAGCGATGTTGGACTGATCGACTGGCACCACCACGACCTGTGCGGCTGCGCGTTCGACGGTCCATTTGCAGGAACTTCCCGCCAGGTTGCTCAAGGCACCGCAAGCGCTCGAACTCAGCACAGCGACGATCGCGATGGTCGTGCGTACACTTCTTCTCAATGAACCCACCTCCGTTGAAAACACAAAACACGACTCGTATATTAGATCATTTTAGGTGGTTTTGGCAAGGACATTGTACGCAAGAGAGAAACATAGAAAAAGACCAGGCATAAACCTGGTCTTTTTCTATGGTACGCGAGAGAGGACTTGAACCTCCACGTCCCGAAGGACACTAGCACCTGAAGCTAGCGCGTCTACCATTCCGCCACTCGCGCATAAGTAGTTTGTAGACAAAAACTAGCATACCTGCAGAACAGAGAAAAATCAAGCTCTTGTACTGAGTAGCCTTCCTCGATTAAGCTTAAGGTAACCCTAAGAAACAAGGAAATCTCATGGCCGACAGCAAAGCTCCTAAGCCCAAAGACGACGACGATTTTGTCATCAATGATTCAACGCAGGAAGAGACAGACGACGAACCAAAGAATAAAGAGCTATCGTCCGAGCCAGAACCTGACGCCGGAGAGCCAAGCGGCAAAGAGCTCGAGCAGGCTATGACCGAGGCCGAGCAAGAAGCTGCGCAGCCCGTCGACAAAAAGCCTGTGAAGTCTAAGCACAAATGGACGCGCAAGAAAATCATCCTGTTGGTTGCGGGGGTGCTCGTCTTGCTGATTGCTGTTATTATGGCTATCCCCGCGACACGTTACGCCACGCTGGGGATGTTTATTAAGCGTGACGTCACTATCAAGCTTGAGGATACAAAGACCAAGAAACCTGTCAGCAACGTGACCATCAGCCTGGGCGACAAATCTGCCACAACCGACGCCAAGGGCCAGGCAACGCTCAGGTCTGTCTCTGTCGGCAGCAAGAAAGTCAAAGCCTCCAAGAAATATTACAAGGATCTCAATGCCGACGTCCTTGTGCCGATTACTGGCGCGAATCCCAGCTTTGACATGAGCATCGAAGCTACCGGCCGTCAGGTTCCTATAAAGGTCATCAACAAGATTAGCAAGCAGCCCGTCGAAGGCGCGCAGATATCGGTGGATGGCACGTCATCCAAGACTGACAAGAACGGCGAAACGGTTGTAGTGTTGCCGGCCGATAAAGCCGAGATCGACGCGACGCTGAGCCAGGGTGGCTACAACGATTCCTCTGTTAAAGTTAGTGTGATCGAGCAGCTCGATGCTAAGAATACATTTGCAGTCACCCCGAGCGGCAAGCTTTTCTTCCTGAGCAAACGCAGCGGTAGCATCGACGTTCTGAAGTCTGACCTGGACGGCGCAAATGTCCAGACAGTCCTGAAGGGGACAGGCAAAGAGGACGAGTATGGCACGGTCCTGCTCGCCTCCCGCGACTGGAAATACCTCGCGCTCAAGGCTCGCCGTGACAGCGATAAGCCAAAGTTATATCTGATAGAAGCCAGCACTGGCAAGCTCAGTGTTATCGATGAGGGCGACGCCGACTTCGACCCGGTCGGCTGGTACAATACGCATTTCGTCTACACCGTTTTCCGATCGAAGGTTAAGAATTGGGAGCCAAAGCGCTATTCGCTCAAGAGCTTCAACGCTACAAGCGGCTCCATTGCCATCCTGGACGAGGCTGCCGGCGAAGGCGATAACGACACTAAATTCGCCAACGAATACATCGGCAACGTCTATATCTTGGACAACGAGATCGTCTATCAGAAGAGCTGGAACACCGGCGAACTATACACGCTGAGCGGCAAGAATGTCGTGATCAATAGTGTTCGACCAGATGGCAGCAACAAGAAGACACTGAAGAGCTTCCCAACCGAGCCAGGAACCTACTTTGGCTCAGCCCGACTCTACAAACCGCAAGAAGTCTATTACGAGGTTTACCAGAAATATCAGCGATCCTTCTGGGAATATGAGAGCAACAAATTTACCGAAGACAAAGACCTTTCCGGCGATGAGTTCTACAACAAGTACTACCCGACATATCTGCTATCTCCATCCAGCAAGAACACCTTCTGGTACGAGCCGCGTGACGGAAAGAACACGCTCTTTGTGGGCGACCCCAACGGTGAAAATGGCAAAGAAATCCTGAATCTCAGCGAATTCACTCCATACGGCTGGATGGGCGAGGACTACTTGCTCGTCTCCAAGAAGGGCAGCGAGCTATTTATTATTCCTCGCAGCAACCCGACGGAGCCAATGAAGATAACTGATTACCACAAGCCGTCCGGCAGTTTCTATGGCTACGGTTACGGATACGGCGGATTCTAGGCTACAATACCCAGCATGAGTAATTTACATCTTGGGGAAAAGCCGACGCTGGCGGATATCCAGCAGTACGTTATCGACATGGAGAAGGAACGCGGCTTCTCGCACGAAGGCATCGTGGAGCAGTCGCTGCTTCTCGTAGAGGAAGTTGGCGAACTCTGCAAGGTCATTCGCAAGCATCACACAACGATGGGCGTGGATGTGAATAAGAAGTATGATTTTGATGCTGCAGGCGAAATTGCTGACGTTCTGATTATGCTAAACGCGGTGGCGAATCGCTTAGGTATCGACATGGAGCAAGCGCTTCGGGACAAGGAAGAGCAAAACAAAGAGCGCACCTGGAAGTAGCCTCCTTGGTTTATTGGTTCGACATTTTATAATAAGTATGTTGAACCAACATTCGACACTCCTTGGCGAGTGTCGCCCGTAGCGAGGATAGGTGCGATGGACACAAGGTTAGCCCCTGAATTGGTCAGTTCGATCTTCCGGGAATGCCTGGCCGGACAGAAGACGCCGGCGGCGAAGCGAGTCGTGGCGGAGGGAATCCTTCATCCGCAGATCGCCTTCAACGCCGATGCTCTGACTCGGCACAGCCCGACCATCGAGGCCCTGCTTCAGCAGCTCCCGCTGGAGTTCCACGAGTCCGTCGGTGGTGGCATGTCGTTCCTCTTCGCCTGCAACGATCGTCACGGCAGGCAGTGGACCGGCGAGCACCGCGTGATGGAGCAGCTCTTCGCCCTCGGCGTCGCGATCGGCAAGGCCGAGTACAAACTCCCGCGCGCACAGTGGCACAAGCTTCTGGGCGGTATGCCCTACGTCAGCGTGAAGTAGAGCGCATCATGCCAAGGAGGAGACCCCGTCGCCGCTCTGGCGACGGGGTCGAATCCTGCCAAATCCTTGTCCCGCTCTCCGTTAAGTGTTATACTACGTTAGATTTCAGGGGCGCTTAGCTCAGTTGGCTAGAGCATCTCGTTTACACCGAGAGGGTCGGGGGTTCGAGTCCCTCAGCGCCCACCATGAAAAGTAGATCACGAAAGTGGTCTATTTTTCATGTTAGGTAGGAGAGGCTGGTATACTGGGGCCTATGAGCAAACGCACTATACTCTTACTTTTTGGCGGCGAATCAGCCGAGCATGAAGTGTCCATCCGCTCAGCGAGCAATGTTTTTGACGCTTTGGACAAATCTAAATACGATGTTTCTCTGTGCTATATTGACCGCGACGGCACGTGGTGGCACACCAACGAAGTAGTGGAGCGCTCGGCGATGGATCCGCAGTTGCACCCGGTGCTGGGCGAGGGTAAGCTCGTCAATTCGGCAGGTGAGGGCGCTCGACCTGATGTTATTTTGCCAGTTTTGCACGGCCAGAATGGCGAGGACGGTTCGGTCCAGGGGCTGGCCCAGTTGTTGCACGTGCCTATCGTGGGGTGTGAAGTTTTGGGCTCGGCGATCTGTATGGACAAGGATATTGCCAAGCGTCTTTTGATGCAGGCCAACGTGCCAGTTGCTGCCTACGTGCTACATCGTCTGGGTCAGCCAGCGCCGCAATACAGTGACGTGCAGGCCAAGCTCGGCGACGTACTCTTCGTGAAGCCAGCCAACCAAGGTTCGTCGGTTGGCGTGAGTCGTGTTGAGAATGTTGAGGAATTTGATGCGGCAATCACCGAGGCCTTGAAGCACGACCACAAGGTTATCATCGAGCGCGCAATCTCAGGTCGTGAACTCGAATGTGCAGTTCTGGGCAACGAAAAGCCAGAGGCCAGCGTGGTCGGTGAGATTATGCCTGAAGAGACGTTTTACAGCTATGATGCCAAATATGCAGCTGATAGCCTGACTAAAACCTCGACCGCTATCGAACTGCCTGAAGGTGTGTCTGATCGTATTCGCGAGATGGCCGTGGAAGCCTACGTTGCGCTGGAGTGCCGAGGTCTTGCCCGCGTGGACTTCTTCCTCGCCGACGACGGCACTATCTACATTAACGAGGTCAACACTTTGCCAGGCTTCACCAACATCAGTATGTATCCACAACTCTGGCAAGAGACCGGCCTCGGCTATTCGCAGCTGCTCGACCGCTTGGTAGAGCTGGCTCTCGAGTAGTATACTGAAGTCACAAAGGTAAGGAGTTGATGATGGAAATAGCTGGTAGTTTTGGCTTTATGCTGATGCTGGGTTTGGTAATTTTGGTACTGAGCGGCATCCGAATTATCAACCAATACGAGCGTGGCGTTGTCTTGACGCTTGGTCGTTACTCGGGCATGAAAGAGCCTGGCTTGCGGGTCGTGATTCCGATTCTGCAGCAGATGATCAAAGTAGACATTCGGAGCACGCCAGTAGATGTTCCACGCCAGGAAGTTATCACTAAAGATAACGTGACCATTAATGTCGATGCGGTTGTGTATTTCCGTGTGATCAGCGCCGACAAGGCGGTCTTGGAAACCAACAACTACAAGTATGCGACCGCCCAATTCGCGCAGGCTGCTCTTCGTGATGTCGTTGGCAACGTCGAGCTCGACAGTTTGCTGAGTCAGCGTGAGCAGATTAGTTTGGAGATTAAGCGAATCGTAGATAGCGAGACCGACCGCTGGGGCATCGACGTCGAGAACGTGAAGATTCAGAATATCGAACTACCGCAGGACATGAAGCGCGCCATGGCTAAGCAAGCTGAAGCTGAGCGTGAACGCCGTGCCGTAATTATCAACGCTGCTGCCGAGAAGGCTGCCGCTCAAGAGGTCGCCGAAGCAGCGACAATTCTCGGCATGGTCCCAGGTGGAATGGGAATTCGCACGCTGCAAACCCTCGAGAAGATCGCGGTTGAACCATCGCAGAAGACTATCTTTGTGCTGCCAGCTGACCTATCTGACGCATTCAAGAAGATCGTCAAGTAGCGCGTTCTTGAATCTTCCCTGTAAATAGCCTATAATCTACTCTGTTACGTGCGGCTGCACGTAACATGGCGCTTTAGCTCAGTTGGTAGAGCAGCGGCCTGAAGAGCCGCGTGTCCCCAGTTCGAGTCTGGGAGGCGCCACCAAGAAAAGTACCTCACCATTGCGTGAGGTATTTTTCTTGGTTGACGTAATAACTGACGGCTAGCGGTTTCTAGTTGACGGGGCCGCGATTGATGGCGCGGATCTCACTAGGGTAGCCGGCGTTGCCGATGGTGCGTGAGCTGCTAGTAGAGCGCATGACATAAGTAAGCGTCAATTGACCACTGGAGAGATCGCCGGCCTGGACAATCCAGTGCACTGCGGGGATCTGCCAGTGACCAAAACCACCAGATCCGTAGAGTCCGCCATGGCCATTGGCTGCCTGGGTGGCGGTTCCGGAGGATAGATAACGAGCAGGGGTGCCTCCAACGATGGAAGCAACGTCGGCTTCGGTATCTCCCGTACTTTGGTTAGAAATAATCAGCGCGTGAAGCTCGACGAGGTCACCGACGTTGGCGGCGATGGTGACTCGATATGCGGCAGGCAGAACCGTCCAGCTGCCGACGCTAATGATAGCCGTACTCGTCACAAATCCAGTACTGACCGTAGTCGGCTTGCTGGCCTTGCCGTTTAGCGCGGTCTGGGTAGCCGTGGAGACAGGCTTGCTGGCGTCCGAGGTGTTATCCACATTACTGAGGCCAACGGCCGTTTTGTCCAACGGCTTTAGGGTGCCATCGGCGTTGTGAGCTTGCAACAAGAAGTCGTTGAGGATATCGCCCCAAACCCCATTGTCGCTTCCGGGTTGCGGTAATCGCGCCATAGACTTCCTTGTTGACTTACTATCTTTGATTATACATAAGAACTATTAGTCGACAATGCGTAGACGGAATTGCATGTTGTGCAAGACTGGCCAAGTCCGATCGAATTCGGCTACGTGTAGCTTCATTGCTTAGGTGTTTTTACCAGCCAGTAGGCGCACGGAAGCAGCACAAAACATGCGATAACGGCAAAGACCACATACGCCGAGCGTGGCGTCCCAGCTTGCTGCACCAAGAGTCCGGTAGTGGTGCTCGCCCCTAGACCGACCAGTGTAGCAAGGGCTTTGAAGTTGCTCATGATTGTTGAGCGGTGCGAGCTTGGTATCCGGTCGTGGATCATTATTCGTATGAACGAGCTAGTCGCGTTCAGGCAACACCAGATGAGATAGCCAAAGATGAATAGCGACGCACTACGCATGCTCATGAGCAGGTAGGCCACAGTAGCGCCGCATGTTAGGTAGAGGATTCGTTCGATATCGCCTTTGACGACCCTCAGAATGACAGCATGCAGTATGATAAGCGTTGCGATTCCCGCTCCAGAAATCAGGAGCCCTCGAGCCTCCGCCTGGAATCCGTGTTCAATCATAGTAGCTTCATTCACAAACTGAATGCACATGCCCAGCATGACCGAGAAGGTCACACCCATCAGCACGGTGATTCGCAAGTAGGGTGTGGCAAACAGGTGTTGCATGCTTTGCATAAAGTGCTGACGGTGTGATGAGGTCGGTCGCACGAAGTCATCCTTGTTTTGTTCGCGCATGAAACTTATGAGGATCACGCACGCCAGGCCAGCCATCGCCTCGGTTACAAAAGGCAGGCTGTGGTGAATCGAAAACAGGATGCCTCCAGCCGCCGCGCCTGCCAAGATGCCGGCCTGTCCGAAGGTAATCTCGAGCGCATTTACCCTCCGGTACATCGTTCTTGACGTACTTTTGTGGTCATAGACGAGTGATTCAAGCGCTCCGCTTAACAGCGCTCTGCCGAGGCCGTAGAACACTGCTGCGACGAGGTAAGCGGGGAATGTATGCCCGAAGAAGACAATCAACGGCGCTATGGTAAGTAAGGCCATGCCCAGCATACTGCTCGACTTACGGCCCTGCTTGTCCGCAATAACTCCCGTTGGTATCTCGGCTATAAAGCCGCAGATGCCGATGGCGCTGAAGAATATCCCGACTTGCACGGGCGTAATTGCCTGCACCGCAAACTCATAGAAAATCGGATACGCAAAGTAGAGCGCACCCAGGAACTTGTACGCCAAATAGAGCTTGGCAACTCGATCAAGTCGCGCCTTGTGGGCGCGTTTTTTAAAGATCATGAAGACCCCTTTTGTGTTAGTGGAATGTTTGTTTTAAGCCTCTCAAAGCTTGGTTTTAGCTTAGCATTGCGGTAGTGTTTGCTGCTAGTGTCGAAATGACAGCATTCAATTTTTATGGGATAGCTCTTAGCGGTGGTACAATCGTTCTACGTTGCCCAACAATCAGGGAGAGGTAATGGGCGTAAGGCTCGACGAATTGATGAACAATACCCCTGCTGAGGGAGGCAAGCCGCGGGTTCTCCGTTGGCTGGTCGATCTCTTCGAGCTGTGGGGAGGTTCCGAAGCGGCAGACATCGACCGTCGGCGCGAGGAGATCGCCCGAATGGTCAACCGACTCAGCGGAGTCTCTCGCGGCCTTCTTCACGAAGGTGCAGGAATCGCCCTTCAGAGCGCCGACCCGATGGCCTGGCACATCCGACTGGCCATCATGACGCTTCTGGGCCACCCCAGTGGAGATCGCGCGATCTTCTTGAGCGGCGCCGGGCGGCTCAACCTGCCGAAGCCTTCTCAGGGCAAGCCGAGGCGACACATCTAGTCGCAAGATCCAGTCCCACCATCCCCGAGGTTCAGTGCAACCTCGCCAGGCCCGCAGTATTCGCGGCGCCTGGCGAGCAAGACTTACCTCTTGAAAATCCCTTAAAAGTTCGGTATTATACTCCAGTAGTTACGACATGCGGGTCTAGCTCAGTTGTTTAGAGCGCGTCCTTGCCAAGGACGAGGCCGGGGGTTAGAGTCCCCCGACCCGCACCATGAAAAGAGACTTACCTCGTGTAGGTCTTTTTTCTTGTTTAGAGTTTGCGTCGTGGCTCCTCGTCCCCGCGTTGTAATCTGATATTATTTACGTATGAGTGAGATTAAGACGAAGGTCACAGGCGAGCGCGTCGAAGATTTTATCAACAGTGTTGAGAACGAACGCCGTCGCCAGGATGGCTTCGAGCTTCTCAAGATATATAAGCGCGCAACTGGCCTAGAGCCTAAGATGTGGGGACCAGGCATCGTTGGTTTTGGGGTGTATCACTACAAGTCGGAGCGCAGCTCGCAAGAGGGCGATTGGCCGCTGGCTGCGTTCTCACCGCGCAAGCAGAATCTAACCCTGTATGTTTACCCGAACAAATTTCCTGAGTTGCTAAAGGATTTGGGCAAGCACAAGACAAGCGCTGGCTGCCTCTACGTCAACAAGCTAGACGATGTGGACCTAAAAGTCCTGGAGAAGTTGATCGCGGCTAGCTACAAATGGTCTAGGGAAGAGTTCGGAAAGTAGCCATCCGCCTGCGTTAAAACGGCATTATCATAAGCGTGTAGTGCTGTTTTGAATAAAGTACCTTGACTGTCATAGTAATGTGATATACACTGTGCTCATGATCGACAAGAGACTATCATCGGATTTACTTCGTGGACATACCGACACGATCATCCTCAAGCTTTTGCTGGATGGCGACAAGTATGGCTATGAAATCACAAAGCTTATATCCGAGCATTCCAGTCAGCAGTATGAGCTGAAGGAGGCGACGATGTACTCAAGCTTGAAGCGCCTCGAAGGCGACAAGCACATCACCAGTTACTGGGGAGACGAAACCCAGGGCGGACGACGCAAATATTATCGCATCACCAGCACCGGTCACGAGTTGTACAAAAGCAACAAGCAAAACTGGGAATGGGCAAAGCAAATTCTAGACGAATTACTATAGAAAGGAAAGTCATGGAAAAGAAACTACAAGAATTTTTAAACGAAACATTTAGGCCGTATGGCAACTTCCCTGCACGTACCGATGTCGAGCAAGAACTGCTGGCGAACCTGCAGGAAAAGTTCAACGACCTCAAGCAGCAAGGCAAGAGCGACGACGAAGCTTATCAGCTAACTGTTGATTCATTCGGCGACGTCTCTGAAATTATGGCCGAGGTGCAGCACGCGCCAAAAACAGCTCCAGAAGCAACCGGAGTACCCGCCGTACACAAAGTTCTGAAGGACGCATTCAGGTCAGCACGACAGAGCACTTCAAAGTTTGCGTCTTCGGAGCTCAAGGAATCTGACCTCACCGACATCAACTTGGTTGAGTCTGACTTCAGCTACAGTTCGCTGGCGTCTTCGAAGTTTGATGGCTCTGACCTTACGCGCTCAAAGTTTAGTGGATCAGACCTGCGCAAGGCTTCGTTCAAAGGCGCTAACCTGACTGAAGCGCGATTCACTGGCTCTGACCTCACGGGCGTATCATACGACAACGCTGATCTCACCGGCGCCCAGCTTAAGGCGGCAGCGCTGAAGGGCACATCGTTCCAAGGGGCGACTCTGGACGGCACGCGCTTTGCTCACTCCGACCTGCGTGACGTGTCTTTTGACGGTATGACCCTAAACGGTACGTCTTTTGATGGCACATCGCTCCGCAATACATCGTTTAGGGGCGCAGTGCTCAACGACGTCTCGTTCCATCACTCAGATGTGAAAAATACCGTCTTTGACGGCGCAACCATGGACAAGGCGACATTTGCCATCTTGAAGGGCGCGAAAGCCAAGCTCGAAAACGTAACTATCAAGTAAGCGAGATACATAACTATGGAAAAGCAAACGGCAGCAATCACTGTCGATGGTCTTCGAAAGTCCTTTAAAAAGGTCGACGTGCTGAAGGGAATATCGTTCAGCGTCGAGAAGGGGACGATCTACGCTCTGCTTGGAGCGAACGGCGCTGGCAAGACGACGACCATCAATATTCTAACGACACTTATGCAGGCTGACGGTGGCTCGGCGAGTGTTAGCGGCTACGACGTAGCTGAAAAAGCAGAGAAGGTACGCAATACGATTAGTCTCACCGGGCAGTTCGCCGCAGTCGACGACATGCTGAGCGGCCGCGAAAACCTCGAGTTGATCTGTGACCTACGACATGTCGATAGGGCTGTAGCTGACAGGCTATTGAAGCAATTTGAGCTGGATGAGGCTGCCGACCGACGTGCCGCAACATACTCCGGCGGCATGCGCCGTCGGCTGGATATCGCGATGAGTCTTATTGGTAGTCCGACGGTTATCTTCTTTGACGAGCCGACTACGGGCCTTGATCCGCAAAGTCGGAACGGCATGTGGCAGGCGATCAGGGAGCTGGCAGCGAGCGGCACGACGATCTTTCTGACGACGCAATACCTGGAAGAGGCAGACCAACTGGCGGACAAGATCGCCATTCTGAATAAGGGTAAGATCGTGGCCGAAGGCACGCCGAGCGCGCTGAAGAAGCTATTACCTCACGGCCAGATTGAACTCAAGTTCAATGGTCAAGATCAGCTTAACGCAGCGGTCAAGGTTCTGAAGAAGCACGAGATAACTCAGGACGACGATGCCTTGTCGCTCACTGTCGCAACCGATGGCAGCGTGAGCCAGCTAACTCAGCTGCTCACAAAGCTCGAAGGCGCAAAAGTCGAGATCGCTGAATTTACCAAGAAAGCGCCAACCCTCGACGATGTTTTCCTGAAAATTATTAACGATAAGGAGGAAAAGTAATGATCCTTCGCGACACATGGACGATGGCCAAGCGCAGCCTGCGCCACACGGTCCGTAGCATGGACACGATTATTACTGTCGTTGCTACACCGATTGTCATGATGCTGATGTTCGTCTACGTCTTTGGTAGCTCATTCCAGCAGGCGATCGGGGGTGGCGAATATATCAACTTTGTGGTCCCTGCGATCATCGTGATGACGGTCGTGAGCGGCATCGCCTACGCGGCAGTTCGCTTGAGTATGGACTTGCAGAAGGGGATTATCAACCGCTTCAAGACTATGCCGGTCGCTCCGTCTTCAATTCTGGGTGGGCACGCGCTGTCGTCGACGCTTTCTAATCTGTTTTCGTCGCTTTTGGTTTTGCTGGTCGCCTTCCTGATAGGGTTTCGATCGGACGCGGGGATCCTGGAGTGGTCAATGTTCGCGGCACTTCTGACGCTATTTACGCTGGCTACGACCTGGCTTGCGATACTGTTCGGTCTGTTTGCAAAGACCATGGAGGGCGCGGGAGCATTCAGCTATATTCTGCTATTCCTCATCTTCCTGAGTTCTGGCTTTACGCCGGTCGATAACATGCACCCGGCACTGCGCTGGTTCGCAGAGAATCAGCCGATGACGCCTATTATCGAAACGATGCGCTCGCTTCTGACAAATGGCGTCGTGGGCGATAGCGCCGGCGTCGCGATTGGCTGGTCGGTGGCGCTCCTGGCAGTATCGTACGCACTTGCACTTCGTGTCTATAAGACCAAGACGGTTTAGCCCCTCGTGCAGCTCAAGGCCCCACTTGGTGTGGGGCTTTTTGGTTGCAATTGCATTTAAATCGATATATATTTATTGATATTCGATAAATACGAAAGGCACCAAGCATGAAACTCAACTCAACGTTATTCCTCCGCATAGTCATCTACGTGATGGGATTTGGCGTGTTGGCGCTGTGCGCTGCATTGTTGAGCGAGGGTTTTCCGGACGATGGTAAGGGTTTTGCGTGGTTCTTTGTGATTCCGTATCTCACCGTCGCGCCTTTTTTTGTTGCCCTTTGGCAGACATTGAAGCTGCTGAACTATATTGATCGCGGCACGGCGTTTTCGGAGCAATCCGTGAAGGCATTGAAGCTTATTAAGTATGCTGCCGCGGCAATTGGCGGTTTGTACGCTTTGATCCTGCCGGTGATGTATCACGCCGCTCAGGAAGAGGACGCCCCTGGCGTCATGCTCATTGGGCTGGTGCTGACATTCGCTCCGCTCGCCATCGGCGTCTTTGCGGCGGTGCTGCAGAAGGTTCTACGTAGCGCTATTGATATCAAATCAGAGAACGACCTCACGGTATAAGCATGGCGATTATCATTAATCTCGATGTCATGTTGGCCAAGCGCAAGATGAGCCTGACCGAGCTCTCGGACAAGGTCGGCGTCACTATCGCGAACCTCTCGATCCTCAAGACCGGTAAGGCGAGGGCCGTTCGACTGTCGACTCTCGAGGCAATTTGCGAAGTCCTAGACTGTCAGCCTGGAGATATTCTGGAGCACAAGAACTAGTCGCTTGACTCTATACCCCCTGGGGGTATACGCTGGGTATATCAAAGAGGAGGGGCTATGCAATCACTAAACCAAATGGCCGTCAGCGCCACGCTTCATTGCCTGACGGGGTGTGCTATCGGTGAAATTATGGGCTTGGTGATCGGCGAATCGCTAGGCTGGTCAAATGGGCAGACGATCGTGTTAGCAATCGTGCTGGCATTTGTCTTCGGCTATGGCTTGTCGATGCTGCCATTACTAAAGGCTGGGATGGCGCTCGGCGCTGCTATGAGCCTGGTGCTGGCAGCAGACACATTGTCTATTGCGACCATGGAAACAGTAGACAATGTCGTTATGGGGGCTATACCCGGCGCCATGGAGGCCGGCCTGGTTAACCCATTGTTCTGGGTGAGCATGACGGCGGCATTGGCGGTTGCTTTTGTGGCGGCCTTCCCAGTCAATCGCTACCTTTTGGTCCGAGGCAAAGGGCACGCGCTGATGCACAATCACCATGACGTGCACGTACATCATTAGGAGAACATATGCAGCATTACGGATATCATGACAACAAAGAGCAGCTCATTAAGCGTCTCAGGCGTGCAGAAGGTCAAGTTCGCGGCATCGCGCGGATGATAGAAGAAGACAAATACTGTATCGACATTCTGACGCAGTTGAGTGCAACCGAAGCGGCGCTCGACAAAGTTGCGCTAGAGCTACTCCGTGAACACAGCAACCATTGCTTGGCCGATACAACGCTCAGCGACGAAGACCGCCGCGCGAAGTCGGATGAACTTGTAACCGCAGTTGGACGACTGCTATCTAAATAAAGGGGACAATATGGAAACAAAATCACTTATTTTTGGCATCGTGGGCTTTATAGCTGGTGGACTGCTTGTGTCGATCGCCGCAACAACGTTTGAGAAGCCAAAAGATATGACGACAAGCATGACCGCTTCGCTTCAAGGTAAAACTGGTGATGCATTTGACGAAGCTTTTGTAGGCGGCATGATTACGCACCACCAGGACGCCATCGACATGGCGCGCATGGCGGACGGCCAGGCTAAACATCAAGAGGTGAAGGACCTGTCGAAGGCAATCATAGAAGCGCAGCAGAAAGAGATTGACCAAATGAAGGAGTGGCAAAAAGACTGGGGTTACGCCGCAACTTCAGGTCATGGCATGTCAGAATAGCAGACAGATTGACCTTATGGCCTAGGCAAGCAGTGAATCTGCCGGTAGAATATGCTTATGAATAAACGGCAGTTCCTCATAGGCGCACGACTCTTCTTTGCCGCTCTTACCGTTGCCGCTATTATCACGCAGCTGCTTTACAGCAGCCAGTACGCGCTGTCGTTCAGCCTTGTGAACTTCTTTAGCTTCTTTACCATTCTGTCTAATGTGTTTGTCTCGATCGTCTTTGTGGCGAGCGCGCTGTATCTGGCCCAAGGGAAGCGTCCGTCTCCTACGGACGACATCCTGCGCGGTGCATCGGTGCTATACATGGCCATAACTGGTGTTGTGTACTCGCTGTTGCTGTCAGGTATCGACGTCGACCTGTCGCTGCAATGGGTTAACTTGCAGCTGCATTACATTATGCCTATCGTCGTGGTGCTAGATTGGCTCTATCAGCCTCAGTTAAGCAAGTTGACCGTCAGGCGAATCCTGCCGTGGCTTATCTTTCCGGCAATCTACCTGGTCTACTCTTTAGTCCGCGGTCCTATCGTGGGCTGGTATCCGTACCCGTTCCTCAATCCCGACATGGCTGGCGGCTACGGTGGCGTAGTGCTATATAGCCTAGGGATACTTGGTGCGCTCTTTGTGGCTAGTTTCCTTCTAATGAAACTAGGCAACATGCTTCGCCGACATGTTGCCTAGGTGACTTGGTAGCTGCTTACAGCTGATGAACTTTGACGCCGACAGTCTTGGCGCTGTTGTTTGTGATGTGGAGAATAAGTTTATAGTGATCTTCAGTTCCTGATCGCGCGATGCGGGTAGTGACCGAGTCGATAGGGTTGGGGTCCGGATGAATGGCAATCGCAAAGCCAGTTGGCGGGTGCTCGTCCGTAAAAGTACCCAGTAGGAAGGAAGGGTGCATCCGTGGCTTTATCTTGGCTTCAGCGATAAGTGCTTCAGCGGGTTGTTCGTTCTTGGGTGGTCGTGGCATGTTAAAACCTTCTCTCCAGTGTTTAGATTTGGCGCGATATATACTATGGCGCTTGTATATATGAATCTTACGAACTAATTTTCTCGGTCAATAAACTTGAACATTAAAAGCCCAAGTGGTACGATTTGTACCTGTGAATAGTGTCAAGCAGATAGGAGTAAGCGCTTACTCTGCTTTAATGTTACACAAAAAAGGTGTAACATACAAATATAATCCCATACATTTTTATAGACAACCATGAAATACTTTAAACATTCCGAACTTGTAACTGAATATCGTGTCTCTTTAAAGACGGTCCATAATTGGATAGATTCTTCTAAGCAGGGCAAATTAGCCCTACAGCTTCATACTGAGAAAAATAAAACTTATATCGCCAATACTCCTCGTAATGTGACCCTGCTAAAGCAGCTAGTTGAGAACGGCCGAAAGTATCGCAATGGCTTGGCTACTAAAGAGATTAGTCCTCGAGATAAGTTTTACGACATCTATAATGAGCACCAGATTTACGATATCGTAGCAAACTTAGAGATCCACCACGAGATTCCCCGACAGTACAATTACTTTAATGGCGGTGCTAGTCATTGGGATGTGTACGCCGAGCGACTGACGCAAGAGGAAGAGCCAAATTTGGTAAATAGCACAATTAAACTCCTCGACGTTAATAAGGGATATATTGATAGCCTTCTTGCTACGTACAAGACAGTAAACGTTATTGATGTGGGTGTGGGTAATGCGTACCCTGTCAGGGGTTTGTTAGGAGATTTGCTTTATCAGGGTAAGCTGGGTCGCTACGTTGCACTTGATATTAGCCCCCATATGCTTGAGATCGCTAAAAAGAATGTCGAGAAATGGTTTGATGGTCAAGTTCAGATGGAGGCATATGAGCATGATATCAATTATGATCGTTTCTCTGATTTACTTATCCATGAGTACACCAAGCCCGATGCCAAGGATACTGTGAACCTTATTCTTCTGCTTGGCGGCACATTGTCGAACATGCGGACCCCGGATGCAGGCTATAAGGTTATCCATGACAGCATGGGCATCAATGATCTCTTAATCCATACTACGAAGCTTGATACCGAAGCAACTCGTCGGTACTTTGACTTTGACCTAAAGCCTGGCGAAAACAATCTTGCGGCAATACATGGTCTTGTTGTCGACCTTCTTAATATTCAGCGGTCATATTATACGGTTGAAATGGGTTACGACCCCGTACGTAAGCAGCGTTTTGAGCAGATCCGGCTGAATGTTGCGCTGGACATTAAGTTCCGCTTCAAGCAGGGTGAATACGTCGTGCGCTTGGATAAGGGCGACGCCATCCTCACCTGGCGCGGTCTGCAGCAGAACGCGGCCGACGTAACGGAGCAGTTTACGAAGAACGATCTATACATACTACACTCAAGCCAAACCAATAACCGTGAGTATATCCTAACTGTTTCTCGAGTCATTGTTGATTAATGTTAATCCCTTGGGCTGTACGCGACCACGACGCTGCGGCTAGATAGCCAGCTTGTTATGAGGTAGAACTGCTCAACATTCGTAGGTTCAAGCAGATATAGTGTCGAGCAGATGGGCGGAGCTTCGAGAAGCTTCTCGACCCGAGCGAATGTAACACTGTTATCGTGTAGCTGTTCGGATAGTTTGATGGTGAACGTAATTCCTTCCATCCAGTTGATCTGATTATTTAGCTCAGCGATACGCTTGAGATTGAGCGTGCTTGCGCGTTCTCGCTGAATAAGTCGTATTAATGCACGCCATTGTTTGCCGGTGGTTGAGATCAGCTCGTGCGGATTGCTTGTTGCGACCACGACTGCACCATGTGCCCCTCGCGCAAGGATATGCTGAACAAGGTCTTGGCTTAGGCTTATGCCGCTGGGCAGTCTACGCTTCTCAGTGTAAAAACCATGCATCAGGGACGGTCCTTTCGGCTGTGATGGCTTGCTCTGTAAATCTCTGTCGTTCTGAAGTGATGAAATCTGCCAGGACGTTTATGACTTGACGGTAATTCTGTCGATGACTGCGACAGATGAAGGTTAGCTCGCCATCGGCGTTGTAGGGGCCGACGCTTGCATCTTCTGCATCAATGGGTTGGTTGCAGACGGTGCATTTTGTTGTCGCAAAAACGAGAAGCGGTAATATTTGATGTTTGTCCTGAATGATGGTATGGTTTGTCATAGCAGCAACCTTGTAATTTTTAGAAACCATTAATTTTGCCCACATGTTACGTTTGTCTGGCGTAACATGTCAACAATAAAGTTAAGATTTTTATGGCCACATACTTCAAGAA
>CAZPGP010000018.1:0-2617 GCA_964586395.1 uncultured Candidatus Saccharibacteria bacterium
ATAAATACGAGAATGTTAAAAATCGGCTGAACTAAAATTACGTCAAATAAACTCATAACTTTCCTGAGTATAGCATAGATGCTATGGGTTAATGTTCGTGGTCGTCAACCTGAGAATCTTGCCAGACCTGTGCTTGTTTAAAGATACCGATGACCGTTCCCTCGAGTTCCTCGTAAGGCATGTCTCCGGCCTGCGGGTCATAGATGCTCACGAGGATATCGTGACCCGGTTTAATGTGCTCCCAATTGGTACGCACAATCTCATACACACGGCGGCGGATTCGGTTGCGTCGGGGCGCTGCCTTCTGGACCTTCTTGGTTACAACGACAGCAACTCGGCTTGTCTCGCGACGTGGGTTATCGGCCACGCGCACCGAAACAGAGCGAGAACGATGCGTCTCACCCTTGTGGTACAGAAATTTCAGGCTACCATAGCCATGAAAGCGATAACGCCCTGCAATCATACTTCTATTGTATCTCTTTATTTAGTAAAACAACCACCTCTAAAGTAGTAGGTGATTGCTTCAGATTGCTATGAGCGCTAAACGCTCAGCTTCTTGCGACCCTTAAGTCGGCGAGCCTTCATTACAAGGCGGCCGGCCTTAGTGGCCATACGGGCACGAAAACCGTGAGCGCGGGCGCGCTTGCGGGTGTGTGGCTGATGTGTTCGTTTTGGCATGCGTTACTATATCCTTCGGTTGTTGCTCGTCATATTCTGCCAAAATTTTCCACAAATAGCAAGCACTTTTCCACAGTTTTACAGAGGTAACAATAAAATGTGCATAAATAGACACTCAATTGACAAACAAACAAGCCGTCAGTTTCGTGCTTGTGGAAAACCCAGTTAGTTCGCTATGATTGGAGGTACTGAGTTAAGTTTTTGAGCGAGGGGATCACTGTTGGGGTATGAGTAGCGCTTTGTGGCAGACCGTTTTGGGGGAAATTGAACTTACTGTATCGAGGGCGAGCTTCGTGACCTGGTTCAAAAACACTGAACTTCTAGAGAACGAAGGCGGCAATATTGTGATTGCCGTACCAAATATCTTTGCCAAACAGCAACTTGAGGTCAAATTTAGCAGCCAAATCAGCGATACGCTGGCTAAAAATGGCGTCGAAGTCCGCCAAATTACTTATGCTATTCAGTCGGCAAATAAGAAGAAGGTATCGGACATTGTCAAAAAAACCAATGTCGCACAACAAGTGGCCATGAACACCGCAAAGGTGAGTGCTGCACGAGCTTCTACCCCTGGCAACGGACTAAATCCTAAGTATACATTTGATACTTTTATCGTGGGCTCGAGTAACGAACTCGCCTACACTGCTTGCATCGCTGTGGCCAACAACCCCGGTACAAAGTACAACCCCCTCTTCCTCTACGGCGGCGTTGGACTAGGAAAGACACACCTGATTCAGGCAGTTGGTAACGGTATTGTTGCCAATGACCCCAACGCGACCATCCTTTATATCTCGAGCGAGACGTTCGTGAACGAATTCTTGGATAGCATTCGGTTCAAGAAGCAAGGATTCGCCGACCGCTACCGCAATGTCGACGTCCTCATTATTGACGACATGCAGTTCATTGCTGGCAAAGAAAAGACGCAGGAAGAATTCTTCCACACTTTCAACGCATTGCACCAAACCAACAAGCAGATCATCATCAGCTCGGACAAACCACCAAAGTCCATCCCAACGCTCGAAGAACGCCTACGTTCGCGCTTCGAATGGGGCATGACAATCGACATTCAAATGCCAGATTTTGAGACTCGGTGCGCAATTTTGCAAACAAAAGCCAATCAAAGCGATGTAACTTTGGACCGTGAAACAGTCGAATATATTGCATCACACGTGCAAACCAACATTCGCGAGCTTGAAGGCGCGCTCAATCAACTATTGGCATTTTGCGAAATGAGAGGTGTTAAACCCGATGTTCAGACCGCTTCCGGGCTACTCGGCAACGTTCGAGCCACGCGTCCACATCACATTACTGCCAGACAAGTCATCGATAAAACTGCGAAACATTTTCAAATTGATGCTCTGGATATCGTCAGCCCTAAACGCGACAAGCATATTGTTGTCCCGCGGCAGATCGCAATGTACCTGCTCCGCTCCGAACTGCACCTGAGCTTTCCTAAGATCGCCGTCGAACTGGGGCGCAAAGACCACACTACCGCTATCCACTCTGTTGAGAAGATTGAAAAAGCCATCAAACTCGACTACATCATTCGCCAACAAGTCACCGAAATCCGCGAGAAACTCTATGTCTAAAAAGTGTGCACAACCTGCGGAAAACCAACTGGAAAAACCTGTGCACTTTCTTCCACAATATCCACCCCACTCCCCTGCCCTACACGCAAACGCAAAAGTTAAGCACATTTCCACCAAGCAAATACCCACAATCCACAAGCTGTTGTCCCACGTTTTACACAGCTATGTGGACGAAAATAACAGAGGTCAAAGTGAGGTTATACCACTTTTGCACACAGCCTATTACTACTATTACTAAGTTATATATAAGAAAGAGAAAGAACTCATAAGGAGCAAATGATGAAGTTAGTCGTTACACAAGAAAACCTTTCCAAAGCACTACAGGTTGTTGGCAGAGTTGCAAGTGGCAAAAC
>CAZPGP010000018.1:2717-18087 GCA_964586395.1 uncultured Candidatus Saccharibacteria bacterium
CGGCTCTACTTCGCAGCTACGGACGGATATCGCCTTGCAGAGCGTCTGGTGATCTCCAGCGACCAAACAATTGAGGCTATCATCCCCGCGCAAACACTCGGGGACGTTCTGCGCGTTATTAACGACGACAGTAACGACATTACGATGATTTTTGACGAAAATCAGGTGCGGATACTGGTCGACGACATCGAAATTACCAGCCGGCTGATCGATGGTTCATTCCCCGATTATCGCCAGCTCATTCCTGCCTCTTCTGACATTTCGGTGAAGGTCGCCAAGGATGAATTCGGCCGTATTACTAAGATTGCAAGTTTGTTTGCTCGGGAAAGCGGCGGTAGCGTCACGCTGAACGCTGTCCAGGAAGAACAGAAGATGAGCATTCACTCCGTTGCGTCGCAGTTAGGCGAGAATACGTCTGAGGCCGAAGCTGAAGTCACCGCTGACGGCCAGGTAACACTCAACTCTCGCTACCTGCTGGAGGCGCTCAACTGCATCGATAGCCCGAAGCTGGAGTTCAGCTTTAGCGGCAAACTCTCGCCATGCGTCCTGACGACCGCTGAGGGTGAACGCGACTACAAGCACATCATCATGCCACTGAAGAGTTAGCGCGATAATTCGTATACTTTAGAGGTTATGCCTTACAAAAACCTAAAGCTCCAAGGCTTTCGTAGCTACGACTCGCACGCCATCAGACTTCAACCGGGCGTGAATATTGTGGTAGGCCCAAACGGCAGCGGCAAGACGAATCTGCTCGAGGCGCTGTATGTTATCTCGACAGGCACATCCTTCCGTGCAGCTGATCGTGACCTCGTGAAGCGCGAGGCTGATTGGTTCCGCATAGAAGCCAGGTACGACGATGACGAACGGGTTCTGACGTACAGTTTGGTCGATACCGCTAGCCCTAAACACTTCAGCCTCGACGGCATCAAGCGCGTCCGGTTGAGCTATCAGCAGAAAATCCCTGTGGTTCTCTTCGAACCGGATCACCTTCGTTTGCTGAGCGGTCCCCCATCTGCCCGCCGGGATTACCTAGATAGCGTGCTTGGTCGACTGCAGCCAGACTTTGCGCGCGCTCGTTCGCAGTTCGAGCGCGCATTATTGCAGCGCAACAACATACTAAAGCACGCTGAGCGACGTTCTCAGGCCCTGGACGATCAGTTGTTCGTATGGAACATAAAGCTAGCCGAGTTGAGCGAAAATATAGCAGAGAGACGCTTAGGGCTGATTGAATTTATGAATAGTCGTATCGATGAGTTATATTCGCATATCGCCGATACGCCCAGTAAGGTTCATCTGGAATACGAGACTGAATTGTCGCCGGTTGACTACAAGTCAGCTATGCTCAAGCAGCTCGACAGCAAGCTGGATCGCGATATTATTCGCGGCTTTACCGGCGTGGGGCCGCATCGTGACGACTTTGCACTGCACCTTAATGGCGCACGCTCGGACGTGACGGCTTCGCGCGGTGAAATGCGTTCGCTGCTGCTGACATTGAAGATGATCGAGCTGCAGTTACTAAGCGATCAGCACACGCACGCTCCCCTGCTCCTATTGGATGATGTCTTTAGCGAGCTAGACTCTGTGCGCCGTCGGACGCTCGCGACGTTGGCGCAGCCGTACCAAACCATCATAACGACAACAGACGCCGATATGGTACGCGAGTACTTCGGCGCCGATGTGTCGATTATCAGTACAGCCGATTAGCCGCCTGGTTGAGGTGGGACCTTGTAGATGATCTCGTAGTCGGCTGGGTTGAAGCCGAGCGATTTGATCCAGTTCAATGCGTTTTGTTTATCGATTTCTGGGCCGCCGTACGTGATAATGATGGCGACTTTGTTCGGGTCGTTAGGATAGGCTACCGATTTGCCGTAGTCTACCCGCCAGGTTGGATGAATCTCTGGTAGGTTTGGAATAAGTGGGTTTGCGTCGGTTGTTTTCTGGCTTTGCTCGTCAAATGCTTGGCCTTGCTGGCCTTCATATTCGACAGCCAGATCGGGGTGCGAGCGCATCCAGTCATAGCCCGTCTGGTCAGTGGGTGTCATGAGCAATCGGATGATCTTGGTTTCGCCTTGCTTGACCTCAACCTCTTGTGATTTATCCGCAAAGCCTTTTCGTTTAGCGACGACAGTGTGCTTGCCGGGTGTGACGCCATTCTTACTGTTGCTACCCACTCCGCCACCGTCAATAGTGACATTGGCATCATTAGGGACAGCTGACTGGATTTCGATAGCTGCTGTCTTGTCTCGAGACTGAAGACCCAAGATAAAGACGATGACAATCAGTCCGAACGCAACTACGCCGACTACGATATATGCCGTTTTTTTCATTTGTGGACTCATGGTAGTATGGCTCCTCCTTGTGATGCTGTGTTTTTGTACCTACCGACGTAGAATCCGCCAGCATACCAGTTTTGTGCCTGCGGAACGTGGTCGTGCCATGAGGCGTCGGCGACGTTGTATAGCTTGCCGTCACCACCCTTGTAGGGTCCAATGAACAGCATTGTGTGGCCGTGGTTGATCAGGATGTCGCCTGGTTGAAGCTTTTCGCTTGAGTTGACGTACTCAGGTGTCGTATAGAAGTCATATTTCTCTTTGTGGGCCTGCATGTAGCTAATTTGGGCGCTCGTGCCGCGCTTTACGTAATCTTGGTCGACGGTTGCAGTAATAACCGTTGCCACGAACACACCACAGTCGCTCCATGGGTCGTTGCTGGCTGCAGCGGCCGCTGGGTTGTACTTTGGCATGGCGGCTTGGTAGGCTGGTGTTGCGTCGCCCTTTTCCTTGCCGTGTCCCTTTGTTGGCCAGGCTAGGCCGAGGGCGGTTTTGATGATGTCTTTCCCGAATATGCCGCTGGAGCAGACTGAGCCGCCTACTGCGCCACCACCACCTTGGCCACCTGCCGCCTCAAGGTATTTTTGAAAGTCTTTGGCTTGAGATGCCTTGATGGGAATCTCGCTACCAGCACCGCTATTTACCTTCTGGATAAACTGCTGTGCGTACATACGTGGCGTCACGACATTTCCAGGAGGATATTGGTCGAGCAACGACGGGTTGCTGTTAGCTGCTGGGTAGAAGTGACTGATGGCCAGTTTGAACAGGTCGCCATTGAACTGCTTGAACTTGCGAGCATATTCGATGTATGCCAATGCGTCCTGCACTTCTTCTGGGGCATCCAGAGCGGTGGCGTAAGCATCGGCTGGTGGATAGTTTTGCTTGGCGCTGCCGTGCCAAGTGGAGTCAATATATTGGTATTTACCCCGTGCGCCGGTGCCTGATTGAGCTTTGATATTGCCGTTACTCTCCTGCTTGGCGAGCGCCTGCAGGAATCGTGTGAGCGTGTCACCACCAGTAGCCGTACCGCCGCAGGTGTTGTTGCCGCGTGGGTCGTACCAGACATTGCCGACGGCGCTGTAGTCTACGTTGGGTGCGAAGGTGTCTTTATTGGTCTTCTCGGGCGTCCCCTCTGCTGGCTGCGCTAATGCCGCTTCCGGGATGGCGATGACGACAGCCATCGCCACCAGTAGGACGGTGCGAGCGATTTTTTTGAACCAAGTTTTGCTAGGCAGACTGATCATAATTGACACGTTCCATTATTTGTATTCCCCCCGGTCCCGAACTCCCAGTGCCAGGGTTCTGGCTTGCTGCCGCCAGGTTCAGCCCAGGCAGGGTGCATCCAGCCGAAGGTTTGGGCGTTGGATTTCATCCAGTTGTATTCTGTGCTCCCGAAGTTGTTGATATTTGTACTAAGGTCGAGAGCTTGACCGCAGCCGTGGTTAGACGTACCCGGCTCGGCGCATAGGTCGCCCTTCTCTTGCTTACATTTAACTTGCTGCTCGTAGTTGCGGTAACTGTCGGTGACGCCGATGTTCTTGCCCAAGGCTGTCTTGAAGGCTTCGTTCATGGCACCAAACTTGTCGGCTGCATCACAGCGGAGCTTTTGGCCAGGCCATTCGCTGCCGAGGTCGCAAAGGTCGCCTTCTGGAATCTTGCCGTTTTCGTAGGTGTTGCCTTTTAGCTCAGTTGGGGCCGCGCCTTCATCGAGGCCAAGAGTGCCTTCGATGCTGTCCTTTTCGGAGCTTTCGTTTGAGTTGTTAGTCTGGTAGAAGCGGAAGTATCGGAACTTATCGTCGTTGCTGAAGCACCATCGCGTGTCGATGTCAGCGGTTACTTCAGTGCCACCACCGTCAGGTGATATTGGCTCAACACCTTCGGTACAGCTGGCGTTGTACTTTTTAGCGTCGTCACTCTTTAGCTCGCCTGATTCTGGGTCGGCGTGGCCATTATCGAACATCCACTTGTCGACGAGTTCAGGGTCGAATTTAGGATCGTCGATGACTTCCTTTTTCTCACCCGGTATAGGGTTACAGCTGGCGTCTACGGCGAGGTTGACGGCTGAATAGTCTTCGTCTGCACAGAACTGACCGCCCTTGGCGATGTCGCTCTGTGCGCTGGCACCATTCGTGAGGATGCTGCCGAGCGACGAACTGAACAAGCTGAATGGTGATGTTACGACGGATGCCACCGTTTGCAGAGCGCCCTGGCTCAAAGGAGATGCAGCGATCGGCGCAACAGCGAGCGCAAGTTTGGACGGGATAGAGTTGGCGCTCTCCATTGAGAATGGACTCTTACCGTAGTTATCGACTTTTGCCTGGAAGGCCATTGCCTGATTTGTTTCCATTTCGACGGTAGCTGCGTCGGCAGTTGTCAACACGCGTTCGCCGTTGGCTCGTCCAGCAAAGTTACCGAAGGCGCCTAGGCCTGCACCGATAGCGTTGCCTGCCCCGTATCCGCCTTCTGGGTCGGTTGGGTCAGGAGCAACTGTGCCCGCAGCGTACTGAATCAGGAGCGGTGTGACGTATGCCACAAGAACCGAGACGATCATACCGATCGCAGCGCCGGCCACGACGCCTCCTACCGAGAGCGAACCACCACTGAAGATGCTAAGCGTTAGTCCGGCAACTGCCATGGCTGCTTGGCCGTACCAACTCTGAACGTGCTTACAGGTCGATTTGTTGGCGCCAACGGCTTCGAATGTTTTCTTGGCTCCCTGCATAAACTTCAAGAAGGAAGAGCCGTTCGTGAACCGCGCGAGGCCGCGTTGGTCTGCGACTTTACCTTGGGATATTAGGTTGAAACCCTCGGATTGGAAGAACGTTTTGCCGTAGCTATCTTTTCGGTTACTTGGTTTGAGCAGAATAGCCATGAGGAAGGCAATCTCCGGTCCGGCCGAGTCCCCTACCTTTACCTTGTCAGCGATGGTCATAAATAATGCAGCGTACTTAATGAGCGCGATTGCTTTATATATCTTGGCACCGAACACCACTGCACGAATAAGTTGGTAGCCACTACAGGCTTTGTCGATGGCGGCGAATACGCCCAAGACTGCGCCCTTAATACCGCCCTTTAATAGACCGTTGGCAACGTCGCCTGCCCTATCTGGTGAGAGGTCAAGATTGGTTGTGTCAGGGATAACGGATGGTGGTCTATCGAATCCACTGCTCGTCAGGCGTTCACGTTCCTGTTGGGCCGCCTCGTTAATACTATCGTCAACGCCAGCAATTTTCTTGGCTTCCTCGCCATCTTGTTCACCACCCGGCGGTGCTTTCATGGCTTTTTCGGTATCGTTGCCGTCGCCGTAGATGCTCTGTCGGAAGTTCTTGGTTTTCTCCTTGTCGTCTGCACCCTCAATGACGCGGTTGCGCAACACTTTAAACTTGTCGAACACTAACTTAAGTGTCGTTTTGCCGCGCATAAACATGGATTTTGGCTTCGCCACGTTATCCATTTGGGCACGGAATTTCACGTTCTCGCCGTAGTGCGTTTCGAATGAATCCGCGGTGATGCGGACCTTATTTCCCTCGACATCCGTCGTGTTAAAGGCCTTGATGTATTGCTTGTTGCCAACCTTTTCTACCTCTGGATTGAGGCCGGCATCTTTGAACTTCTGAATGGCTTTGTCGTTCACACCCTGCTTGAATCGACACTTCGTGCCGGTATTGCAGTTGGCATCTGCCTGGAAGTACTTCTTTTGCATGTACTTGGCGGTTCGTTTGCTGTAGTAGCTGTTGTTGTTGCGGTTTGCCCAGTCGGTCCCGAGCTCTTTCAGGTGTATCAAGGCACCGCTCAAGACTGCTGGAATGGCAGCTGCTATGGTTACCATCATGGTAACGAGACTACCCAGAAGCCATTGATTAGCTCGTTTCTTGAGCATGTTCTTGGGGTTAAAGCGACCGCCACCTCCACTACTGGGAGGTTGTTGTTGCTGCTGACCGCCGCCGCTGACATTGGTGTCCCAGCTTGGCGCTGCTTCGCGTTCGGCTACAGAGCGGCCGTCGCGCGACCAAGTCTGTGGTTGGTCGGTGCCGGTGCTCGCCTGTTCTGTCGAGCTATTTGCACGAGCCTGTTCACGTTCGTGCTCGAAGCCAAAGTCTTGCTCATATTGCTGATCGCCCGGGTTGTGGGCGTCAGTTTGTGACATTTGTGGAGCAGAGTTGCCGTACGTGAAATTACGAGGCCTATTATCGCTTGGTCGCGTGCTGCCGCTCGGGCCACCCGGCCGAGTGCTGCCTGATCTACCTCTGCTACCGCTTCGTTGACCAGCGCCCGGACGATTTTTTTGTGCAGGTGGCATCGTTTACTCCTAGAGATTACCTTGGTTGGGTTGGTTGACGTCCACGTAGCCTTGGTCGGCCATTGGAGGTTGCGTTGGCTGTTGATCCTGCCGGTCATAGATATTCTGCAGCTGCTGCACCTGGGCAGGGTTGGTTGTGATGAGCGATGTTTCGGTTGGACTTGCGATAATTTGCATATGCACGTGGTTCTGACCAGCAAAGAAGAGTCCTTGCCCTACCGGAAATTGGGCTAAGCGCTTCCTTTCCTCGTCGGTTAACTTAAACACCTCGGCCAGCACGTCAACTGCTGATGTCGATTGCTTCAATAATAGCTGCATTGAGGCGTTCGCGACAATAGCTCGGCCCATTTTGCTGCCCATAAAGTCTTCGACGTCCTGCGTAATCGTAGTCAGGCCCAAGTAATATTTACGAGCTCGCTTAGCGAGGCTGAACAGGAAGTTCGCGGAGTCGTCGTACTTCATCAACTGCCAGGCCTCGTCCACGATCAGGAGGCGCTTGCGCTTGTCGGCACGAGTCTTGTTCCAGATGTAGCTCAGCACGATGTACATCGCGACTGGTCGGAGCTCATCCTCGAGGTCGCGGATGTTAAAGACGACCATCGAGTTGTTGATGTCGACGTTGGACTGTTGGCTGAAGATGCCTGCGAATGTACCTGTGGTGTATTTTCGCAGACGTTGAGCTAATTGCGGGCCGGTGCCAGCCATGTGCAGGAGTGTCTCGTAGAGGTCGATGATAGTTGGGGCCACCGAGTTGTGTGTCAGCGGGTCGCTGGTGATACCGGCGCGAGCGTAGGTATCGATGAGCGCTTGGTCAAGGTCAGCCTCTTCCACGGGGCTCAGTGCTGGCATCGCCATGCCGTTCTGGGCCATCTGCGCACCACCCATCATCAGACGCAGCAGACCGTGCAGGGTGATGAGGTTGGCGCGGAGGGCGTCCTCGGCTTCTTCATTCTCTATAACGCGCGGTAGGTCGAATGGGTTGATTCGCGTCTCGGAGTTGAGCGCCAGGTGCACATAGCTACCACCAACCGCTTCACATAGTCGCTGGTATTCGTTTTCTGGGTCGACGATGATAATCTCGGCACCCATCATCATACTTCGCAAAGCTTCGAGCTTCACGGTGAATGACTTACCTGCACCAGACTTCGCAAAGACAACCATGTTGGCGTTTTCGAGCGAGAACCGGTCAAAGATAACCAGGCCGTTGTTGTGCATGTTGATGCCGTACAGCACGCCCTTTTCCTGCGTCAGGTCGGCGCTGGTGAACGGGAAGCTGGTGCTGAGCGCACCGGTGTTCATGTTGTGGCGAATTTGCAGCTGGTCAACCATCTGTGGGACAAGCGAGTTCAGGCTTTGCTCCATCTGTGATGACGCAACTTTACTAAAGACAAGCTGCTGACCAAGGATCGTCTCGATCTTGTGTTGTACGAAAGCGATCTCGTCGAGACTGTCGCCATATACCGTCACATACAGACCAAAGCGGAAGAAGCGTTCGCTACCAACCTGTAGCTGGTCGCGCAGCTCTTCTGCGTCCTGGATTGCCGCTTCGAGACCTGGGTCGCGAACCTTACCGCGCTCTTGGTTGATGGCGATACTGGCTTCCAGCTGACCTACCTTCTTGCGGAGGTTGTTCAGGATGACCTGACTTTCAACTGGGTAGATGAACATACTGACGTCGATAACTTCGTCGATGTTGATGATTGGGCTCAACCAACCGGTATAGATCTGGCGTGGGTAGCCGTACACATATATAGTGCGCGCGTAACGGGTTCCAAGTCGGAAATGGCCGGCCTGAATCTCGAGTGAGCTTGGGGCGATGATATCACGAAGTGTGGTAATGCCTCGCAGGAACTCCTGCTCGATCTCTTGTTGTTCTCGCTGACGCTGCTGCTCGGCAATTGCAACCGGGTCGTTCTTCTTACCGCCAAATAATCCCATTACATTACCTCCCTATCCAGATGTGGCTGTGATGCTTGGCCTGAACCTTTAGTGATGATCGGTGCGTTCAGGTTGCTAAAATCACCCAACGGCTCGCGCACGGCGGTGTCGGGGTTGTAAACGTTGTAGTAGAGCTCGCCCAATTCCTTGGTGCTGAGCTGAGAGCTGCGAATACCGATCTGCATCAGACCGTTGATTGCTGTTTGGACGCGGTTTCGGACTTCGTCCTTGGCTTTATTGTAGGTGGCCTCATCGATACGAATACGCTGCTGTTGAGTGCCACCAAAGATACTGCCCAGCATGTTCTTGCTCTGGCTGACGGCGCTGTTGACGTCACCTGCTGGGTAGTAAGGGATAACGATGAAGAAGCTCTTGTCCATAATGTTCGTCTCTTGAGCAAGCGCGCTAATGAACGCAATGTAGTCATCCATCAGGACACCCAGAAGCATGTTGTCTTGGTCGCGACGAATGCGCTCCAGCAGGTCCAAGTACGGGCCGATGTCGACCTTCTGTGAGCGGATCATAATCTGGATTGGGAAATAGAGTGAGTTGAGGAAGTTCTGGTAACTATACTCTACCGCTTCACGCTCACGCTCGCTCATGAGGTCAAAGTTAATAGACCGACAGGCGATGACGGCGCGCATACTGCCGTCGTTCATAATAGCCATGCCATCGCGTAGCTCGGCAATGAGTAGTGAGTTCTGTGAACTATTTGGGTTACGAGGTGGAGGCGCTGGCAATCCGCGCTGCACTCCCCCTCCTGGTCCGCCAACGACAGGCGCTTGCTGTGGCATTGGCGCTTGGTATGCAGGTGGCGTCGCGGCAAAGCCCGTCACTTCAGTCAAAGGTTGCGGTACGACAGGAGCACCGGCTGGTTGAGCAGGCTGCTGCTGTGGCATCTGTGGTTGCATATTTGGTTGCTGCGGTTGCATTCCTAAGTCACCTACCCTAACTTACCTCACCCCTTAAGCATCAGTGGAGCTTAATCACTACTTCACCTTCGTCTCCGTCTTGGAGTCGATGCGCCTCATTTGCGATCGCGCTGATGCTGAGATCGTTATTACTTGCAAGCCTCATTATATCAGGCGAGACCGTCTGTGTCAGCGGTTTGGCTGGCGCTGGTTCTTCGGCTTTTTGCAACGGCTGAATCGGTGATGCAGTTGGCGTAGGAACATGATATGGTGATACGACTTTTTGGTGGATGGCGTTGGGGTACGGGTTAAATCGTGGCGCTGGCGTGTTGCCATCTGGCGGCGGTGTGGCCGATGGCGACGGAGGCGTCGGAGCAAATACCGCGGCGCTTGGCGGCGTTTGGAACTGGCGACTCAATACATCGTCGTATGGATTGTTGGCGTAGTCCTGATGCGCAACACCACCTGGTTGGGCCGGAGCGGGAGCCGCCGGCGCTGCTGCGGCTGGAGCCGGCTGTGTCATACGCTGGACCAGGGCCTGGCGATTCTCTTGAGTCTTCTTGGCTAGCAGTGTATCGAATGATTTCGCGAGGTCGGCGTGGTCGTCCATGATGTCAAAAGCATTGGCGGCTTCGGCGGCGACACCCGCAGAGATGCTTTCGTTGGTCTTATTAACGCCCTTCAATGACCAGCCACGGCTGTCCATGACGCGCGCTAGGTAGTCAAGGCGTTGCTGGGCTACTTCTTGGTCGAAGTCCTTGGTCAGTGAGCGTTCTTGGGCGGGTGGCGTGGTGATCTCGATGTGGCTGGCCGCGCCTTCTGGGTCCCACATGCGGCGCTTTGGCTTGAAGTAGAAGCGGATGACCGCCAGTAGGTACGTCTCCATCGGCTGATCCTTGCGGAGCGGCAGCGCGAGCGCGCCAAACAGCAGGATGATCGGGAACACAATAATAGCAAGTGGCAACAGAACCTGCGCCAGCAGGAAGCCCACAAACCCAGAGATCGCCACAACTATCAGATAGATAAACTGGCGAAAACTAAATGGACCGATCAGTTTGTCTTCGGCCTCAACATCTTGAGGAACTTTATATACAGCCACGCCATTATTATGAATGAAGCGTAGGCATTAAACAACTTACGGATGCCCTAAAACAAACTTTGCTTCGCTTCCCTATCGCCATCGATGCGTGTATGGCCGTTCGAATGGATAAGCCATGCCGTATAAGTTCAAGTGCTTCCAGCGCCAGCCCGGACGCCGCGATGGTGCTGCGGGTCCGGGCTGGGGCTGTGTCGTCAGCTTCTGGGGATCGGAACTCGATGTTGGATCAGGAGCTGGAGCAACGCATCCTGGAAGGCTTGGCCGACGAGCAGGTGTTGGTTGAGGAACCCTCCCGGCGTGCTCTCGCACAGGTGGTGGGCCTCTTCTTGATAGCCCCTGGGGAAGGAGGCATGGCATCGCCATGAGCCATCCGTCGAGACGGTGTAGTCCGTGCGGCCGACGGTGCCGTTCCAGGTTCGTACTCCACGCAGAGATTGATGTCTCTGTGAACCCGGATTGCCTGCAGTCGCCATTGCCTGGAGGAATGGCTTCACGATCTGATCGGTGATTTCCTGTCGGTCGCGTTCGATACGTTCTCTGAGTTGCTGTTGGGTCAATGCTGAGTCTGCCGCTTGTTGTGCAGCATCAGTGCGACGTCTTTGCGCATCGCTCCATGAGTAGTTGCTCATGCGTCGGCTCCTCTCGTATACCGACGCAGCTTTTATATCATGGTTTGCCTAAGTGGTAAAGGCTAAAACGAACTGTAACGTGGAAGGCGTAAGCCTACAAGAAGGCATGAAGGTTTTCGATAGCTTCGCGGTTCTGGGCTTTACCCAGGAGGTTGGTGTTGCCGTGGATATCGCCAATGCGTGCCTTCAACTGTGTCCTAAGCGCAGGGTCCATGCTGGCCAAAAGAGCAGCTCCCGATGCCTTGATTCCTGTCGCCTGACCGGTTGTGGGGTCGATATCAAGGATAGATTGCTGCAGGGCTTCAAGGTGGCTGGACTTCATGTCGGCGATGTCGCCAGCCGCAGTTTGAGCGACAGAGATAGCGCGCAGCTTGGCCATTTCGGTTTCCATACCCGCTTTGTCGGTTGCGGCAATTGATGTGCCTGGAATCGCATTACCTTTACCGTCACTTTGTGTCATACGCCCAGCGGCCGCGTTGAAGTTTGTAGCCAAGTGGTAACCACCCTTGCTCTTCAACTTACCATCGTTATTACGGATGACGTCGTCTACCATCCTTTGGTCGATGCCGCTATTCATACGAGCTTTCTCTATAGTACCAACCTCACCTGCTGCCGCCGCAGAGTTAAGCGCCGCGCGCATTGTGCGTTGGTCGCCAACATTTATAGTGCCAGTTGTCCCAGTCAACGTGGCTGGACCACTACCATTGATGTAATTAGTGAAGCCCTTGTTGAATTCCTTCTCGCTAATACCTGCACGGCGCAGCTGAGATGAAAGAATAGCGCCTTCGTTTGTAAGTTCCTCTTGGCGTGATTTCTCAAGCTGGCTCACCGCTCCAGCCTGTACACGGGTCACGCCCGCTTCGCCGCCGATGCCAGCGGCACTACGAGCAAACTTCTCATTGTTGAGCGCTTCGTTAGAGATGTATTCTTGGCGAGCACGGCCAAGCTCACGCTCGCGTTGCTCTTTCTTGAAGTCGCGTCGAGCGCCGTAGCCGGCTGCCCAGCCAATTGCGCCACCACGTCGGGCTGCTCGCTCTTTGAGCTCCTGACGGCGAGGTTTGACGACGTTTTCGTTGAATGACGAACCACCCTTCTTGGCGAAGCCGGTCGTGCGAGCGTTATGCAGGAAGCCAAAGGCTTTGCCCATCAGCGATCCAGAGGCTGCGAATGTGGCAGGAAGGAATACGAGCGGTACGACATATACGACGAATTGCAGGATCACGCGAACGGCCTGAGCAACGTCGTCGCTCACTCCATCGCCGGCAATCTTGAAGTCTGGCTGCTGTAGGATGATGCCGAAGATCTTACCGGATGCAAATAGCAGGACGATCATTGGGTACATCATGAGCAGCTGGGTTAGCATCTTGCGCCACTTGTTGTAGTACGCTTCGGTGTTTGGCAGCATGTACATCAGAATCGCCGCAGGCGAAACAATGACCAGCATGATGATTGCCATTTGGCGCACCACCAGCACGATAACCACAACCACCACAACCAGCAGTGCTAGACCAAGGAAGCTAAAGAACCAACCGATAGCCGCACCACCGGTCACCACGATAGTCAGCAGGGCCGCACCACCTAGCGTGAAGATACTACGGACGGTTCCTGAACTTGTGCCGGTATTCAGCTGTGTCGTCCCCGCTTGCTGCAGGGCGGAGGTTACCAACGTCGATATACCCGCACCGAAGATGTTGAAGGCGTCAATAATGAACGCAACTATGAAGTAGCTCAAGTTTACGCCTATCACCACCACTGCCATCTTAGGCAATATCTTCTTGATGCCGTAGTTACTGAGGCCGATGCTTGTTGCCTGCGAGAAGATAACCATAAAGAAGAAGATGATGAAGCCGATGTTGGCGACGTTGCGAATGTTCTGCCACAGAATGTAGATCGGGTTGTCGGCAGCCGTCGTCAGTGGCGAGATGGTCATGAACGGAACGATAATGTTGTTCTCGAAGAAGTTCGTCGCGCTGGCGATCAGCTGAACAGCTGGGCAGATCACGTATGCAAGTGCGCCCGCCAGGCCTTCGCCGGTTGTACAAACTTTTTCGTCAGGTGCGCCCTGTCCTGGAGGCGTACCGGGGATGACTGAGCCGGGAGTTGAACCATATATAATGTATACGCTTGCGTCCTGGCCTGGATTCTTGGTGAATAGTTGGCAGGCTTTGAAGTTGGCGCTACAAGCAACGTAGATGCCAGGTTTGACGCCGGTGAATTTGCCGGTCCAGGCTTTCTCGTCACCGCCACTTGGCCCCTTGCCGTTCTTGAGAGATTCTAGGTTGCCGCTACCAACGGGTTGAGCGGAGAGAGCGCCAGCTTGTTTGGCTAGGCAGTCCTTATATAGTTGGTCGATGTTGTTTTGGTAGTCACCTTTTGCTTCACACAGCATGAATGTGTCGGTCTGCGGAATACCTGTGTAGTCGCTGGCAGGACCCATTCCTGCGGTAACGTTGACGGTTTGTTTGCTCGGGTCATCGTTGCCGGTTGCTGGGCCCCGCTTGTCGACGCCGGTGATAGTGACGCCGTTTAGCGATATGTTGGCGGTACCGGTTCTTGGGTCGTGTGCAAGGCCGTTGATGTTGGCCTTAAGTGTGTCCTGCGAGCAGGTTGATGGAGCGCTGGTGGTAAAGATCAGGTTGCCTTTACTGAAATCGAGTTTGCCTGTTGCGTCAGGATAGACGTTTACGGTCATAGAGACTTTGCAGCCGAACGACATTTCTATAGGGCCGCTGCTGACTGCCATAAATGTCTGTGAGCCAACTGGGGTTCCAAAGACGTTGCCAACAAAACTACCTGTTACATTTACAGGAGCTTTGAGGGCGCTTCCGCCAAATTTGACGGTAGTGGCGTCCACCCATTCGAATGCGGGCGCGCTGGCTGCGTGAGCCGGAGCTGCGGGGACTAGAACACCAAGAAGGGCGGAAAATATACCGGCCACCAAACCGATCAGAATGGTTTTGCCCCTACCCAGATGCGTTATGATCATGGCGTCGTGTCCGTTGTCCTCATTATGGTCGTGACTCCTCACGACTCTTCTATAACGCTTATTATAACCAACCCTGGGTGATTTAGGAAAGCAGTAACTTTAAAGCGTTATAGTTGATGTAAATTTTGCAATAAGACCATTATAACAGAGGTAACAGCAGTTATGCTGGGCTTGTATTGGCATGTAACGCCGTGATATTATCCCCTGCGTGTTCTTGCTGGGTGGCAGAGCTATCGTCGTTGGCGCGGTCGTCAGCTTTGCCTCCAGTTAGCACATTTTTTGTTTGGTCTTATCGTCCAAAGGCGGCTTACTTAGAAGCTGCTTTTTATGCACTTAAATACATATTTTATAGGACACTGTGCGGGTTTGCTAGTATTTTTCTCGCACCCCTGTCGGAGTCTAGATTATTTAAAACTTTTATGTTATAATATGTAGGTCAGTTCTTCACAACCCGGAGGTGACAAGATGGCGAAGAAATATCGCCGATTCCCGCACCGCACGTTCTGGCGTTGGACGGGTCTGTTCTTCTTCCTGGCGCTCATCCCGGGCGCGCCGTTCCTGTACGTGGTGTACTGGAACGACTACTACCAGGAGACGGTGGATGCCCTCAACACCAGCAAGAGCTACCAGAATGACCCCGGCGCAGCCGAGGCCGCCACGTGGCACATCGAAGCCCAGTGGCCGTGGGTCATGCTGGGGGCGATTGTCGTCTTCCTGCTCTACCTCTACGTCTTCCACTGGGCCCGTCCCGGACGAGACGTCAAGCGGTCGACCTACGACTAGTGGATGTGAAGAACTGGCGGCCTACAAGGTCGCCCCCGGTCCGCCCGTCGCCAGAGTTTTGGCGCGGACGCGGACCGGGGGTTCTTCATATTGCGAAAAAGACGTATTAGAGGTAACCTATAACCAAGAATATAGGAATAAAAATGAAAAAGATTTCAGCTGCAATCCTTGGTCCTGTACTCGCGTTCGCGCTTGTTCTAGGATTTACCGCCCCAGCTTCAGCTCAGACAGATCAAAAAACTGTCAAATGCGGCACCGACCAGGTAGCCATAGGCGTATCCATCAACGGCAACAACTGTGTCGATAAGGGCACGACCGTCGAGACCAACGTTATCTTCGTCTGGCTCAGTAGTATTATCAAGTTCCTAACGGTTGGTGTAGGCATCGCTGCGAC
>CAZPGP010000018.1:18187-20539 GCA_964586395.1 uncultured Candidatus Saccharibacteria bacterium
CAAGTTGCGGCCTGTACTGGCGGCACCTTCTTTGGCTTCCCGCCATGGTATGCCTGTCTGCCAAAGGACGCCTCGGGCGGTCCTAAGCTGACGAAGCTCGAAGACGTTTGGCTTATCGCCTTCCCTCTCCTGGAGTCTGGCATTAAAGCTGCCGGCTACACAGCGTTCGGGTTTATTCTGTGGGGCGGCATTCGCTTTATGAAGAGCCAAGGTAACCCTGGTGAGATCACGGCGTCGCGTGATACCATCCGCGATGCCATTATCGGCCTGGTCATCTGTATATCTTCGGTCGCAATCGTACAATTTATGGCTTCAAGGTTGTAGAATAAAACTATGTTAAACAAACTATTCGCCGTCTCAGTCGACGCCAACAGCCTCGGGCTCCCCAAGGTCCAAGCGAACGATGCAACTTGGGGCAATATTGTCGGTGGGGTTTTTATCTTCACTGGTGCATGGGCGCTCTTGTTCCTGGTGATCGGCGCCGTCCGCTATGCGGGTAGTGCTGGTGACCAAGGTCTTATCACTAAGGCAAAAGACACAATACTCTACGCTATTATCGGCTTGGTTACTTCGATGCTCGCCTTTACTGGTGTACAATTTGTGATAGGAAGATTCTAAGGAAAAGATGAAAAAGATTCTTATTTCACTACTAAGCGTGTTCGCCCTAGCTGCAGTTGTTGCGGTAGCGGTGCCTGACCCAGCGCAAGCTGCCGTGAACGTGTTCCAAAACTGTGGTGCTAATGGCGATACTGCAATTTGTAAGGCTACCAGCGACAAGCTGTTTGGGCCTAATAGTATTTGGACTAACATTATTAATACGCTGATTTTTGTGACCGGTTCTATATCGGTACTGATGATCGTGATCGGCGGTCTGCGTTACGCAACCTCTGGCGGTGACCAAGGTAGTATCACAAGCGCTAAGAATACAATTCTATATGCGGTTGTTGGTCTTATCCTGTCGGTGATGGGATACGCGATTGTTAACTTCGTTCTGAGCAGAATTTAAGGAGATATGCATGAATAAGATTAAACTTACACTCGCTGGTATGGTCTTGGCCGTATCGACGTTGGTTGGCGTAGCGACTTTAGTCCCCGCCCCTGCTATGGCGGCTACGCCTGAACAGTCGGCTTGTGAAGGCTCCGGCGGCACATGGAGCGGTAGCACCTGTACCCAAGGTACGCGAACTGTTACTGGCACCATCAAGAGCGTCGGTAACATCTTGGTTTTCTTGACCGGTGCTATATCTGTTCTGATGATTATTATCGGCGGTGTCCGCTACGCATTGTCTGGTGGTGACCAGGGCACGATTACGAGCGCCAAGAACACAATCCTCTACGCCATCGTGGGTGTAGTTATCTCGGTTGCAGCGTACGCTATCGTGAACTTCGTCCTCAGCAACGTGTAGGGTTTATACCCAGTTTCAAAACCACTAGCATCGCTGCCCCGACGTGGTACAATAAACGCATAGATATATAAGGAGAAAGCCATGAAGTCTTTCATGAAAAAAGTTGCTGGTTTTACACTCGTAGTTCCAGCTTTGGTCTTGGGCCTAACGTTGGTAACACCAAACGTTGCATACGCTCAGAACTGTACTGATGTCGCCGCTGGCGGTATTGGTAGCGGTGCTGACTGTGCTAAGCCAACCGGCGCCGCAGAGAACCTGTTCGGTGACGGTAGCATCTTTAACACCGTAACCAACATTCTGTTGTTCTTGATCGGTGCTGTATCGGTAGTAATGCTGATTATCGGTGGTATCCGCTACGTCGTATCTGGTGGTGACCAGGGTGCTGTTACATCAGCCAAGAACACCATTCTTTACGCGATCATCGGTATCGTTATCGCCTTCCTGGCATTCGCAGCAGTACGCTTCGTTACAGACCAGCTGCAGAAGGCAACATACAACGGCAGCCACGTCGCAGTCGTTACCAAGAAGTAGGCTCCCCTACAAAAAACACAGAGCCGGCTCACGAGAGCCGGTTTTGTTATGGGTATAATTTCGATTGGTTGAGGTACGCTTTCAACCACGCTCCTTCGACCCCTTAACCCTCGACAACGGTCCTGAGCTTGTAATTTTTGTGTTGGTATAACACAAAAATTCCTGCGTGCGGATGTTGTCTCGGGCGTAAGAGGATCGAATGGCTGAGAAGTCCTTTGCTTCACGTCAGCCGCCGCTCCCACCTTCTTCCATGAGTCGCTTTGGAGCCGGAAGCGGAGATTGGGGATCTTTTGGGAGAAACGGTGGGAAGAGGCGGTGTCGTTAGGCGCATATCAATCCCTACCAAAAACACCGGCGAGCAAAGGCTTACCGGTGTAGCTGGTGGCGCTAGGGATGCGTAGCTATTGAATCTGGA
>CAZPGP010000019.1:0-20479 GCA_964586395.1 uncultured Candidatus Saccharibacteria bacterium
GCAGTGGTAAAATTATCATCTTTTCGGTATACTGTCAATTAATGATAAAGACTCGACTCGATCATCTTGTGGTCCAAAAGGGCCTCGTCGACACACGCTCTCAGGCTGAGAGCTGGATTCGATTAGGCAAAGTTTTGGTTAACGGCAAGATAATCACCAAGCCAGGATACTTTGTGCCTGCAGAGGCCAGCCTGCAATTCAAGGCGACAGATAAGTACGTGTCACGCGCCGGCCTCAAGTTATCCAGCGTTGCTGGCGTTCTTGGACTCGATTTCGACGAGAAGGTAGTGTTGGACGTTGGCTCGAGTACAGGGGGGTTCACTGACTACGCCCTGCAGCATGGTGCGCGCAAAGTGATCGCCGTCGATGTTGGTACCAATCAGCTACATCCATCGCTTCACGGCAACGCAAAGATCGAGCTGCATGAGCAGACCGATATACGCGACATGGATTACGTGAGCGAGAAGCCTGACATCGTCGTCATCGATGTTAGCTTTATCAGCCTGCGCGAGATTTTGCCGCACGTGGCCAGCCTCTGTAAACCCACGACACAGATCGCTGCAATGCTGAAGCCCCAGTTCGAAGCCGGCTCCAAGTCAAAGCACAAGGGTGTGATAAAAAATGACTCAGTCCGTCGCGACATTCTCAAGGAGTTCGAAGCTTGGGCAAAGACATTATTCGTCGTGCGCGACAAGCGCGATAGCGACGTTGCTGGCAGCAAGGGCAATCGCGAGCGGTTCTATCTACTTACGCCGATCAAACGCTAGGCGAGTTTGCTGTATCTGAAAATTCGTCGCTCGACTTCTGATTTAGAGTTTTCGAAGCTGCGTGGGTCGATAAATGCTATCTCGTCGCCATCTTCGCCAGGAGCGAATTTCATTTCGGACGGGGAGACTGCGAAGACGAGTCGCAGCTGCCAGAAGTTATGCGCCGACAACAGTGCTGGCTCGTCGACGTCGATAACTCGATAGGTGAATGCGCCTTCCATACTGACTTCTTCTCTCATTTCTCTGGCGATGGCTGAGTGCAGGTTCTCTCCGTGATCCATGCCGCCGCCCGGCAGGTCCCACCAGCCTCGACCGGTTTCCTTGACTACCAGGACTTTACCGTCCTGGTCCTGGATAAGACACTTCAACGAGACACGATACAGGTAATCTGTTCGTCGGGTTGATTCTGGTTCGTGTGCTATGACGCCGTGTGAGTTCATGATTTGTTGTTCGCCTGTCTTGTCCGGTTAGAATAAACTTACTTGATGCGGTTCGGCTTCGTTCTTAGCGAGGTCGTAGCTGAGTGTGCACTTATAGCCAGTTAGCTTGCCGAGTGGCAGGCTGTACTGGAGATCGTCGTGTTCGGCGATCAATACCGAGCCGACCATACCGACACAATTGCCCGAGATGCAGTTGTTCTTGCTGATATCCACAAGGTCCTGTGGACGAAGCGTGTTTTCGCCCATGAAGTAGGTGTCGAGATGGAGCGGCGAGTTGTCGTCTGGCGCCGCGCCTGCTTCGCGAATCAGACGCTCGCGAGCGGCCTGGAGCTCCTCTGCGCCAGCTTTCGCGTCGTACGGTTTCTTGAGGAGTTGGTGCTTTTGTCTGAGCTGCAATGTCTCGGCAATGCCAGGCAGGGCAGCGCTCCGAGCTTCGTATTGGCGGGCGATGTCAGCGTTAGGGTAGGTTTTGATGATGAGCGCGCTGCGGGCGCCTTGGTCGAGAAGCCGTCGAATACCGCGGCCTTCGTAACTTATCCCCACTTTAACCACACCTGGGGCAAAGTGTGCCAGATAGAGGATGTGCGGCTGGGCGTTGCGCGCCTGCTGCTGCTCGGAGACGCTCGCTGCGTTGTAGAAGGCAGGGTTGAAGCCGGTCTTTTGCTGGCAGTGCCGGCATTGATCGTACTGTTCGGGCAGCTCGGCGTTGTCGGGGCAAGGGAAGCTTTCACCGGTTGCGAGGTCGTGCCAACCACCGCAGTAGCGCACCGAATTGTCAAAAGTCAGAGTGAACTGCTGGTTGCGTGGTTCAAAGTGCTCGAACTGCTCGCTGCCGTCGCGCAGTAGGCTCAACTGCGGCTGATGGTCGGGACCATAGCCGTAGTGAACAAATAGATAATTTCCCTCGGGTAGTTTTGTCACAAAAATATTATACGGATTTATTTGCTGACGTTGAAGCGGAATTCAACAATATCGTCGGGCTGCATGACGTATTCTTTGCCCTCGGTGCGCATCTTGCCGGCGGCCTTGGCAGCTGATTCGGTGCCGGCGGCGATGAGGTCGGGGTAGCTAACGATCTGGGCGGCGATGAATCCACGCTCGAAGTCGCCATGAATGACGCCCGCAGCCTGTGGGGCAGTTGCGCCCTTTGGAATAGTCCAGGCGCGGACTTCTTGCTCGCCAGCGGTCAGGTAGCTTTGGAGGCCAAGCGTGTCATAGGCGGCATGAATCAGCTGTAGCAGGCCGGATTCGGTCTGGCCGTAGGTTTCCAAGAGTTCCTTGGCATCGGCTGTGTCGAGTGACTGGAGTTCGTGCTCGAGTTGCGCGTTCACAAATAGCGCCTGCGATGGGGCGACTAGCTCGGCAAGTTGCTTCTTGCGCTCCTCATTACTGAGGTCAGCTTCGTCGACATTGAACACATATATAAACGGTTTGGCGGTCAGGAGGTGCAGGTCCTTCAGGTGTTCGGCATTCACGTCGGTGGCGCTGATGAGCTTGCCTTCGTTGAGGTAGGTGAGGGCTTTTTCGAGCTCAGCCACGACGGGGCGCATCTTGGCGTCGGCCTTGGCTTGCTTGCTGACAGATCCGATGCGCTTCTCGACGGTCTGGATGTCGGCCAGGATGAGCTCAGTGTTGATAATCTCGATGTCGTCCTTTGGTTCGACGCGGTTGGCGACGTGGAGGATGTCGTCGTTATGGAAAGCGCGGACGACCTGGGCGATGGCGTTGCACTCGCGGATGTTGGCAAGGAACTTGTTGCCCAAACCCTCGCCCGTACTCGCGCCAGCAACAAGGCCGGCGATGTCGACGAACGTGACGGTGGCGGGAACAACTTTTTTACTCGAATATAACTCAGCTAATTTGTCGAGGCGCTCATCTGGTACGGGTACGATTCCGGTGTTTGGCTCGATAGTCGCAAACGGATAGTTGGCGGCCAGAATCTGGCTGTTTGTCAGTGCGTTGAACAGGGTTGATTTGCCGACGTTAGGGAGGCCGACGATGCCGATAGATAAACTCATGCAACCATTATAACAGAGGTAGGGGTGAGAATCTACTAGGCGCAGCCAGGACTTGCGCAGGGGAGGGTATTTGGTTATGCTTAAGTCTAAGAAACCGAAGAAGTAGGAAATGCCAAGAGTACCGCAACCGAAGGCTACGTTCAAAGGGAAAAAGAAGATCATAACCATTGCAGGTGTGGTCCTATTAATTCTGGCAGCCGCAGGCGCGGGTGTCTTTATGCGATGGCAGCAAACTCAGAGTCCAAATGGCCAGAACGGCAACGGTGACAGCAACGGCCCGGTCAGCAATGGCGAGATGGACGGCCTGGCGCAGAACCCTTTCCCTGAAAGCGTCAAGGAAGCTCAGAAATCGGCCAGCACTGGGAACATCGAAGAGTCCAACAAGCAAATCGGCGTCAGCCTTGCCAACACGGGCAACAACGACGAGAAGTATGAACTCTATCTGCAGCAAGCCACGAACAACGAGAACTCCAAGAAGTGGGACGACGCCATCGCATCCTACAAGAGCGCCGAGGCGATCAAGAAAACCGCGACTGTTTACATCGGCCTGGGCCGTTCCTACGAGGCGAAGGGCGATAAGACGGCAGCAGTTAGTGCTTATAAGGCAGCCATTCCGCTCCTCGACGCTACCGATCCTATGTACAACTTCGACAAGAGACAGCTAGAAGATAAGATCAAGGTGCTTGGCGGTTAGATGAAAAAATTCCTTTTAGTTGTCGTGCTGGCAGTCGCGTTCCTTATTGGCTACGCTGGGTCAGCTGAGGCATGGCCAGTTTACGGCCGTAGCTCACACTATGGTTACTTTCAGGATCGTTTCGACGACTGGGGCGACAGTGTTATCCAAAGCGGTATTCCGCTGAGCGTTAACTCCGCGACTGAGTTTATTAACTTTATCAAGGGTAAGCTGAATGATGGCCCCGGCACCTGGAATGGCGTGAGTGCGGCATTTATCATCCAAACAATGATAGGCAGCGCCCGAAACAACCCGCCGACTGCGGCGCAGATTGCGGATTGGGAAGCGCGTGTTAGATACGCCGAGTCCAGAGGGTGGGTGAGCTGGAACAGCACTATTAACTATCGATTGAACAGTTACTACCAGGGCGTGTCGCCTGGTGTTAACCCTGTTGACGACGCATTCTACGACCCGGGCGTTACCCGCAGTGACACTGCTATCGTGTTCACGAATGGTACGAGCAACGTTTACGAGTTGCGCCATGCCTGTGGTAACCCAGTTGGTGTTATTTCGCCACTTCCAGATCCACCGCAGTTCACGATGACGGGTCGCACGACGGTTAGTGACGCAACAGTGATTCCTGGCCAGACTATCACGTTCCAGCATTATGTTCGTAACGCCGGACCAGATAGTACGTCACCAACGCCAATCTGGTGGGTTGCCGAACGAATGGCACCAGCGCCTGCTGGGACCGTTGGTGGAGCTGCAAGCTCGGGAACATATTCTTCGGGCCAAGAGAAAAATGTCTTCAACCATAACGTTACGATACCCAACAACACGCTTCCGGATACCCAGTTCTGTGAACGGGTCGGGTGGGATCCCGTTAACGGCACGGGTGCCCGGGATGGTCGTGGTGCGCAAACATGCGCAACGGTGATAGCTGATTTCGAGTTGACGCCTTCGGTTACGCCAAGCGCAACCTCGGCGCAGCAAAATGATAGTATCTCCTTTACTTATAGAGTCGCTAACCCTGGTCCGACGCCGTCGACGCCGACGGCATGTAAGTCAGTGGCTACGACTCCTGGCCCGGGTTATACGCCATTACCGCAGCAGGATGTAGACCGTAACCCTGCAGGTGCATTTGGACTTGGCTGTCCGCGAAACTTCCTTCTAGGGACAACGGACCTCGGAACGGAAACGGTTGATGTCGGTAACGTCGCGCCAGGTTCGCGCATCTGTCGTTCGCTGGTAGTGAACCCACGCAATGAGAACGGCGGACCAAGGGCGAGTGCTGAAGCCTGCGTTGTTATCGCGAAGACTCCTTATGTTCATTTTCAAGGCAACGACGTCTGGGCTGGTGGTGGCTTCCCGGCAGTAACACCAGCTTGCAACACGGCTTCCAAGATTACCACGAGTTCACATGCGCTTCGTGATGGATCTGTGGCCGGCGGTTCGGTTGAGTACGGTGCCTTTGCGCTCGGCAGGATCCTGAACTTTGGTTCTGCTGGTCGGGCCATTGTGAACCCGGCGGCTGCACTAGGAAAGATGCTGACATTTACGAACGTAAACAATGCGGCTCTTGGTAACTATGCTGCGCCACAACATTGTATAAACGACTACATAAGCACCTACAGCGGTACACCCATCACGAGTCTCGGCAACCCTGTCGACGTGAACCGTGGCAGTGGTACATGGCAACTCAACGGCCCGGTGACCTTCCGCGGCAACGTGCCAAACGGCGCCAAGCAAGTTTACCTGGTCAACGGTGACGTAACTATCGACGACAACATTCGCTACAGTGACTCCTATGGGAACGGAGGTGAAATACCTTCGCTGGTCATCATTGCGACGGGTAATATCTTTGTTCGGGACAACGTAGACGACGTGGCCGGTTTATTCGTAACACGAGGCACGTTCAATACCTGTAGCAACGCCCCGGGTGGGAACTTGAGCGTAACGGGTACATGCAATAAGCAGCTCACTGTAAACGGTGCGGTGATCGCAGGCTCATTGACGTTGCTTCGAACCTACGGTGCTGACGGCAACAACGACAACGATCGTAAGCGTCCAGCGGAGATCTTCAACTTCAACGCTGAAATGTACCTCCAGAATGCACTGAACGGTAGCAGCTCAAGCACGCTGCGAACCGTGGACGAGAAGGATCTGCCACCTCGCTACTAGAGTAGGGCAGATCACCGCGAAATCCCTATACAGTGATGACGCTTATGCTATAATCGGAGGCAGTATGAAGCTTTTTAGTTCGGTGGGCGAGTTCTTTGCCTTAGACATAGGAACGACAGCAGTTCGTGTAGCTCAGCTCAAACAGAGCGGAGACGCTTGGAATCTCGTAAAGTATGGTTCCGCACCAGTAGACATTAAGGTTGCAAGCAGTGACGCACCAGAGGACCAGAAGCGTCTCGGTGATGTCATTACTAACTTAATCACTCAAACTGGTATCGCTGAACGCAACGTCGTCGTCGGAATTCCTTCGAGCAAGATGTTCGCCACAGTCGTTGACCTCCCAGACCTCCCACAACAAGAGCTTGCCAGTACTATCAAGTACCAGGCAGAGCAATTCATCCCTATGAGCATCGACGAAGCCAAGATCGACTGGGCGGTGCTAGGGAAGTCCCTCCGCGACCCACAGAAGAACGAAGTACTCCTAGCCAGTGTTGCGAACAAATTCAGCGAAGCGCGCCTGGAGCTTGTCGAGAGCGTTGGCCTGAACGTGATCGCTCTTGAGCCTGACTCACTCGCACTCGTGCGGGCGCTTGTTCCGCCAAACAACCAGGACGCCATGATGATCATCGACTTTGGTGACTTCAGTACTGATCTTATTGCTGTCCTCGGCGGTTCGCCACGATTGATTCGCTCGATTCCTGTTGGCCTACAGACGCTCATTAAGGCTGCAACACAGAACTTGAACATCGACGTCAATCAAGCCAATCAGTTCATCATGAAGTTTGGTCTCCATCCTGACCGCCTCGAGGGCCAGATTCTCAAGTCTCTGGACGCAACGCTTGACCAGTTCGTCGTAGAGATCAACAAATCAGTTAAGTTCTTCCAATCACGTTACCCGAACGTTCAGTTACGCTACCTGATGCTCAGCGGCTACACGCTGTCGGTTCCTGCGTTTGGCGAGTATATCGCTGGCAAAACTGGCATCCAGACCGTCGCTGGTAACGCATGGGGGAATGTACGATATAGTCCGAACCTGCGTGACAACCTAATGCAGATCGCACCACAGTTTGGTGTAGCGGTCGGCTTGGCGGAGCGACACCTATGATTCAATTGAACTTACTCCCTGACATCAAGAAGGAATTCATCAACGCGCAGAAGACTCGTGCCGTAGTGATGAGTTCGTCGATTCTGGTTACCATCGTTGCAGTCGGTCTCGCCGTGCTGATGTTCGTGTACGTCACATTCCTGCAGCAACTGCAGATCACGCTGGCCACCAACGACATCAAGGAAAAAGACAAGCAGCTCAACAGCGTTCAAGACCTCAGCAAGTACTTGACTATTCAGAACCAGCTGGCGTCACTACCCGAACTTCACGCCGGCAAGGGTGTGTACTCGCGACTCCTGTCATTCCTGCCCGTGCTGAACCCGAACGCGCCTAACAACGTTGCGCTGACTAAGCTGCAGCTGGTCGCACTCGACAAGCAAGTTAACTTCACTGGTAGCACCGCATCGTTCGAGAGCCTTAACGTCTTTGTGGACACTCTACGTAACGCAGAAGTGGCCTACAAAGATTCTTCCGCCCAACAGCAGAAGTCCAAGATGTTTGAGTCAATCATGGTGCAGAACTCTAACATCGACAGGCTGAACGGCAAGTCGTCGGTGAGCTTTACGGTTATCGCTCAGTATGTCGAGCCGGCCTTTGACGCACACAACACCGACGTCACCGCTTCTGTCCCGAATATCAAGACCTCACAGTCAGTTACAGAAAGTCCTAAGCTATTTAGCAGCCAGGGGAACCAATAATGGACAAAGATAAAAAGCAACTACCCAAGAATCCAACCGGCGGCCTCAAAAAGCGCCAGCAGATTGATAACGCCAGTCGTTCGATGTTTATCTGGGTCGCGGTCGCAGCAGTTGCCGTCTCCGTGTGTGTTGTCATGGCGCAGTTCTTGTTCCAGAAGTGGTCATACAACACTCGCGTCCTGAACGCTAAGTACGCAGCCGCAGACACACTCAAGAAAAACATCGTGAATGCCAAGCAGCTGCAAGAAGCAGTGAACAATCTGGTGAGCAACCAAGACTTGGCCTCAGTCAAGACAAACACCGACGACCCTAACACGCAGAGTGTTCTGGATGCGCTTCCAAGCAAGTTCGACCCGACCGCACTCGGAACATCACTGCAGCAGGCTATCCTGAGCCGCTCGGGCGTGGCTATCGAGGGCATCACCGTCCCATCTGACGAAGGCGGTACATCAACGACCACGACCGATGGCGGCAGCGTCCCAGAAACCGACGCGACACCAAAGGAAATGAAGTTTGAGATCACCGTCAGCGGTAGTTACGACAAGATCCGCAACATGATGCTCGACCTAGAGCGTACCATCCGTCCTATGAAAGTAACCTCGATCACTCTGAACGGTGACGACTCTGCAATGACCGCAGCAATCGCTGGCGTAACCTACTACCAGCCGAGCAAGTCGGCGCAGATCAAGCAGGAGGCAGTGAAGTAATGAAAAAGAATGATATCGCACTCGTTGTCCTGATTGTATCTATTAGCCTGGTAGTTACATACTTCGTAGCCAAAGCGATCATCGGTGACCCGAAGGGCCAAGAGGTGAGCGCCGAGGTAGTCGAACCAATCACGCCCGATCTAGTGGCGCCCTCCAACAAGATTTTTAACCGCGACGCGATTAACCCAACGATCGTGATCCAAATTGGCGATCCATCGAACCAGCAGCCATTTAGGCAATAAAGGCGCTCCAACGTGAGCATCCTAACCGACGAAAACCAGAAAAAACTCGAAGCCCTCCTCGTAAAGGAAGGCTTAGTGAAGAAGGCTCAGCTCAGCAAGTATCATGATCAAGCGGTACAGAGCGGCAAGCCTCTCTTTGGCATGCTTGTCGATGAGAAGGTCATCAGCAATGAGGAACTGACTAAGGCTATCGCTACCGTATCCGGTGTGCCGTATGTTAACCTCAGCGCCGCACTTGTCGATGGTAAGGTGTTGGACTTGTTGCCACGCGAAGTCGCCGAGCGATTCATGGCTGTGCCGCTGGGTGAAGTCCAGAACCGTCTCGCCGTTGCCATGCTCGACGCCAACAACGTCCAGGCTGTCGACTACTTGGCAAACAAGATCAATCGACCTATTAAGGTCTACATGGCGAGCGAAGAGGGCGTACGACACGTCTTAGAGCAGTATCGCACCAACCTTGCCGAGGGCGTGAATGCGGCCGTGCAGTCCGTCCAGACTGAAGCCGCAGCCGACCGGGCCGCCGCGAAGGGCAGCTCAGCTGCCGACATCAAGACAATCGTCCAGGACTCTCCGATTAGTCGCGCACTTAGTACCATTATGGAGTACGCAGCCCGCGCTCGCGCGTCTGACATTCACATCGAACCACTCGAGACCAGCCTGCGTATTCGCTGCCGAATTGACGGTGTGCTTCGTGAGATCATGCGCCTGCCAAAGTCTATCGAGCCCGCACTTATCTCTCGTATCAAAATCCTGAGCAACCTCAAGATCGACGAACACCGCATCCCGCAGGACGGTCAGTTTGCCATCCACGTTGCCCAGAAGGACATCGACCTTCGTATTGCAATTAGCCCTGTTGTCTGGGGTGAGCAGGTGATTATTCGTTTGCTGGACAAGACAGGCACGTCATTCAAGCTCGAGGAGATGGGTTACGCCGGCCGCTCGCTGCGCACCATCAAGAAGGGCGTGAAGAAGCCAAACGGAATGGTACTCACTAGTGGTCCCACCGGCTCTGGTAAGTCGACCTCGCTGTATGCACTGGTGCAGGAGATTAAGAGCGATGCTATCAACATCGTGACTCTGGAAGATCCGGTTGAGTACAAGATGGAAGGCGTGAATCAGATTCAGGTAAACCCAGATGTGGGCCTGACGTTTGCGACCGGCCTGCGATCTATCCTGCGTCAGGACCCGAACGTCGTCCTGGTGGGTGAGATTCGAGATAGTGAAACTGCCAACTTGGCAGTGCAGGCCGCGCTGACTGGACACTTGGTGTTCAGTACGCTGCACACGAACTCGGCTGCCGGCGTGTTGCCGCGTTTGCTGGACATGGGCATTGAGCCATTCTTGATTGCTTCGACCGTGAATACCGTCATTGGTCAGCGCTTGGTACGCCGCGTGTCTGAAGACAAAGAGACATACCAGAGCAATGACCTCGAAACCAAAAGCATCATGGACACGATTGGCCACTTACTCCCACGCGACAAAGCCAGTGTGGCGCAGGTGTCGGCTGACCTTGGCTACAAAGACTTGCCGCTCGCTGGTCAAAAAGCTTATACTTTGGTCAAGGGAAAAGACACCGTCGGCACTCCAGGGGGCTACAAAGGGCGAGTCGGACTCTACGAGGTTATGGATATCAGTCAAGAAATTCAAGGCCTCATCGTCAAACGCTCCACGAGCGCCGAGATCCAGAACGTGGCAACCCAGCAAGGTATGATTACCATGCGACAGGATGGATATCTCAAGGCGTTACAGGGTTTGACCACACTGGAAGAAGTTAACCGCGTCGCCGCAAATATGGCTTAAAGGGTAGGGACAAAGCAACATGGCAACAACAGGACCACAGGAACTACGGATCGAAATACTACTGGAAGAAGTTATTCGCAAGCGAGCGAGTGACCTTCACCTTCAAGTTAGCCTGCCGCCAATGCTGCGCGTCGATGGTAAGCTCACGCCAATTGCTGGATATGGCCCGTTGAATGAAGAGCACGTCGAGACGCTTATCTTCGCTATCCTGGACGAAGAGCAGAAGCAAATCCTGCTGAAGGACAAAGAGTTCGATTTTAGTTTCGCCTTTGGTGACCTGGGGCGCTTCCGCGTCAACGCTTTCCACGAACGCGGCAACTTGGCCGCAGCCCTGCGCCTGATTCCAAACGAAATTAAAACTATTGCCGAGCTCGGCCTGCCTGCAACCGTGAACGGTTTCGCCAACTATCCGCGAGGTCTAGTACTGGTGACCGGTCCAACCGGCTCTGGCAAGTCGACCACGCTGTCGGCGCTGATCGACCAGATCAACAACGAGAAGGCGCACCACATCATCACTATCGAAGACCCGATCGAGTTCACGCACAAGTCCAAGCAGTCAGTTATCGTCCAGCGCGAAGTGCACTACGACACCTATAGCTTCTCGGCGGCGCTGCGATCCAGTCTTCGTGAAGACCCAGACGTTGTGCTTATCGGTGAGATGCGCGACCTTGAGACTATCTCAGCGGCAATCACCATCGCCGAGACGGGACACTTGGTGTTCGCGACCCTGCACACCAACAGCGCTGCGCAGTCCATCGACCGCATGATCGACGTATTTCCGCCGCACCAGCAGCCGCAAATTCGTTCGCAGCTGGCTAACATCCTTGTAGCTATCTGCTCACAACGTCTTGTCCCGGCCATTGGTGGTGGGCGAGTCGCCGCAGCAGAAATCCTCATCGCAACCGCAGCTGTCCGTAACATCATCCGCGAAGGCAAGAGCCACCAGCTGGATGCTGTCATCCAGACCGGTGGTGACCAGGGCATGCAATCTATGGATAAGACATTGGTCAACCTGGTTCAGGCTGGTACGATCACCTACGACGAAGCCCGCAATTACGCTGTCGATATGAACGAATTTGAACGAATGATGAGAGGCTAGTCACTCATGCTGACGTTTGTATACACCGCCCGCGACACCAGCACGAACAAAGTCGTGCACTCGACCGTACAGGCCGAGAGTGAGCGTGCGGCCGCCAAACTGTTGATGGGGCAGGGGATTATCCCTCTGGAGATCATCGAGCAAGGCAAGAAGCGTAACCTTCTGTCGAAGTTTACGAATCGTATTGGCGCGAAAGATCGCATTATCTTTACGCGCCAGCTGGCGACGCTGATTAACGCCGGTTTGCCGCTGGCACAGAGTCTTCACACGTTGTCGGCGCAGACCGAGAACAAAGCGATGGTATCTGTCATCAATGACATCATTACCTCCATCGAAGGTGGTAGCAGCCTGTCGAGCGCCTTTGGAAAGCACCCGAATGTTTTCGACGAAGTTTACCTGGCACTGATCGCTGCCGGTGAAGCGTCCGGTACGCTCGACCAAGCTCTAGAGCGTATTGCCAACCAGCAAGAGAAAGACGCCGAACTTCTTGGTAAAGTCCGTGGTGCGATGGTTTACCCAGGCATCGTGCTTATCGTGATCATGGGTGTGATCGGCTTCATGTTGTTCACGGTGGTCCCGCAGATCGAGCGTTTGTATCACGACCTGAAGAAGACGCTTCCATTTACGACACAGATCATGGTTGATAGCGCGAACTTCATGGGCCAATTCTGGCCGCTGGTGATTTTCTTCTTGGGTGTTGCTATCTACTTCCTGCGTCGCTACGCCAAGACCGACAACGGTAGGGAAGTCCTGGACACGCTCAAGATTCGCATGCCTCTGTTCGGCTCGATGTTCCAGAAGCTCTACATGGCGCGCTTCACTCGCACCGGTCAGACGCTTCTGAGCACTGGCGTGCCAATGCTCGAGATGATGCGCATTAGCTCTCGAGCGGTCAACAACCGTGTGATCTCGCACTCGCTCGACAAAGCTGCCGACAAGGTAAAAGGCGGTAAGGCGCTCAGCGTAGCATTGAAGAACGACGACAACATTCTGCCGCTTGTGCCTCAGATGATAGGCATTGGTGAGCAGTCCGGTGGTATCGACAAGATGATGGGCAAGGCCGCCAGCTATTACGAAAACGAGCTTGATAACACTATTCGATCAATCAGTACCGCTATCGAACCGCTCCTGATGGTTTGTCTCGCGGTTGTCGCTGGATTCATGGTTGCGGCAATCTTGCTGCCAGTCTATAGCTTGGTCGACACTTCGTCTCTGTAGCTTCTCTGGGCGACTCGTGATAGGGTAGCTACACGAGCAGTGTTCGCTTCGACCGATCGACAGAGGAGGCAGTCGTGCCCCGAAAGTGGATAAGCAGGTGGTTCCAGCGCAAGTCGGGCGTCAAGCCCAACCGTCACGGCAAGGGTCGGGGCAAGAGCAGGGGTCTGCGGACTCGCGCGGCCGTACCGACGCCGCGTCAGGTCCCTGTCCCTCCCGCCCAGCCGAGGCCTCAGAGGGTTCAGCCCCCGGCTGCCGTGCAGCAGCCGCGGCGTCGTACCCGTACGCGTCGCCAGGGCGATGGCAAGAAGTAAGCCGCTCAGTTGTCTGGGTCTCCCGCGTGCGTCCAGGGTGACGAACGCGGGAGCCTAGACGTTCCTCTCAGGTAATGTGTAAAAATACTTGCCAACAACGCCACCATGACTATAATCATAAGCAGTATATAAGTAATCAAAATCTCGTAAGAGAAAGGGTGTGGAATGAACACTACAAACAAACCTAAAACACAGGGTTTCACGATCATCGAAGTCGTGCTCGTGCTGGCCATCGCAGGTTTGATCTTCTTGATCGTTTTCCTGGCGTTGCCTGCACTGCAGCGATCGCAGCGTGACACTCAGCGCAAGAACGACTTGTCTCGCTTCATGTCGCAGCTGACTCAGTACCAAAGCAACAAGCAGGGTGCTTTGCCAGGTACAACTGCAGCGAACTGGAACACCAACTTCGTCAGCGTTTACCTGACTAACAACGGTCAGACATTCAATGACCCAAGCACAGGCGGCACATACGCACTTGCAGTAACCAGCACTGTTCCTGGTGCGGGTACAGCTCCAACCTTCGCTAGCAACCCAGGTAGCATGAACGTCTACATCGGGGCAGTCTGTAACACCGCCAACGCGAGTGGTGTAGCAGCTGGCAGCTCTAGGGACGTAGCCGTCCTCGTAGCTCTTGAGCAAGGTGGTTATCTCTGCCAAAGCAACTAGGTTGCTGACAGTAGGGACGAGAAGCCGAGTGGTCTCCCGAGAGGGGGACCACTTTTCTTTTACCAAGTTATGATAGGATAATGGTTATGATACTTGTACCGGTTTTCTTGGGGTTAATTGGATTAGCACTCGGTAGCTTTGTGGGCGCGCTGGTGTGGCGACTGCACGAAGGCAAAGACTTTGTGAGTGACCGTTCGGAGTGCGAACACTGTCACCATAAACTCGGCGTGTTAGACCTTATTCCGTTAGCTAGTTGGTTAGCATTGAGAGGGAAGTGTCGCTACTGTGGCGCGAAGATCGGCGTGAGTGCTCCGGTGCTTGAGCTAGTTATGGCTGTACTGGTTGTCGGTTCGTACTATGTGTTCCCGCTGCCACTCGAGACCTGGCAGGCCTGGACGTCCTTCGGCCTATGGCTGGTCTATCTGGTCGGCCTGATGGCGCTACTGGTGTATGACCTTAAGTGGATGCTCCTGCCTAATGTCGCCATGTTCCCGCTGATGGGTGTTGCGGTTGTGGAGTCTATCTTTCGCCAGATCCTCGTCAACGGCATGTCGCCGCTGGAATGGGCTAACTCAACTATCTTCGGCATTGCGGTGCTTGCGGGTCTCTACTGGGTGCTCTACACCTTCAGCAAGGGCAAGTGGGTAGGGTATGGGGATGTTAAGCTCGGATTGTTCATGGGCATCGCCCTGGGCTTCCAGCGCTCGCTGCTGGCATTATTCCTGGCCAACATCATTGGTTTTCTCATCGTCCTGCCGGGCGTCCTGACGGGCAAGCTGAAGCGCACGACGCGCATTCCGTTCGGGCCGTTCCTTATCGCCGCATTTGTGATTGCATTCCTGTTTGGCGACAAGCTTATCAACGGTTACATCGGTTTTATTTTAGGAAACTAAAAAGCACGGGCCTAAGAGCTTATGCTATAATGCTGACAAATGGGTCAACAGCGCAGCGAGGGTTTTACCATCATTGAAATAAGCCTATTTTTGGGCATTAGCGCCTTACTTTTGGCGGTTGCTTTGGTGGGCACTGGCCTCAGCATTCGAACCACGCGCTTTACGGACAGCACGCGTTCGCTGCACGCTTACGTTCAGCAGCAGTACGATGAACTATTGAACGGTGTGAACGCACGCTTTGGCACCGAAGCTTGTAACTCGGGGACTATTAGCACTGGGTCCAACCAAACCCCAGGGACAAGCAACTGCCTGCTGATGGGCCGCCTGATCGTCTTCTCGCAGGATGCGACTAACGTCACGACTTACGGCATTATTGGCGTCGAACCAGCCACTCCGGACTATAGCCAATCTGACGAACAGCTCATTTATAACTTCACGCCAACCATCGTGAGGAGCGTCGGGGTAGAGAACTTCGACATCCCATGGCGTGCCTCTATATCCGGCAGCAAGCGCACCATCGACAGCCGCGCAGTAGACGCGGTGGCACTGATTCGCAGCCCTCGTTCAACACGCATCGTCAGCTATGTATTCAAGGAGCCTTCAACCAGCTATGCTCTCGCTCCGTTGATTAACCCTGGTGTAGGCGCTAACGCCAACAACATCAGCAAAGCCGCGAACTTCTGCATAAGTAGCGCCGATGGTCTCGGCTCACCGTCCAAGTTGATGATTTCTGGTGGCCAGGGGCAAGATGCGATCAGCATTGCATTTGATGCACTTGTAGGGGACTGCAATGGCACGTAGTAATCAGCGCGGCGATACGCTCGTCGAGGTTTTGATGGCGATCGTGGTGCTGAGCGTTGTTATCGTTGGCGCTATCACTATGATGTCGCGTGGCCTCAAGGCGTCTCAGATCGCGGTAGAGCACACCCAGGTTCGTATGCAGATCAACTCGCAGCTCGAGATGTTGCGCTATCTGCGCGACTCATATATCACCGACCCTACGAGCACGCCAGCTCAGCGTTGGACATCTCTATTTGGAGGGTCGCCAACCTATGCTAATACGACCAACTCCAACTACAGCGATACAACCTGTTCGGTCACCAGCGGTAAGACCGGCTTTTACCTGACGCAGTCTGGTGCTAACGTAGCCATCAACCTGTTCAATCCAGCAACCCAGCCAGCTGCGCATGCCCTAGCTGGCCAGGGACTGTGGATGGAAATGACCAGATCGAGCGGGATTTCCCCAGCATATGTGGATATCTTGGTTCGAGCCTGTTGGTCAGGAATTGGCGACGCGGCCGATCAACAATCTGTAACAGCGATTCGACTCTATGACCCAGCGCATTAATTCATACCAGAAACAGGCCGAGCAGGGTTTCACGATTGTGGAGCTGATCTTGGCGACGGCGTTTATTGCTTTCATCCTTATATTTATGTTGTCGACGATGTTGCAGGTTATGAGCAATTACAACAAGGGTTTGGCTGTGAAGCAGATTAACCAGACGGCACGAACGGTAGAGGACGAGCTAAGCCGATTAATCCAGAACACCGACACGACTGCAATCAATACTTCACGCATCGCGAACGGCCGTGTTTGCCTTGGTGGCGTGAGCTACGTCTGGAATGTTCGCAACACCACGACCAACCAGTACACCTCTGGCGGTCCGGTCAAGCTGGTGCGCGTGAACGACGCCGGTGGCGCGCTCTGTGGTGCTGGTCTTCCGGCTGTTAACCCAGCTAATGCCTCTGAGTTGTTGAGTGGCCAGATCTGGGTACAGCAGATGAATGTGACTGTCAGTGCCAATCAGAAGTTAGCTGATATTACTATCAGCCTGTCGACGGCTGCGCCAAACCAGCCAACTGGCACCGATGCGGTCTTGGGCACTATCTGCGATGGCAGCAAAGACAGCCAGTACTGCGCCATTGCAACATTTACGACCACAGTAGCGACGAAGAACGGAGGAGGCTAGATCATGAGGCAAAATAAAACGGGCGAGCAGGGGTTTGTGTCGCTATTCACGGTAATATTCTTTATGCTGTTGATTACGATTATTACGGTCGGATTCCTGCGAATCATGGCCATCGAACAGCGTCAGGCGCTCGATAACGACTTGACGGCCAGTGCCGAGGCCGCAGCCCAATCAGGCGTGGAAGACGCCAAGCGAGCTATTCTGAAATACAACTCACTGCCAGACGGTGACCCGCTCAAAGCGCAGCTTCTAACCGCGCTGACATCTACAGGCTGTGACGCGTTATTCACAAACGCTTCGGTTCGTGCCGCCCTCAATATTAATAATGACGGCAGCATCAACAACCAGCCTGGCTTGAACGAGTTCTATACTTGCCTCAGCGTGAACCTCAACACCGCTGACTATGTAGGGCAGGCAAGTGCTGGCAAGAGCGAGTTCATTCCACTGCGGACAGAAGGTGGCGCTCGCTTCGACCAAGTCATGGTCTCTTGGCATCTGGCGAGCCAAACTATCGGCAACGACGGTGACGGTCAACCTGCAAACTATGCGCCTGGCCTACAGCTACCACCAGTAACTGGCGGCGCAAACAGCTGGGCGACTCGAGGATATCCTGCTTATCTTCGCGTCGAACTGTACGGTTACCCCAACGGCAGCTTCGGCCGTGGTGGTATCGACACGTTGAGCCGCACGGTCTTCCTCGTGCCAAATGCTAGTGGTAACGCGGCAGCCGTACCATCGACCACACCGATCAACGTCGGCACAGTCGACCCTCGCGGCATGAACCAGAACAAGATCAACCTCGTCGGTGTTCGCTGTAACGGTACGCCACCAAACGTCCCAATTGGCACCTACGCTTGTACGGCAAGGATCGAGCTAGAGGCCAGCCAGCCAAGTACCAGTAACAACTACTTCTTGCGCGTAACACCTCTGTACGGCTCGACACACTTCCGCCTACAGATGTTGCGTACAAATGCCGTTGTGAACTTCAGCGGAGTGGAGCCGGTTATCGACTCGACTGGCCGCGCCAGCGACGTCTTCCGTCGTATCCAGACGCGTGTCCGCCCAGACAACCTGTCTAACTTGCCAGAGTACGCAGCCGAAACTGCAGGCGATGTCTGTAAGACGATGCAGGTGAGTGACGGTAGCTACTATCAGGGCAATATCTGCCCGTAATCGGATATTTCGTACAGGAGAAATCCCGGCCTCGCAGCCGGGTTTTTCTTATACAGCGCCTTCTTGTTCTGGGCTTAGGTCCTTATGGAACCGCTCGTGGACTTCCTTCAGGTGAGGGTCGGTGACGTGCGTGTAAATCTGTGTCGTGCTGATGTTGCTGTGGCCCAGCATTGTCTGGACGGAGCGTAGATCTGCGCCGTTCATCAGAAGGCCGGTCGCAAATGAGTGACGCAGGGTGTGTGGTGAGACTTTCTTGGTAATGCCCGCTAGTCCCGCATAATGGGCGACGAGCCTTTGGATACTTCGTGGGGTCAAGCGACCGTAGTCGCCGCTGTTGTCGGTCTGCTCTGCGCCGCCGTACCGGATGAAGAGCGGTCGCAGGTTGTCCGATCGAACTACCAGATAGTCAGAGATCAACAGCGCCGCGTCCTCACTAATAAACACTGGTCGGTCCTTCTGACCTTTACCGCGAACCATAAATTCCCGGCGTTTTAGATTCACCGTGTCGCGGTTCAGCGCTACCAGCTCCGATACGCGCAGGCCGCTAGAGTAGAGGAGCCCGATGATAGCTCGGTCGCGCAGGCCAATTTTGTTGTTGCTTGGAACGGCCGAGAACAGACGCCGAAGTTCGTCTTCGTTGAGGAAGCTCACTTGCTTGCGGGCGACTCGAGGAAGCTCGATCTTATCAGGGGCAAGCGCTTCGATGCCTTGCTTGGAGCAAAATTTCAAGAAGCTACGCAGTGCAATCAAGTGATATGCCTGTGTTAGTTTGGACAAGTCTTCGCCATTCTCATTCTGATAGCGGGCGAGCCAAAGCCGCCATTTGCGGATCAGCTCGTTGTTGACCTTGTCGATTTTGACGTCGCCAGCAAAGTCGACAAGGCGATTCAAATAGAGGTGGTAGTTCTCGGAAGTCTTCTGGGACCGGTTTTGTTCTACCTCCAGATATTCCAGGAAATCGATGATGAGTTCCGAAATATACATCGTGATTACCAGTATACCACTTACGCTTGAGGTGGCCAGGGGAACCAGGCATGGTCTGCGGAGCGAGAATAGATTACAATAGTGCTAATGAGTATTTTTGAATCTATCATCCTGGGCATTATCCAGGGTTTAACCGAGTTTATACCTGTCTCAAGTTCTGGCCACGAGGTATTGGCCGTGCACTTCTTTGGTGCAGCGCATGACCATTTGTTCTTGGAGTTTATCAATGCCGGTACGGTGTTGGCGCTGCTGATTTTCTTCCGCAAGCGTATCATCGGCATCTTGCACGACATATTCGTGAAGCGTAACTTCCGCTTAGCACGAAATATCATCATCTCGGCCGTGCCCGCTGGTGTCGTGGGCTTTACCTCTGCAAGTGTCATAGAGACGAATAGTTTCTTCTCGAACCCATGGGTTGTGTCGGTTATGATGCTTGTCGTCGGTATCGTAATGATCCTGCTCGAGAAGTTCCCGCGACTTAGCGACAAGAAGGATGGGGAAGCGCTGAGCGGCAAGCGAGCACTGGGCGTGGGCCTGGCGCAGGTTGTTGCACTTATCCCAGGTACATCGCGCTCTGGGTCGACTATCATTGCGGGACGCCTGATGGGCCTGAGCCCTGCTGCTGCGGCCGAATACAGCTTTTTGCTATCGATACCAATTATGCTCGGCGTGCTCGTCAAATTGGCTCTGAAGGATTCTGACCGTGCATACTTTTTCGCCAACCTGACACCTATCCTGGTTAGCAACGCTTTTGCGCTGGTGAGTGGTTTGCTGGCCGTCGGATTCCTCATGCGCTATTTGGCACATCATGACCTCAAAGCTTTCGGCTGGTACCGCGTTGGCCTAGCAGTGGTCGTTATGGGAGTACTTCTGTTACAATAGGTGAGAATTAGCACCTAATGATAAGCAGGAGATGGACTCACTTTTATGGAGCGAACCCTAGTTGTATTAAAGCCAGACACGATTCAGCGCGGACTCGTCGGCGAAATTGTTACTCGTTTTGAGCGCGCTGGCCTCAAGATCGTAGCCATGCGGATGGTCTCACCAGATGAAGAGCACTTCCACAAGCATTACGAAGGCATTAGCCAGTTGATCAGCCGATGGGGTGAAGAGATTTACCACATCACCCTCGCTCAAATGACCGAAGGCCCAGTTGTAGCCATGGTCCTCGAAGGCGTCGAGGCCGTCGAGCATGTCCGCAAGATGGTTGGTAAGACTGACCCTAAAGAGTCAGCACCTGGCACCATCCGTGGTGACTACACCCACATCACCCGTGCGTACACCAACCCGCGCGGGGCTACACTGCCAAACATCCTGCACGCATCTGGCGACGCGGACGAAGCAAAGCAAGAGATTGCATTGTGGTTCGACGCTGCAGACGTCTACGACTACGACGCAGCACACCAGAAGGCCGTTATTGGCCGCGTTCCAGAGAAGAACGAACAGTAATCACTCACGGCCAGCCCTGAAAGCTGGCCGTTTATGCCCCGGTAGCTCAACGGATAGAGCAAGCCCGTCCTAAGGGAGAGGTTGT
>CAZPGP010000020.1:0-15945 GCA_964586395.1 uncultured Candidatus Saccharibacteria bacterium
AAACTGTGCGACACGCTCACTATCGTGAACTCCGATGATCAACTTCGCCTGATGGCGTTTGGTGTGCACGAAAAACACCAAACCTACAGCGGCGTCACCGAGGAGACGCTCAAGCCCGGCGAGCGGATGACCGTCACGCTCGAACAGGCCGGCACCTTCACCTTCCACGACCACCTCCACGACGAGGTCAAGGGCACGTTCACCGTCCACTAGTGTGCTATCATCAAATCAAGCGAAATGAATAAAAAACTCAAAATTATTCTAATCTCGGGGGTCGTACTAGCGACACTGGCGGTGACCGCGCTCGCCAGCTGGTATCTTAGCAGTCACAACGTCGCACTCCTCAACCCTAAAGGCCTCGTTGCTGAGGATCAAAAGTCACTACTGATCACCGCAACACTGCTCATGGCGCTCGTCGTCGTCCCTGTTCTGTTCCTGATATTCAGCATCGCCTGGCGTTACCGCGAAGGCAACAAGAAAGCAAAGTACTCACCCGAACTTGCTGGCAATCGTGCCGCCGAAGCTATCTGGTGGCTCATTCCATTCGCCATCATAGTCGTCTTAGCCGGCATCACCTACGCTAGCAGTCACCGGCTCGACCCTTATCGCCCGATCGCTAGCGACAAGAAACCCTTGAAGGTTCAGGTCATCGCACTCCAATGGAAATGGCTGTTCCTTTATCCAGAAGAGCACGTTGCCAGTCTCAACTACCTACCGTTGCCGACCGACAGGCCTGTCGAATTTACTATCACAGCCGATGCTCCGATGAACTCATTCTGGATCCCACAACTCGGCGGCCAAGTCTACGCCATGCCAGGCATGAGTACCAAGCTCCATCTGCAAGCCAGCGAAACTGGTGACTACCGTGGCTCCAGCGCAAACCTCAGCGGCAAGGGCTTCGCCGGCATGACATTCACTGCCCACGCCACGCCGCAGCAAGAATTCGACGCCTGGGTCGCCAGCGCTCGCAACTCCGCCAACTTTATGACGCTGGACACATACAACGAGCTGGCCAAACCATCCACTGACGCAAAACCCGCTAGCTACTCCTTCCCGCAAAGCTACGAGGGACTCTATGATACTGTAGTTATGAAATATATGACGCCGCAGAAAAGCGAGGGGCGATAATGCTGGAATTTATCTTTGGACGACTGACGCTCGACGCAATCCCACGTGACATGGTTGTCCTGGGTGGCGTCGTAACGATGCTCGGAGCGCTACTAACTATCATCGCGCTTGTAACCTATTTCAAGAAATGGCGCTATCTGTGGACCAACTGGTTTACCTCGCTCGACCCTAAGAAGATCGGCGTCATGTACCTGATAGTGGCGATAATCATGCTCTTGCGCGGCCTGGGCGATGCGCTGCTGATGCGCGTGCAACAGGTGCTTGGCGCTGGCGGCGAAGGTATCCTGCACTCTGACCATTTCCAGCAAATCTTCTCGGCCCACGGCACGATGATGATTTTCTTCGTGGCGATGGGCGTGATATTCGCCATGATGAACCTACTGATACCGATGATGATTGGCGCACGCGATGTGGCATTTCCATTCTTGAACGCCGTGAGCTTCTGGCTGTTTGTGGTCGGCATGATCCTAGTGAACGCGTCGTTGATGATTGGTGAGTTCCAGGCCGCCGGCTGGCTAGCCTATCCGCCACTTAGCGAGCTGCAATACAGCCCAGGCGTTGGCGTCGACTACTGGATTTGGACGCTGCAGATTGCTGGTATTGGTAGTTTGCTTTCGGGCATCAACTTCCTCGTTACGGTCGTGCGTATGCGCGCGCCAGGCATGACGCTCATGAAGATGCCGCTTTTTGTCTGGGCCTGCGTTGGCAGCCTGACCCTGATAGTCTTTGCCTTCCCTATCCTGACCGCGACGCTGGCGATGCTTTCGCTTGACCGCTTGATGGGGATGCACTTCTTTACGTCAGACTTCGGCGGCAACCCGATGATGTACGTGAACCTCATCTGGGCATGGGGACACCCCGAGGTTTACATTCTGATTCTGCCAGCATTCGGTGTGTTCTCTGAGGTCGTAGCAACGTTCTCGCGCAAGAAACTCTTTGGCTACACATCGATGGTCTGGGCTATTTGGGGCATCACACTACTGAGCTTCCTCGTCTGGCTGCACCACTTCTTTACGATGGGAGCGGGCGCGAACGTGAACGCATTCTTTGGCATCATGACTATGATTATTGCCGTGCCAACTGGCGTGAAGGTCTTTAACTGGCTGTTCACGATGTACCGCGGTCGCGTTAGGTTCACCACGCCGATCCTTTGGTTTATGGGATTCGTCACAACGTTCACACTTGGCGGCGCAGCAGGAGTGTTGATGTCAGTGCCGGCCGTAGACTTCCAGGTACACAACAGCCTGTTCCTGGTGGCGCACTTCCATACTATGATTATCGGTGGCGTGCTCTTTGGCGCATTCGCCGCACTCACCTATTGGTTCCCTAAATTCACCGGCTTCAAGCTCAACGAGTTCCTGGGCAAATGCGCCTTCTGGTGCTGGCTGGTGGGATTCTTGGTAGCGTTCATTCCGCTCTACATTCTGGGATTCATGGGGGCAACTCGTCGCCTGGACCACTACGATCCGTCGCTTGGTTGGCAGTGGCTGTTCATCGTCGCTGGACTTGGCGTGATGCTGATCTTGCTGGGCGTTGCCTTCCAGCTACTGCAACTTGGGTATAGCATCTGGCGTCATATCAAGCACCCGGAACCCGCCGAATCTGACCCATGGGGTGGCCGCACGCTCGAGTGGGCGACCAGCTCACCGCCGCCTGTCTACAACTTTGCAGTCGTGCCCAAGGCTGATGAGCGAGACGCATTCTGGGAATCCAAACAGCGCGGCGACAAGCCACAAGCTGACAAGATCGAAGATATCGAACTACCCAAGAACAGTCCAATCCCCGTCTTCATCGCCCTCGGAGCGTTCATGTTTGGCTTCGGCATCATCTGGCATATGTGGTGGATGGTCGTGCTCGGCCTTTTGATCGCTGTCGTCTGCATGCTCGTCCGCTTCATGGACGAAAACACCGGCTACGTCATCCCCGCCGCTGAAATTGCCAAGAAGGAGTCACTATGAACGAAGAAGTAGCCGCAAAAATGCGCACCGACAAAACTCTGTTCGGCTTCTGGGTCTACGTCATGACCGACTGTATCCTGTTCGCCACGCTCTTCGCCACCTACGCCGTACTGCGCAACAACACCTACGGCGGGCCAGGCAGTCACGAACTATTCAATATGCCGTTCGTGCTCGTCGAGACCATCCTCCTGCTAACCAGTAGCTTTACTTGCGGGCTCGCTCTCCTGGCTGCGCGGCGACAAAAGATCAAGCAGGTCGGCCTGTGGCTCGGCGCCACATTCATCCTTGGACTATCGTTCATCACCATGGAATTGACCGAGTTCGCGCACCTCGCCAGCGAAGGCCACGGCTGGTGGAGCAGCGCCTTCCTCAGCGCATTCTTCACGCTCGTCGGCACGCACGGCCTACACATCACTGTCGGCCTCCTGTGGCTGCTGGTTATGGGCGCATTCATCCTGAAGCGCGGGCTCAACGAACACAACATGCGCCGCCTGAGTATGTTCGGCGTATTCTGGCACTTCCTGGATGTCGTGTGGGTGTTCATATTCACGATCGTTTACCTGATGGGGGTCGCATAATATGGATGACAAACGTACCCTCATCAACTACACTATCGGCTTCATTCTCAGCTTGCTCCTGACCAGCACGGCATATTTGGCCGTCACCAATCAATTATTCGCTGGCGGTGCGCTCATGGCGGTGATCATTTCTCTGGCGATCGCGCAGGTCCTGGTGCAGCTGTTCTTCTTCCTACACCTCGGGCACGAGACCAAACCTCGCTGGAAACTTGTGGTGCTGCTCTTTATGCTCGTCGTTCTCTTCATCCTCGTCTTCGGTTCACTATGGATTATGCAGAACCTGGACTACCACATGATGCCCGAGCACCAGATGGACGAATACATGATCGAACAGAACAAAAAAGGTTTCTAGGATCGTGACTCGCGCCAAAGCCTACTACGAGCTAACCAAGCCCGGCGTCACCTACGGTAACGCTATTTCAGCCATTGCAGGATTCCTATTTGCAAGCCAGGGTATGATCAACTGGACAATGTTCTTCTGGATCACTCTCGGCACAACACTTGTCATTGGCTCGGCCTGCGCGCTCAACAACTACCTAGACCAAGATATCGACGCCAAGATGGAGCGCACCAAAAAGCGCGCAAAACTCATCGAGACCGTCGGTTCGCGTAACGCACTAGTCTTTGCGATCGCACTCGGCGTTATCGGCTTTGCCATCCTAGCCGCCTTCACCAACTGGTGGGTTGTACTGGTCGAAGTCATCGGCTACTTCGATTACGTGGTGCTATACGGCATGTGGTCAAAGCGCAAATCCGTCCATGGCACACTCGTCGGTAGTATCTCTGGAGCGGCGCCAATCCTGGCCGGATACGCCGGTGCGGCTGGCGGCATCGACGTCGGTGGTTTACTGCTGTTTGCGGCAATCTTCGTCTGGCAGATGCCTGAGTTCTACTCCATCTCTATCTATAGGCGCAAAGAATACGCAGCGGCCAGCGTGCCAGTTAGCAGCGTGGTTCGCGGCGTTCCCCGGACCATTCGGCAGATCTTCGTCTATACGCTTTTGTTTGTACTATTCACTGTTGGCCTTGGCCTTCTAGACTACACCAGCATGAGCTATCTAGTCGTGATGAGCGCGCTGGGCCTGTGCTGGGTGTATCTGGGTGTGCAAGGCTTAACCGCCGAAGACAGTGAGGCCTGGGCACGACGCATGTTCAAGTTCTCACTCACCGCGCTGTTGGTTTTCTGCGGCCTGATCTCCATCGACGCCTGGCTGCCATAAGCACGTTTGCTATACTGAAGCTATGCTATTACTCATTCACATCTCTATCGCACTGCTCAGCATTGTGGCGAGCGGGCTCACCTACGCCCGACCTTCCAAGCGATTCTTTAACGCATCATACCTGCTGGTGGGCGGAACACTTACAACCGGTACATTGCTCGTCCTTGCGTCGCCTGCGCACCTCGGTACAGCCTGTGTTTCTGGTTTGGTATACCTGGCCCTGGTTGGCGCGACCATTGGTGCTGCTCGCGTAAAAGCAGCCGACCGCGTCTCCTCCTAGGGTGTATACTTAGTCGCATGACACGCTACTGCACAACTTGCGGCCAAGAGACGACCGCCCAAGCGGCCAATCATTTCATCTGCCCCAAAGGCCATCATAACTATGTCGATCCGTCGCCAGCCGGAGTAGCCTACATCTTGCAGGACGACAAAGTACTATTTGGTGTCCGCAGTCGCGACCCCAAACCAGGCAAACTCAACACGCCCGGCGGTTTCCTGGAGGTCAACGAAACAGCCGAAGCGGCGACACTCCGGGAGGTTAAGGAGGAGCTTGGCCTGGACGTCGAAATCATCGGCTACCTCGGCACCTACGCAACACATTATGCAGAGGACAATCAACGCGTCCTCAATATTGTCTTTATCGCCAGATACCAAGGTGGCGATATCAAGCCCGGCGACGACATGAACGGCGGCGAACCAGTCTGGCGCTCTATCAGCGACCTCCCAACGGCTGACGAACTCTCGTTCGACTACTGGCAGATGGAAGCTCAAAAAGACCTAAAAGCTTGGTACGATAACCACAAGCTGATATAGTTAAATCGTTAACAATCTAAATATAAAGAGTGCAGCGAGAGATCTAGCTCGTCGACCTGCCAGCAACCTACGCTACAAATAATAACGCGCAAGGTGCTCCATCTAGCCCGCCAGACGGGAAAGATATGAACTCTCTTGCGAGTATCCTTTCCGCCATGGTGGTTGAAAGGATATTTTTATGCCCAAACTAACCAAATTCGCCAGCGAGTCAGTCGCCGCCGGACACCCTGACAAAGTCGCCGACCACATTAGTGATGCCATATTGGATGCCTGCCTCGCAAAGGACCCTCACGCCCGAACCGGTGTTGAGGTGCTCGTAGGCCACAACCAAGTCATTCTGGCCGGCGAGGTAAAGACGAGCGCTGGGGTGGACTTTGTGGAAGTCGCGCGCCAGCAAATCACGAAGCTCGGCTACACTAATCCAGACTGGGGATTTAGCGACCAGTCACCTATTCAAAACTTCATCCACCAACAATCGCCCGAGATTGGTATGGGCGTGGACGACCACGGTGCCGGCGATCAGGGCATGATGTTTGGCTACGCCTGCAAGGACACGCCGGAGCTCATGCCCCTCCCTATCACGCTGGCCCACGCCCTGACACGGGCGCTCGACGAAGCACGCGAGACAAAGGCAATCGCCTATCTGCGGCCTGACGGCAAAGCCCAAGTTGTCGTGAACTACGACGGCCTCAAGCCTGTTAACGTCGAGCACGTTACCATCGCCTGCGCGCACAGCGAAGAAGTCGACGCACAGACAGTCAGTGACGACATTTATGCCAAAATCATCACGCCGGTACTGAAACGCTACGGCTACAAAATCGACAAAGCAAATGTGATCGTTAATGGCACAGGCATCTGGTATGTTCCAGGCCCATCAACCGACGCCGGCCTGACCGGTCGCAAGATCGTCGTAGATGGCTACGGCGGATTCGCGCGCGTCGGCGGTGGCGCGTTCAGTGGCAAAGACCCCAGCAAGGTCGACCGTAGCGGCGCCTACGCAGCTCGCTATATCGCCAAGAATATCGTCGCAGCCGACCTCGCCGACGAGGCCGAAGTTGCTGTGGCGTATTATATCGGAGCCAAGGAACCAGTCATGCTAACCATTAACACGTTCGGCTCAGCCAGGGCAGACGAAGCCAAACTCTACGCATTCGCACAAGAGCTACTCGTGCCATCGGTCAAAAATATCGTCGAAGAACTCGACCTGCGCCGGCCAATCTATACACAAACGGCAGCATATGGGCATTTCGGCCGAAATGAATTCCCGTGGGAGCAGATTAAAACTTCTTAGGCTTCAACGCGCTGTATCCGCCCAAGCGGCTAAAGACAAAACCAACAGTGACCGCCCATGCCACAACCAGCCCAGCAGCCAAGTCAAATGGCAATGACGACAGGAATCCTCCCAACAAGCCCACGTTCGGCACCCGCACATCGCCCATCAGGGCAGTAAAGACCAACACCGCCCAGAGGCAAGGCAATGCCACCACAAACAACGCACTCAGGAGGCGCGCCAACGGGCTTAGCGTCAGCCGAAACAAGAAGGGAACCGAGAAAACCTCTAGGCTAATCAGCGCAACCGCCAATGCCACCGTTCCGCGCTCACCCGTAAGTCCGTAGTCGCGCAGCGCGGCCACAAACTCCTCAAAACTAACCATCTGCGCCGCAGCCATACCCGTCGCAATCAGTCCCAACCCATAACCAATTACCCGGTATCGTTGTTCCGCCTCTGGTGGCTTGGTGGATTTGGCAAATTCAATCATCGCTTGATACTCCCTATAATGACACTTTTAATACTATTAGGTGCAAACCAGCCATAAGTGCGGCTGTCTGTGCTTGCGGCTGGATTGTCACCGAGGAGATAGAAGCCCCGTTCGCCTACCTCTCCGACACGTTTAATAATTTCGAGCCCGTCGCGCTCGGCCACCACTACGCTACCAGGGCGTGGGCGCAACCCTTTCAGGCCCACCACTACCGCGCCAGGCCGAAACGTCGGCTGCATGCTATGACCGATGACGCGACGAACAGTCAGCATTCTAGGCCTGCTGCTTTGAGTCGGCAAAGAGGTGCGAAACTTCGTGGACCATATCGACAAGTCTTTGAGCCTCTTCTTTGCTGATGCTCTGCTTAACCTTGCCGCACTGCTTGGCAGCCTGCCACATACGATCGTGAAGATCAGGAAACTTCTCGAGGTGTTCCGGCTTGAAGTAGTCGCTCCACAGCAGGTAGATCTGTTCCTTGCACAGCTGCGCGTGTTTTTCTTTGGTCATTACCATGCGGATGAAGTTATTGTGAGCGTCAGACTTTTCCTGATCTGCTCCTTCAAGCGCCTCAATCTTCTCTGTCATACGCAGACAAGTGGCCGCAGCATGCGTCATTGTGTCTGTCTCGTAGATACCACAAGGCACGTCGCAATGCGCGCTCACGGGCTTGATAAAACGCTCGATGAAGTTCATTTCTGGGTATACCTTTCGTCTCAGTTGCTTCGTTGTAATTTACATTATAACCACTTGCTTTTTGGTTGGCCAACCGATAAAGTAATAAACAAGCGAATAACTCAAAACAAAAACCAATTTACGTAAGATTGGAAGCTTCGCTCGATCTCCACCACAACAACGATCTTGTTTGGCCGAGTAAACATCGGCATCCACGGCCCTCACCGCGGTTCGATGTTTACTCTGGCTTTAACGGTACTAGGGGGCAAACGCCTCTTTTTGATTGGTCGAGCGGTTTTGAGCACTCTTGTTAAATACTTAAACTTATTTTATAATTTCATAACCTACTCCGGGCGCACCGTGCTGCCTGTGTGGGCGCCCTTCCGACAAGCAACCTGGAGCAGTAAATGCCCAGACCACCCATACAAATCCACCTGTTCCGCGTCATGACCCCACACACGGTCAAGAACCTGCGGATCCCTATCGACTACCCCGTCACCGGAGTAGTCGTGGTGCCCAGCAGCGTCAAGGACGTCACCGGCTACATCGCCGCGCGTCAGGTCGCTCTGGCAGCACTGCGCATGCCCTACCTGATGGGAACAACCGACTACAGCCAGACGGCACTCGCGATGATGTTCGCGCCGGACGTTCGGCAGAGCAAAGGCTTCGCCCCGCGCATGCCTCGCCAGGATCTGACCCACGGCCAGACCGCGGCGGATTGCCTTGGCTGCGGCATCATCGGTCTGTGCACGTACAACAACCCCGACCACTACCCACGACTTCGCGAACGGCTGGAGGAGGTCTGCAGAGCCACCACCCAGTACAGCGCCGACTTCCGCGACGCGCTGGAGGTCCGCCTCAACACCACCGCCCAGTAATGGGCAGGGTACGCGGGCAGCAGAACCTCGCTTGCTTGTCGTACTCCTTCTATTCTCGAATAGCTCGAGGACAGAAGAAGTATCGACTATTTATCAGCCTTAAGAGAGTTGGCCTTGCGCCAGGTTTCAATTTCGCCGTGGTTGCCACTCAACAAAATATCGGGCACTTTCATACCGCGGAACTCCACCGGTCGAGTGTATTGCGGGAATTCAAGCGTCTCGCCGTCGCTAAAGCTTTCAATAATTGCTGACTGCTCGCCACCCAAAACGCCGGGAATAAGGCGCGTCACGCTGTCTACGACGGCCATAGCGGGAACTTCACCACCAGTCAGAACGTAGTCGCCGATCGAAATCTGTCGATCCACGAGCGTCGTGATGCGCTCGTCGTAGCCTTCGTAACGGCCACAGATGAGAATAAGCCCGCGGCCATCATCAGCGAACTCCTGCGCCAGAGCTTGATGCCAGCGCTCACCACGAGGCGTCATCAGTAGTACCTGCGCATCTGGGTCATTTGCCTTGGCTGCTTCGACTGCAGCAAAGAGTGGCTCTGGCTTGAGTAGCATTCCGTCACCGCCACCATATGGCGTGTCGTCCACTTGGCGGCGAGGCCCAAGGCCAAATTCGCGCAGATCGACAGTCGTCAGCTTTACGATCTCACGATCCTGAGCTTTCCAAAGCATAGACGCACCAAATACGCCCGTAAACATTTCTGGGAATAACGTAATAACCTGCACAAGTCGGGGTTTTGTCATATTCACTTTATTATACCACATGTATTATTGACTCAAAAGCTAAAATGTTATAGAATATGCGAGTACTGCCCTACCTCCACCCGGGGATGGGCATCGAACGACAGAGGAGCACACATGACGCTCTCCGCAGCCGTCAGCACCACCACGACCACCACCGACGACCTGCCGGACTTCGCCGACGAGACCACGTTCTCGGAGGACGTCCTGGCCACGATCGGCAAGCTGGTCAACATGGACCTCCGCGGCGTCCGCACGGACGTCGACAGGTGGGTCACCTGGACGCTGGTCGGCGGGCTGCGGCCCCGCGCCAACAAGCGCGCGACCGACGCCGGCGGCAAGAACGCCATCCGCATCACCCAGGACCAGATCTGCGCCGCGCTGGAGCCCTACTACGACCGCCTCGACATGACCAGCCGCACGCACTTCGAGCTGCTGGAGCGCGCCACCAGGCCGCTGCCGGGCAACGTGCCGCTCATGACGCGCGAGCACATCGCACAGCTCTGAGCCGTACGGACAGGTCGCGGCATCGTCGCCGCGACCTGTCCGGGCGAGGCTCCTCTGTCTCGCCACCCATGTTTTCAATAGTTGAAGATGTAGGTGGCGATTTGATTCCCAAACCAAAAACCGACCAAAGAGGTCGGTTCTTAGCACATATAAAGCTCTCAACTTTATGCTTCACGGACATCACCCCGGAAGTTGTAGGTTGCTCGCATGAGCTTTTCGAATTTTTGTTTTACGGTTCGCGGTTCGCCCGCTGAACTTATCTATGATTATATATCGAGGTCGTCGAGCTCCGCAAGCTCTTTCCGTGTGCGGCTTGCGACAGATTCGCGCTCTTCCACAGGCTTATCTGTTGAGGTGTCCACAACTTTTCCACTGTTTTCCTCAGTTTCGTCGTCGTCTTCGTCCTTAACAGGGGTAGCAACTGGAACGGGCCTATCACCTTCTGGCATGTCATTATCGACAATTTTCAGGTTATAACGGGCGTCATTCTTGGTTCCGAGCGCTCGAAGCAAGGTTCGTAGGCTCTGTGCGGTCGCACCGCGCTTACCGATAATACGGCCTAGGTCGTCTGGGTCAACGGTTAATTCAAGCAGAACACCTTTTTCATCAATACGTCGTTCAATCTGGACGTGGTCGGGGTTACTGACAAGTGATTTTACGATAAATTCGACAAACTGCTGATCGATAGTTGGCATTACTGTCTCTCCTCGCCTCTACTTACTAACCATATTGTACCTATAACTCCGGACTACAGCAATGAGATAATGCTTAAGCACCCCCAAAACAAAACACCCGGCGCATGTCCGGGTGTTTGCAAGTGGTCGAGGGACCTAGGCTTCGGTCTTTTCCTCAGCTGGCTCTTCGGCAGAGGCCTCAGGAGCTTCTTCCTTAGGCTGGTTCTTGCGGAGCTTGTCAGCGTGGCGAACTTGACGATTCTTGTCGCCAGATGGCTGCTTGACCCAAGTTGGGAGTTCAAGCTTTTCACCAGTCAAGATGCGTACAACGCGAGGGGTTGGTTGAGCGCCGTTCTTCAGGTAGAACTCGACTTTTTCTTTGTCGATGGTGGTTTCTTTGGTGTGTGGGTTAAAGCTGCCGACATAGGCAATAACACGACCGCTACTTGGGTGGCGGCGTGATTCTTGAACAGCCAGGCGGTAGATAGGCAGTGCCTTACGACCTAGACGTTGCAGACGAATAGCGAGCATGTTTTATAAATTCCTCTAATAATTAACTTTTGATCACAAACTTTAGACAATTGTACCTCTTATGGCCTCTGTTGTCAACGAAACGCCTACTTCTTGCGCTCTTGGTACTTCTTCAGCGCAGCCTCGGCGGCTTTCTGCTGAGCGTTCTGCTTGGAACTGCCCGTACCCTTCCCGAGTAGCTTGGACCCGACGTAGACGCCGAGCGTAAAGATCTTATCGTGGTCAGGACCTTCCTCCGACAGTACTTTGTAGGCCGGCGTTGTCCCATCGATACTCTGGGCGACTTCCTGCAGGCGTGACTTTGGGTCGCGCCATGAGCCGGTAGCTAGAATTTCCTCAAAGGTACTGAGGATGTGGTCGGTGATAATTTGCTTACAAGCTTCGTAGCCCTTGTCGATGTAGACAGCTCCAATGACAGCCTCAAACGTATTGGCCAAAATCTGCTGACGAGCACGCTCTGAACCCTGCTTCTCACCGCGGCTTAGTCGCAGCATACTCTCGTAACCCAGACGAGCAGAGGCGGCGCCGATTGATTCAGTGCGCACGAGCGCAGAACGCCAGTTGGTCAAGATGCCTTCAGGTTCGGAATAGTTGCCAAATAGATATTCGGTCACAACCAGCTCAAGCACAGCGTCACCTAGGAATTCCAGGCGCTCGTTGTGCTCCTTGGCACTTTTTTTGTGCTCGTTCATGTAACTTCGGTGCGTGAAGGCCGTCAGAATCAATTCTGGGTCATCAAACTCGAAACCGAAGTTCTCTTTAGCGAAGTTCTGGTATTTGCTATAGTCCTGCATCGCGAATTTTCTTCATGGCAAGCAGAATTAACTTACCAATGTCCTCGTATTCAATCATATCTAATGCTTCGTGAACGTTAAACCACCCAATGCCGTTCATCCACTCTTCTTTCTTGAGTTTGTGGGAGTTAGCGTGGGCGTGAACCAGGTAGATTTGCGTGGTCATCAGGACCAGGCTCTGTTGGCGGCGGTAGCGGAAGTGAATCTTGCCGAGCCAGCTCATGACGGTAATGTCAGTCAGGCCGGTCTCTTCGCCAATCTCACGAGCAGCGGTTTCTTTGGCGGTCTCACCTTCCTCGATGTGACCCTTTGGAATTGTCCAACGGTCTTTAGCGTCTTGGATCAGCAGGATCTCTATGTCACCTGACTTTTTGTTACGTCGAAAAACAATACCACCAGCGGTCGGTTCGCGTACTACCTCTTGGATAGACGGCTTGCGACGGGTGAAATACTTCTTGAACCGTTCATTAAGTTGTTCGCCAAACTTACCGATACTATCAAAGTTCGGGCTTCGTGGCGGTTTCTCTGCTGTCATTGGGTTGTCCTTCGATCAGCGTGCGGTACGCGGTACCGAGCACACCATTTACAAACTTGGATGAATTGTCACCACCAAACGCCTTGGCAAGTTCAACTGCTTCGTTGATGGCAACTTTTGGTGGCACGAGATCCTGCAAATGCAGAAGCTCAAAGAGTGCCAAACGCAGAATCGTCAGGTCAATCCGGGAAATTTGATCAAGCGGCCACTCGGGTGCGATCGGTTGAATAGTAGCATCCAGTTCCTTGAACTTACTACCGGCGCCATGCACTAACTTATCGACGAAATCTTTATCGTCGATGGTGTCTTCGTAGCGCTCAAGGTTGCGACCCAAAACTTCGTCTAGGTCAACCGTGTCATCACCTGCAGTCTCACGAAAATCGTATTCGTAGAGGGTTTGTAAGGCTATGATTCGGCCCAGGTGTCGGTTTGATGCCATGGTACGCTGACTCCCTGCGTTGTTATATTTTTAAACTATACTAGATACTTCGACGCTGTGTCGAATAACTATTTCTTAGCTGCGGTTTTGGCAGCAGCAGGTTTAGCGGCGCCAGAAAGTTTCTTGCCGCTCTCGCGCTTGGTGGTGTAGGCCTTGACCGGTGACTTACCATTAACCATACGTGCAAGCTTAACAACAAGATGGCTGCGGCGCAGACCGGTCTTGCGTGGGCTTGTTTGCTTCTTTGGTTTACCCATGTAGGAAAAACTCCTTAGACTTAATAGATATAACTTGACAATATTATAGCGTAAAAGGGCAGAACACTCAAGAGGATACCACCTAAACGATGGGAGTGCCCGCACCGGAAGTACCGATGCGGGCCCCCACAGAAAACACCCAGGTCAGAGATCCTGCATCGTCACGAAGACTCCACAGGACCGCTGGAGACCTTGCAGGAACTGCCGTAGGGTCGCCCCGCCGTGCACCACGGGTATCGAGACGAAGAACACTTCCGCCTTCAGCTTGTCGCTTCGGACGACACGCATCACTCGCGCGCCACCCGCGACAACCGCCTGCTTGACCTTGTCGATCTCACTCGCGGAAAGGAAGCCTCCGAGGATCGACAGCTGGATGTCCAGGCGACCTCGGGGCGATGCGGTCTTGTACGCGATCCCGGTGCGAGGGATTTGCGGCTTCAGAAGACGCTGCAACACCCGGAGGCCGTCGTATGGGCCCGGCCACCTGAGGAGCTCTTTCGCGACCTCGACGCTCAGCCCGTCATCGTGAATGTTGAAGTCCGCATCCAACCCCTTCGTCTTGAGTGCAGCAGTGATCGCCTTGATCGCCCTGGCGGGATTGAAGTGTTCAGCGAAGCCCACCTTGTACAGCAGCCCGGTCAACTCGGGCAGAAATGGGTTTTGCTGCCTTGCGGCCATCGACACGATCGACTCACCGAACTTTGCTTCGATGAAGTTAACTTGTGGTAGTGCCATTTGCCCAGCGCCTTCCTAGTGTTTTTTGCGGGACAAAAGGTACAGTACAGGCGGCGGAATCCATTGTCAATCAAAAAGTAACATCAATGAAAAAGCCCGATCGACTTTTTCAAGAAGATCGGGCAGAACGCCGGGAGGACCAGGGCCGAAGCCGCAAGGTCCTCCCGGATGCCAGGACCGACTACTCAGCAGGTCCTGACGGACGGCGAAGGACAGTCGTCGGCGCTTGCGCCCGCCCAGCGGACGTGCAGCCGCAAGTCGCCTTGCCATCGACTGAGGCAGGGCACGAGCGCCCAGTTCCCTTGGTCGGCCATGTGCTGATAGCCAGTGAGCTGCGGGGCCGAAACGCCCTCGATCCACGCCAGCGGCCAGTCAGGGAACTGAATCAGCGCGGACAGGACCTCGCTTGCGGCGAGGTTCGGCTGGCCCCACAGCGTGTTGGGGCGCTTGCCAAGCCCGTGCTTGGGGTCGAATCCCAGCCACACCGGCTTGGTGTGACTGAGCACCTTCGGAGCGCGACGGAGATTTGTTCGGTCGAAGAACGCCATGCTCCTCTTCGCGTGGCCCCGTGGAGCAACGACCTTGTCCCACAAGCCGTAGAATGTGTCGGGCACGTGCAGGAGCAGAATCTCCGTCGGGGTACGCGGGGTAAAGACCCTCGGCGGTTCCGGCAGGGTAACCCCTTGCCAGAGTCGCCGCGCCTTCGCAAGCTGCTGCTCGGGGGCAGCGTACCATGTGGGACGGGGCATGATCAGATCATCGCCTCTCGTGGTTGCCGTAGTTAACTCAATGCCTGCGTATGGACGCAACGAGCAAGTCTGGCCGAGAACGACGCGCCAGATTTATGTAGCCGTCACTCTCAAATGGATGAGTGTAGGCGATCTGTTAGACGATGTCAAGAAATACCCACACCTCGAGATCGTGACCTCAACCAAAGCAAAGAGCCGCCCTGACGGGCGAGCTCGATGCTCCTCCCAGTCTGGGCGGCTTATCTAGTGAAGCGCAGGGCTCCGGTGAATTCCTTGTAGGTCCGGTTCTTGTACCCGACCTGGTCGTTGTAAGGAACGCCGTCGGAGCCGTAGGCCTCGAAGCTCCGGAACTTGCCGGAGCCGTTGTTCTCGGCGACGAAGACCACGTGGTCAGTGTCGCCGCCATGGGTAGCGATGAGCCGGTACATGATGTCCCCGGCTCGTGCATCCTCCATGGAGATGCTCTTCCAGTGGGGACTGCGGCGGAATCCTTCCGCCAGACGGTCGTCGTTGATACCGAAGGCCCTGTAGACAGAGACCGACACGAGACCGCTGCAGTCCACACCCTGGCTGACGACTGCCTCCGTGACCGGATGACCGCCACCCCAGACGTACGCCTTGTTGTCGAACTTGATCGCTTCGGCCAGAAGCTTCTGGCCATCCGCGGTTCCTCCCGCGCCAGCCGATGGGGCTGAAGGAGAATCCTCGGCCCCGACAAAGCCCTTGCCGAAGAGCACCATCAGAACCACGATCACGATCGCCACAACAGTCGAACTGCCCGCGTCGCTTTTCCCTTTCGGGCCCGGTCGGGAGCGAGGTCGCGACGGTGTCTGCTGCGCCAGGATGGCTCGATGTCGACGCCGATTCCGAGCGTAGACCTTCCTGCGGTAGCGGTCGTTCTGCCGCAACATTTCGTTAAAATCAGGTGCTGGCATTTGACCTCACCGGTTCTCTAAACGACGATGCCT
>CAZPGP010000020.1:16045-19617 GCA_964586395.1 uncultured Candidatus Saccharibacteria bacterium
GCTGCACGGTCGCCCATCTGGAAGTGATCACGATAATCCGACGCCCAGTAACTGTCGCCGACGTAACGTTTGACGCCGATATCTCCCTGCAAATCACGCCGTACCAACTGCACAATCTGCTCAGCCGTCTTGCCTTCTACTGCTCGTAGCGGCTGGACCAGGAAGAGTACTGCCCCATCGGCATCGCGCTCCTCGCCAGGCGTGCGAGACTCGTTTGGCAGCAGATCTCCCAGCGCCTCGCGCCCTTTGGCGATTAGCTCGTCCACCAGCGTCGCGTCAGATACCACAGATCGCACAGCCTGCATGCCAGCTACGACGGCGCCGATGCTCGATGCGCCGCACTTTGCTGACTCTTCCCAGTGACCACTGTCTTCGTCGTGCCAATACTCAATCGCTCGCAAGTAGCCGATGAGCGAATCAAGCAGCTCAACATCTTGCTCGGATAATTTCAAAGCCTTTGCCTCCGTGAGCGTCCCAATGAGGCACATCGCGTACCCCAGTGCGTCGTTCTGCGCGTTCGGCCAATCGCGAAGTGGCTGAGCGTTTTCTCCGTGGAATCGTACAGCTGGTCGATGTATTTCTGAGCCAGCAGCAACTTCACGCAGCACATCGGCGCTGCGACCAAGTGCGGTCAAGACGCCTTCGCCAGCCCGAACGGCCAGCTCATTTTCTCCGCTCCGCCAGAGGTTCAGGGCGATACAGGCGCTATCGCGGAGCCAGGCATCAGCATAGCCAGTCTGGTCTTTCTCGAGGTCAGTACGGATAGCCGGGAACAGCCCGCTTGGCAGTTGCGCAAAGACAAAACAGCCGCGGCTCACTAGATACTCTCGAATATCTCGAGCGCTCTTCCCTGCTTCTACAAATTCCGAAAGTTGTTTGTCGTGCCAAATAACTGCGTGCGTCATAGCACTATCATAACGCGTCCTGATATACTAAAAGGAGTTTACAAGGATTAAAGACGCGTCATGAATCAATCATCTGTACCTGAAGGAATCTGGAAAAGCACGTACCGCTACCCAAGCAACGGCCGTGGCGAGCTTACGGGCGAGCATTATGTTCGCGCACATCAGAAGGACAATCATTTGATTTTTGAGAGTGCGGCCGAAACCAGCAAGTCGTACCTGATCATCCGCCTTTCCATCGAGGACGACATTGCCACCGGCAGCTGGCAAGAACAGACTGAGGCCGATGGTTATTATAAGGGCGCGGTCTACTACGGTGCCCTCCAACTCGTGCTCAGCGATGACGGCCAGAAAATGAGAGGTAAATGGGTTGGGTTTGGCAAGGACATGGAAGTCAATGTTGGCCCATGGGAACTGACCTTTGTTGGCAAATCACTACCAAAGGAAGCGCTCGCCGAGCACGCAGTGGTAGAAAGCTAAGATGGGTCCGTTCTCCAACAACAGCGCGCCTCAGCCGCCAGCGCCGAATCGCGGCAACAAACTGCCCACCCCTGACGTCGAGGGTACTCCTCAGCCAATTGTCGTCTCGACCGAACCAGACAACTCGCTTGCCACCCAGAAATGGTTTGTGACCACGCTCGTCATCGCCGGCATCATGGCTACGGCCGGGCTGATTACACTTGTCGTATATATATTCGTCAGCAATACACCTGGCTACATGCTCAATGCCGCCATGCAAAACTTCGTCACAAGCCACGGTGAAGCCGGCGACATCCGCTACGAGGTCAAGCAAGACAAGACCATCAACACACTACAGGGCAGTTTCATCAGCTATACCGACCCGTCCAATCCCAACGCCAACACCACTACACTCAGCCTTGGCCAAAGCGGTGCTCAGGTCAGCGCCACCGTGCGGCTCCTAGAGAACACGAATTACTTCCAGACGGCTGGACTTGGCAACATCGGCCGGCTCATCGAATCGATGCAGGGCGACAGCTCGGCCTTCACCGCCGACAAACTCGTACGGCTCGCCAGCCTAGACGGCCAATGGTACAACTTCACAAGCGATGACGTGTTCGACTCCCGAATGGTTCTACCTCGCCAAGTTCAAGGTGGCTTAACTGCGAAAGATACCGACACAATAGGACAGCTATACCTCAAGCACAGCTTCGTAACCTCTGTGCAACAACTTGGCGACGAACAAATCAACGGCATCAATACGATGCACCTCAAGCTATCGTTCGATCAGGCCAAGCTCGAGTCATTCCTGCGCGACCTCAAAGCCGCCAACATCAAAGCGCTCAGTATCAACGACGACGACATTAACGCGCTCAAAGCCGGCCAGCCGCTCGGCCTAGACAAGGCAAACATCGAGGCATGGATCGCCCGCAGCGACCGTCGCTTCCAACAGATTCGCGTCACTCGCCCACAGACTGATGTCGCCAACGATTCGCTAACAGTCACCTTCAAATCCGAACAGGTCGCTGCCAAGCGTCAAACAGTCACCCGCCCCGACGGAGTCAAGAATGCCACCGTGTTGCTACGCGGCATCCATGACATCCTGAACGGCACGCTTACTGCACAGTAATATGCGTTTTGCGCTACAATGAGATCAATGAAGAATATTGTCCTGATACTTGTCGAGCTTCAAGTCAAACGATTTCTCAAGCGACATCACCCAAAGATTGTCGCCGTAACTGGTAGTGTCGGCAAAACCAGCACCAAACTGGCTATCACGAGCGTGCTCGGTCAGCGCTTTAAAGTTATGTTCCAGGAGGGCAACTACAACGCCGAGGTCAGCGTGCCCATGACTATCTTTGACCTACCAATGCCGCCTGCAGCCAAGCTCAAAAGTCCTTTTGAGTGGCTCAAACAACTGTGGTACATGGAGTTAAAAATCCGCAAGCCGTTCCACTTTGATGTTATCGTACTCGAGCTGGGAACCGACAAACCGGGCGATATTGAGCATTTCCGCAAATACCTCCGCCCAGACATCGGCGTCGTAACCGCCGTCACGCCCGAGCACATGGAATTCTTCAAGACTATCGATGCCGTCGCTAAGGAAGAACTTTCCGTCGCTAACTTTAGTGAGTTGGCCGTCATTAACCGTGACGACATCGACGAGACCTTCGCGCAATACGTCAATAACAGCAATATCGACACATACGGCACGAGTGGCGTAGCTGAATACCACTACCTTATCGAGGACTTCGAGCCGGGCAAAGGCTTTACGGGCAAGTTTGTTTCACCCGAATTCGGCGAACAACAGGTCAACTTGAACCTCGCTGGCGAGCACAACATCAAAGCAGCCGTTGCCGCCGGTTTAGTCGGCATCAAGATGGGCCTGGGCGCGCAGGAAATCGTAAACGGCCTCGCCGCCATCAAGCCAGTCAACGGCCGCATGAACCTGCTCCGCGGGCTACTTGACTCAGTTATCATCGACGACACCTACAACTCCAGCCCTGCCGCAGCAGTGGCCGCCCTGCAAACGCTGTATCTTTTCCCAAGCAAGCAGAAAATCGCCATCTTGGGATCCATGAATGAGCTCGGGGAATTCTCGCAGAAAGCTCACGAACAAGTTGGCGCCATGTGTGACCCAACCTTGCTGGACTGGGTCGTGACTATCGGCGACGACGCCGCAAAGTTCCTCGCACCTGCCGCAGCTAATCG
>CAZPGP010000021.1:0-3413 GCA_964586395.1 uncultured Candidatus Saccharibacteria bacterium
AAATGTATGCAGCTGGCAAGATCAGCGGCAGCCGTTTTATCAAGCGTGAAGGCCGCCCAAGCGAGGAAGCTATTCTCATCGGTCGCCTGATCGACCGCCCAATCCGCCCGCTGTGGCCAAAGGGTTACCGCCACGAAGTACAGGGCGTCGCCTCTGTTATGAGCATGGACCCAACATTCCGCCCAGACATGATCGCGATGATCGCTATGAGCACCGCATTTATGCTGACCGGCGCACCTTTTGAAGGTCCCGTTGCCGGCGTCCGCGTTGGCCTCAAGGACGGTAAACCTGCCGCCTTCCTGCCGCTCGAAGAAATGAACACTAACGACCTCGACCTCGTCGTTGCTGGTACTGAAGACGCAATCATGATGGTTGAAGCTGGCGCAAACGAAGTCAGTGAAGATCAAGTTGCCGAAGCACTTGCTTGGGCACACGAAGCAATTCTGCCAGCAGTTCGCCTTCAGAAAGAACTGATCGAGAAGGTCGGCGTGACCGCTCAGGAGTACGAACTGCTTCTGCCAAACGAAGACATCCAGAAGTCAGTCGACGAATGGGTTCTTGGTAAGCTCGGCGACAACCTGCGCAAGCCGTACGCTGAACGCAACGACCTCGTCAGCGTTCTGCGCGCCGAAATGCACGAGAAGTTTGCTGCCGAAGTAGGCGAGGAATACGAAGACCTTCGCCGCGAATACGACGACGCCTTTACCGGCGCGCTACACAAGGACGTCCGCAAAGGCATCCTCGAGGAAAACGTCCGTCCAGACGGCCGTGAACTCACCGAAATCCGCCCACTCAGCTCAGAAGTTGGCGTTCTGCCGCGAACTCATGGTTCGAGCATCTTTACCCGCGGTATGACCCAGGGCATGAACATTGTTACCCTCGCACCACTCAGCTACGCGCAGATCGTCGACACGATGGAGCGCGAAGGTGAGCGTCGATTCATGCACCACTACAACGCACCCGGCTACACGGTTGGTGAAATCAAGCGCCTTGGTTCGCCTGGCCGCCGCGAAATCGGCCACGGCTACTTGGCAGAACGCGCGCTGACAGCTGTGCTTCCAGCCGAAGAAGATTTCCCATACGCTATCCGTTCCGTCACCGAAATCATGAGCCAAAACGGCTCAACCAGCATGGCTGCGACCTGCTCAAGCTGTCTCGCGCTCATGGACGCTGGCGTCCCGCTGAAGGCTCCTGTGAGCGGTATAGCCATGGGTCTGATGAAGGACGGCGATAAGATTGCCATCCTCAGCGACATCGCTGACGCCGAAGACTTTGCTGGCGACATGGACTTCAAGGTTACTGGTACCGCCAAGGGCATCACAGCTCTCCAGATGGACATGAAGGTCCATGGTCTGGCTGTCGACATCTTGAAGCAAGCTTTAGTACAGGGCAAAGAAGGCCGCGCGAAGATTCTCGAGCACATGCTCAGCGTCATCGCCGAACCTCGCAAGGAGCTCAGTCCATTCGCACCACGTATCGAGAAGATTCAGATCAACCCAGAGAAGATCCGCGACGTTATTGGTAAGGGCGGCGAAACCATCAACAAGATTATCGCCGAGACCGGTGCCGAGATCGATATTCGTGACGGCGGCCTGGTTATGGTTGCTGCACCTGATAAGAGCGCAATCGACGCCGCTATCAAGTGGATCAAGGACCTCACCGCCGAGCCAGAAGTTGGCGCCATCTACGAGAATTGCCGCGTGGTTAAGATCATGGACTTCGGTATCTTTGTCGAAATCATGCCTGGCCAGGAAGGCCTTGTACATGTCAGCGAGATGGCTGACGCTCGTGTCGAGCACCCGGGCGACGTCGTGAAAGAAGGCGACACCGTCACCGTGAAACTCGTTGCTGTTGACGACCGCGGCCGGCTCGTCCTTTCGATGAAGCAAGCAAAGTAGTCTTGCATCAAGAGCATAATAATTGTATGATATATCCCGTTACTGATGTAACGGGATGCTCTTTTAGGAGGGCACCTTTAGCGGAGAGGAGACGCCGAATGCCCTCATTACCGAGTCGCAATCCGGCCACTAGCCATGCTCTGACGGCCGCCGAAGTACTGGGGCTGCCCATCGGCACATCGTTGTTGGTGTGCACCATGAGTGACTACCACATCGGCCGCAAGATCACGAACAAGCTGGAGCGACGGATCGACCGCGTGACGCCTGTCGTCTTCCGCGGTTGGATCTCGCGACCTGCGACCCGCCACGATGCCGGAACCGGCTTGTGGGTAGTGCTTGATCAGAAGCTCAGGCTCCCGATGGAAGCGATGATCGAGATCAAGCGAGGCTGGTTTCGTGCCAGCCGGTACGGCTACGAGCCGTCTGTCCTCGGTCTGGCTGTGGCAGCGCCTACGCGCCAGCGCCAGTGGCTGATGTGGAACGACTCCACGTGCGTCATTCGCCCTGAGCACGAGCAAGCGCTCCGGCGCGAGTACCCGCGCCGCGTGCAGTATTGATGTCCGCGCAGGCTGGAGCCACTCTCCGCCTGCGCCCCAAGCGATTTACGGATCTCTTGGGGCGCAGAATGAACTTATATAGGCGCTATCACTTGTATAACAGATGACAACTCTGTCGCAGTATGCTATAATTGAACGTACCAACTACCAGGAACCACTGGTGAACTCTCTTGATAAGCTGACTAAAAGGTAGTTGCCCCTCTGTGTTCATGAACGTTGACCAAAAACAACACCTTCTCGATCAAATTACCGCCGACATGCTTGAAAATCATGTCTGCCCAGATTTGGCCAAGACGGCCACGAACATTGTTCCGGGTGCTGGAAATCCAGACGCCGAAATCATGTTTGTAGGGGAAGCGCCAGGCAAAAACGAGGACCTGACGGGCGAGCCGTTCATAGGCGCCGCGGGCAAGAACCTCGATAAACTCCTGGAAAGTATCGGGCTGACGCGTCAAGACGTGTTCATTACGAGCATCGTCAAATACCGTCCACCGAACAATCGCGACCCCAAACCGGAGGAGAAGGCGGCCTTTTTGCCATACCTAGAACGCCAAATTGACGTCATTCAGCCAACGCTGATCGTCCCGCTGGGTCGTCATGGTATGCAGTCGTTTCTGCCGGGCGTAACCATCGGCCAGGTCCATGGTACGCTCCAGCAAGACGCTAAAGGTCGGGCCATCCTACCCATGCTGCACCCTGCGGCATCTCTGTACAATCACAATCTCAAAGTCGTGATTGAAGAGGATTTTCTATCGATTCCAAAAATTTTAATGAACCTAAAGAAAGGGAATTAACAACTCATTATGAGTGAAAATAACGGGGGCAATCAGCCCCAACCACAAAATCGCGGTAACAACCGCGGCCAACAAAACAATCGCCGAGGCAATGGCCAAGGCAACAACAATCAAAACGGTCAACAGACCAGCCGCCAGCAACAGGCTCAGCAAAATAGCGTCCT
>CAZPGP010000021.1:3513-15286 GCA_964586395.1 uncultured Candidatus Saccharibacteria bacterium
TCGACATGGGCCTTTTGTTCCCAGGTAGCGACTATCCAGGCATCAACTACATCGTGCCAGACCCAACATACCTCGAAGAGCGCAAGCACAAGATTCGCGGCTTGGTCTTCACGCACGGACACCTTGACCACATTGGTGCTTTCAAACACCTTGTGCACCGCATCCCAGCCCCTGTGTACGCTAGTAAATTCACTACCGGCATGCTCAAGAAGGCAATGGAAGAAGCCACCAGCGGCTACCAACCTCAGTTCAACGAGCTCAACCCTGACACACACGAACGCGTACAGTTGGGCGACAGCTTCAGTATCGAACTTGTTCGCGTGAACCACTCGATTCCTGACGCAACCGCAGTTGTTATTCGCACTCCAGTCGGCGTTCTTGTCGACACCGGTGACTGGCGCTTCGAAGAAAACCCAGTCGACGGTCGTAAGTTCGACCTCGAGCGACTCGAGCAGATCAGCCGCGAAGAGGGGATTACTCTCCTGATGAACGAGAGCACCAACTGTGACTCTGCCGGCACACACACCCACGGTGAGCATGAGATTGCGCAGAGCTTTGGCGCCATCATGGACCACCACAAGAACAGCCGCATCATGATTTCGACGTTTAGCTCACAGATCCATCGTATGCAGATGGTCCTGGAGCAGGCTAAGTTGCACGGCCGCAAGGTAGCATTTGCTGGTTACAGCATGTTGCAGAACCTTGAAGTATCGCTGCGCGCTAACGCCATTAAGATTCCAAAGGACGTTATTGTCCGCATGGAGGACATCACCAAGTTGCCTGATGGCAAGGTTGTGATCGTTTGTACTGGTTCGCAGGGTGAGTTCAACGCGGTCTTGAACCGCATGGCCACTGGTGCGCACAAGTACATCAAGATTAAGCGATCAGACATCATCGTCTTCAGCTCTAACCCAATTCCTGGTAACGAGAAGTACGTCGTCCGCACCGTCGACGGCCTGATGCGTGAGGGCTCAGATGTTGTTCAGAACAAGAAGCCAGCACTCGACGACTTCGGTCCATTGCACCTTTCTGGTCACGGCTACCACGAAGACCACATCAAGCTCATCAACGCTTTGAAGCCGAAGTATTACCTGCCAATCCACGGTGAGTTCCACATGTTGGTTCACAACGCTGAGCTAGCCGAGAAGGAATGCGGCATTCCTAAAGAGAACATCTTTGTTGCCGACAGCGGTGACGTTATCGAGATTCAGCCTGATGGTGCCAAGAAGACTGGTCGTATCCCAGTTGGCGGTATCATGTACGACGACTCTGGCGAAGAAGTCAGCGAGATCGTCCTGAAGGATCGTATCCACATGAGCAACGAGGGTATGTTCGTTGTTGTCCTGACCGTGAGCAAGAAGACCGGCCGTCTATTGACGAGCCCGGACATTATTAGTCGCGGCTTCATCTACCTGCGTGACAGCGAAGAGCTGATGAACACCATCCGTCAGTACCTGAAGCAAAAGATTGCTCGCAGTTATGGCGCTGGCCGCAAGGTGGACCTCGACGACCTGAAGCGCGAAATCAAAGACGACGTTGCGCATGTCCTGTACGACCAGACTCGCCGAACACCTATTGTGATCACCGTGATCAACGAAATCTCAGCAGCTCCTGCAAACGGCAACGGCGAAGGCCGCGGACCTCAGCAGAGTCAGCAGCGCGATACTTTGCCTCAGGGTGTATAGTTAGGAAGAAGGGCGAGTTTCGTTTCGCCCCTCCGATCTTCTTGACCCTCGACAACGGTCTTGAGCTTGTGGTTCTTTGTGCTTGGATAGCACAAAAACCACTGCGTGCTGATGTTGTCTCGGGCGCAAGAGGATCGGATGGCTAAGAAGCCTGCTCGCTACACGTCAGCCGCCGCTCCCACCTTTCTCACCTAAAGTCGCTTTGGAGCCGGAATGGCGGGACAAGTTATTCCTTGTCACGCCATCACCGCGCGGAGATTTGGGATCTTTAGGGAGAAACGGTGGGAAGAGGCGGTGTTGGACGTAGTACTAATTGCAACATAGGTTAAAACCTGCTATAGTATTGAAAGAATAAGCGTTATGGCAAAAAGAAAAAGACGTTCCAGTAAGAAGCAGTCTACGCCGCAGCACAATCTGCCCGAGGGTTTCTGGCAGCAAGCAACCGCGGTCGTTTTAGTTGTCGTGGCGTTATTGCTGGTCATCGCCATGTTTGGCGCAGGCGGTCCGCTCATGGAATCTATCCTGACGGCAGGGAAGTGGGCTCTCGGCTGGGCTATTTACCTCGTGCCAATCATCTTTGGCTACATCGCATTCGAAATTTTCCGCGCTGAGAACAATCGACTCCCATTTGTGCTCGAGTTCGGAACGGCATTATTCCTCATCTTCGTCGCTGGGTTCTTCCACCTATTCCTGGTCGATCCTGCCGACATGCAACTGGCAATGACCGGAGTTGGCGGTGGTATCGCTGGGTACTCTATCGACCGCGTCATGCTCAGCTTGCTCGATACCAAGACGTCAGGGCTTGTTCTGTTGGTTCTAGCATTCATTACGAGCTTATTTGTTCTGCGCATTTCGCCCGTTAGTGTCTTCCGCGCGCTTGGCTCGCTGTTCCGTCGTGAGCAATTCAGTAGCGACGACAACAATCGTGCCGTGGCCGAACGTGCCGCCGCGCTCGATCAAAAGAGTAGCCCAATCGGTGAACTGAAGATGAACGAAGGCGTTCCTACGCTCGCGTCCATGAAGGCCCGAGGTGGCAGCCTCAAAAACAGCTTCGAGAAAAGCCCTCAGGAAGAGCAGCAGAGCGCGCTTACTATTGCGTCTGACCCTAACTGGAAGTCTCCGAGCCTAGATCTCCTCGAGAAAAAGCAGTCACCAGCTGATGCCGGTGATGTGAAGCACAACGCGCAGGTCATCAAGGACACGCTGGGCGAGTTTAGCATCGACGTCGACATGGAAGGCGCCAACATCGGTCCGAAGGTCACGCAGTATACCCTCAAACCGCCAGCCGGCGTGAAGTTGACGCGCATTACCGCGCTCGAAACCAATATTTCGCTTAATCTTGCGGCGTCTGCGATTCGTATCGAAGCGCCAATCCCTGGTCAGCGCGCCGTGGGTATCGAAGTGCCGAACGTGAAGGCTGCCGACGTGCGCCTGTACGGTGTGCTGAATTCCAACAGCTGGCAAAAGGCCGGCTCTCCGTTGACCTTTGCAATTGGTCGCGACATTGCCGGCGAGCCAACGCTCGGCGAGCTAGAGAAGATGCCGCACCTTTTGATCGCTGGTGCGACTGGTTCTGGTAAGTCGGTCATGATCAACACCTTGCTTTCATCACTCTTGTACCGCAACAGTCCTTCAGATCTCAAACTTATCCTCGTCGACCCAAAGCAGGTTGAGCTCACGCCGTACAACGATATTCCGCACTTGCTCACGCCAGTCATCATCGAACCGGAGAAGTGTATTAGCGCGCTGAAGTGGGCGGTTAACGAGATGGAGCGCCGATACAGTTTGTTGGCGGAAGAGAAGGTCCGTAATATCAAGAGCTACAACGACCTCAAGAAACAAGACGGCGAAGGCATGCCATACATCGTGATCGTGATCGACGAGTTGGCCGATCTTATGATGCTCGCCGCTCGCGACGTTGAGGCGCTCATTGTTCGCCTGGCCCAGAAGGCTCGTGCCGTCGGTATCCACCTAGTGCTTGCGACCCAGCGCCCAAGCGTTGATGTCATCACCGGTCTGATCAAGGCTAACGTACCTGCACGTATCGCATTTACGGTCGCTAGCCAGGTCGACAGTCGCACGATCCTCGACCAGATGGGAGCAGAGAAACTCCTTGGCCGTGGTGACATGCTCCTTTTGACCCCAGAACTTAGCAAGCCAAAGCGTATCCAGGGTGCGTTCGTTGGTGACGACGAAGTTGTGAAGGTTACCGATCACCTGCGCGCACAGCGCCCACCAGACTACGATCCAGAGATTGTTGCGCAGCCTGTTCAGTTGAACGGTAAGGGTGGGGTAGTGATGGACTTTGACGGTGGTGGCGATGACGACATGTTCAAAGACGCCGTACGCGTTGTGTGTGAGAGCGGCAAGGCCAGCGCCAGCTTGCTTCAGCGCCGCCTGCGCGTTGGCTATGCGCGTGCCGCCCGACTTATCGAAACCATGGAAGAACAAGGCATCGTCGGTCCAGCCGATGGCGCCCGCCCTCGCGACGTCCTTATCAGCAGCCCTGACGATTTGAATCCCGGCGAGTAGTTTACCTTCAGGGGTAGCAGGGTTGATTTTAATCTGTTTCTATTGTAGAATTGCCTAGTTGTGCTTGGCCCCGCGCAGTTACTGCTCGGAGGCTTTGTTGTACCCTGCATCGTTAGACTCACTACCAGGCAAGGTGGGGAATGGAAAACCAACTCGAAACCGCAGTCCGGCTCCGAAAGTACCGACCGGACGTTCAGGGTCTGCGTGCACTGGCCATCGCAATGGTGGTCCTGTGGCACGTGGGCATCTGGGACGTCCACGGTGGCGTCATCGTCAGCTTCGTCCTTTCCGGCTTCCTGATCGGCCGCCAGCTCCTGCTGGAGGTCGGCGACACCGGCAAGATCAAGCTCGGCGAGTTCTGGGCACGTCGAATGCGGCGGTTGGCGCCGGGAATGGCAATCGTTGCAGTCGCGACGATCGTCTTCTCCTGGATCTTCGCTTCGCCGCTCCGCTTCCGCGAGCACGCCACCGACGGTATCTACGCGGTTGGCAGCGTGCTCAACTGGCGCTTGGCCGAGAACGGCACCGACTACTTTCAGAACAACGGCTCACAGACGCCGTACCAGCATTTCTGGTCGCTGGGCATCGAGGAGCAGTTCTACCTCGTGTTCCCGCTGCTGCTGGTGGCCGTGGCGTGGTTGAGCCGCAAGCTCTTCAAGAACCGCCTGCTGATCTGCGTCATGCTGGTCGGCGTGATCGGTCTGTCGTTCACTCTGTCTGTCATCCAGACCAACACCAACCAGCCGCTGGCGTACTTCGGCTCGCACACGCACATGTGGGAGCTGGGTGTCGGCGTGCTGCTGGCGCTGTTCGCTGAGGGGCTGTCCCGCATGAACCAGGCCTTCGCCGCGATCATCTCGTGGCTGGGATTGGCTGGCATCATCGTGACCGGCATGCTCATCGACGACACCACGCCGCTGCCGGGCTACGCCTTCGCAGGCACGGTTATCGGCACGGCCATGGTCATCGCCGGTGGCTGCGCCAACCCGACGTACGGTGCGGAGTGGGCGCTGAAGCGCAAGTTCCCGGAACTGGTGGCGAAGGTCAGCTACGGCTGGTACCTCTTCCACTGGCCCATGCTGGTCCTGTGGCCCGACATCGTCGGACACGAGATCACCTACGGAGACAGGTGGCGTATCGCTTTGGGCTCGTTGGCCCTGGCGGCCGGCATGTTCTACGCGCTGGAAAGCAAGGTCCGCGCCAACAAGCGCCTCGTCACGATCCCGTGGCGTGGCCTGCTGGCCGGAGCGTCCACGACCGCGGTCGCTGCCGCGGCCCTGGCTCTCGCGCTGATCGTGCCACTGAACCTCCAGACGTCACCCGCAACGGCGGCGGATGCGGCTCAGACCGTCAGCCTCGACTCCGTCAAGCTGGCGGCTGGTCAGCAGAACCTGCCGAGCAACATTCAGCCCAGTCTGGTCAACGCGCCCGAAGACATCGCAAACTTCGGGTGTATCGATCAGATCGCGGACAAGACGTTCAAGCTGCGAAGCGGTTGCATCATCGGTGACATCACGTCCAGCCGGACGATGGTGGTCATCGGTGACTCGCACGCCTGGCAGTGGGGTGACGCTTTCGACGAGATCGGCAAGCAACTCAAGGTGAAGGTCGTGACCATCACCAAGAGCGGCTGCTCGGCGGAGGCCTACAAGATCCACAACGACCAGCTCGGCCGCGATTACACCGAGTGTGACACGTGGCGTCAGTCGGCCATGGCCGCCATCGGTGAGCTGCACCCGCAGGTCATCGTGGTCACGAGCCGTGCTCGCCGCGAGGCAACCAAGGAAGGCGCCGAGTCCACCTTCAGCCAGCTCCGGAACACCGGCGCGAAGCTGATCTACATGACCGACACCCCGCACCCCGGGGTGAACATCCCGGACTGCCTGGCCACCCACACATCCAACGTGGCGGCCTGCGACCGACCGGTCGACAAGACGGTGGAGTACCCCGAGGCTCGCGCCATGGAACGTGAGGTGGCGCAGAAGTACGGCGCGGTCGTCGTGGACGTCCTGCCGGCCTTCTGTACCGCAACGACCTGTCCGCCGGTGATCGGTGGTCGGATCGTGTACTTCGATGACAGCCATGTCACGGCCAGCTACGCGCTCGCCCTGGCTCCGTTCCTGGAGCCGGCGATGCGAGTCGCACTGTCCTGACACGACCGTGGCCCGCCCGAGGAGAGACAACCTCGGGCGGGCCACGTAAGGAATTTTGAACTTATAGTGAATCGTAAATAATTTCAGTTGTACGGGTCGCCCCGCACCCAGGCAGTGATGCCCGGGCGCGAGGCTGAACCCCACGCAGCCAGTCGTTCGATCAGACCGGCTTGGCGACTCCGTCGAATGTCCGCCGCACACCCAGGAAGTGCTTGGCCGCCCCGTAGGTCCCGCCCCACGCCTCCAGGAGGGAGAAGTAGGCGATGCCCGGGATCAGCAGCAGCTTGTGCAGTAGGGAGGCGGACTTACGGCCAGACGCCAGAGCGTTCTGCCGCAGCCCCTCCCAGTATGCCCAGTAGGTGTAGGACACGGAGATGACCCAGAAGGGCGCCAGCCACGCGGTGACGGGCGCGACGTTGAAGTCACCGACCATGAAGGAGATGAAGGCCACCACCAGCACGGGCTGGAAGATGCCGGTGGCCCAGACGAGCATGTTGTGCAGGATGAGCAGCCGCTCGCGCAGCGGGATCTCGCTGTTGAGTGCGAGGCCCATCATGCCCCATGCCCAGCGGCCACGCTGCTTGCCTGCGAAGTCCCAGGCACTGGTCGGCGGGGCGCCGAAGCATCGTGCCGGTACCCAGGCCGAACGACCGGGGTAGCGCCCGCAGAACACCAGCGCCTTGTGGGAGTCCTCGACCAGCTCGTCAGGACCGAAGTCCCAGCCGATCGCGGCGTCCACACGGGCACGCCACAGGGCGTTCTCGCCGTGCAGGCCCGCCCACGGCGTACCGCTGGCGGTCGTCGTCGGGAATCGACCCATGTCGTCGAAGGTGCGGATGGAATCTGCCAGCCAGAGCCACAGGTTCTCTGCGTCCTGTCGCCGGTAGGCGAGGATGCCCTGTGCTAGGTGGCTGCGCTCCGGATTGTCCGGGCCGTTCGCCGCGATGAAGGCCGCGAACTTGCGCGACGCACACTCCGCGGTGGCGGTGTCGTCGTCCAGGTAGTAGTTCCACAGAGCCTCGGGGATGTTGCCGAGACCGCCGTACCGCGCGACCAGCTGGTCGATGTAGTACTGGAGGGCGCGACCCTTGAACTCGGTTCCGTTGGGGGTCCGGTAGTCCTCGGGGACTACGACGAGCGTGGCGTTGATCGATCGCGCGAGGCGCATGATCTCAGCCATCGCTTCGCAGCCCTCGTCGGTGAGGATGTGGATGCGGACGTTGGGCAGGTGGGTGGTCATCGCGGGAGCCGAGGCCACGACGCGGGTGAGCGCGCCGAGTGCCGTGAACCTGCCGACGGTCGTGATGACGACGTTGACGGGTTCGTCCGAGCTGACCGGGTCGTCTTCTGCCGGCTGCTGCTTGATGAGCCGCCGACTCTTGAACGCACCGATGATCCCGATGACGCCGACCCCGAAGGGCACCGTCCAGACGATCGTGGTGTACCAGTTGATGACGCCGGTCGCGGGCTGGTAGTAGAAGAAAGCGATCAGGCTCCAGATGAGGAACCAGGCCGCCAACGTCCACCAGCGCGCCGGCTTCACCTCCAGCGGGGACGCTTGCATGCGATGCGTTGCCACGTGAAGTCCTTCGTCTTGTGTCCGACTAGTCGGAGTTGTGGGGTTCAATTATAGCGCCCGACCGTGAAGGCCGCGCGCTACGTTCGGATATACTTTAACATCTGTAGTCTTATATGGCAATAACTTATGACATGAAATGTTGGCTAGCGCTAGGGTTGGTCAAATTGAAGTATATTTTTTACAACGATCAACAGATTGAACATGATTTTACAAACTGACCCAAACATTTGTACTTTGTAGATGTCGACAAACTCACAGGAAAAAGATTTTTACATTATAAGAAAGTTAATTTGGAGCATAGAACTGGGGTAGGTAGCTTACAATAAACATTTGCGTTTTGAATGGTAACTCGGTATGATATACAGGTTTGCTAAACAAAATATAAACGTTATAAAAAACGGCTCCTTTAGTTTGGTGTGAGAAACTAAAGGACTTGAAGACCCTACGCGCCAAGAGGGAGTCTATTCGCTATGTCTCGTTTGCCAATGCCAGGCGCAGACGTGGGAGTTTGGGGGAGCGTTCTTAACGATTTCCTGCTTACGGAACACAATATTGATGGAAGTTTGAAAGTCCGTGATGAGCTGGCCTCTATAAGGGGTAAGGTCAACACGGCACTACAACGGTCGGAGAGAGACGAGCCAAATGGCTATCCGTCCCTCGATGCAGACGGTATGGTTTCTACGGCACGACTTGGGGACGGCCAGGCCAACGGCATGACTTTTCTGCGCGGCGACCAAGCCTGGGTTACAGTGCCCGTTCCGTCGGACGCCACGACGGACACAAAGGGAATCGTCCAGCTCACCGGTGACCTAGGCGGCACCTCGGCTATGCCAACTGTCCCAGGGTTGGCAAATAAGATCGACAAACATTCACTCCTGCACAATGTGAAGGAGTATGGCGCTGTAGGCGACGGCGTTACCGACGATACAGATGCCATCACGCTCGCACTTGCTGCTGGTGGCATTACGTTCTTCCCGGCAGGCGTGTACATTCATCGAGGGCTGGTCCTCGGGAGTGGTGCATACCTACTGGGTGTGGGCGCTGGTGGCTATGTCAAAAATTACGCACCAGCCTATCAGCCTTCAGTTCCTCAGGGTGAGCGTTCGACGCTCAAGCTCAAGGACGGCGCGAATGTCCACTGTATCACCATTCCCGCCGGCACTGCCCATGGTCTCATCGAGTGTCTGGAAATTGACGGCAATAAAGCCAATCAAACCAGCGGCAGCGGGTATGGCATATGTCTCCAGAACGCTACGTACGCAGAGGAGGCGCAGTGGAAATTCAACAAGGTTTATGTGCACGATGTGCGCATTCATGGTCTCTATATTGGGGCGAACCGGCAGGGGTGCACATCGTCGCAATCGGTCTATTTTGGATGCGGAACTAATGATGCGACCGGTGGCAGCGGTATCGTGATCGCCGGCACAGACACAACCATAGATGCCTGCCTTGTGGGTGTGTCATGGAGCGATAGTATAAAGGTTTTGTCCTCTGTAAATCGCATCACTAACACCGAAGTTTTCTCGAATATCCTGTCCGGCTCAGGGGCTGGTGCAGGCATCGCCTTCGCCGACAGTATGGGCTGTTCAAGGAATATCATCAGCGGTTGCACTATCGACCGTTGCGCGGGACACGGGGTCTATATCGGGACGAGCGCGGTAAGCAATACGTTCGTTGCGAACATCTTCCATTCCAACAGCCAGAAGGCGAACGGCGCGTCGTTTCATTTCTATGCAAAAGAGAACGGTAATCAGCTCATCGGCAATCAATTCTATCGTAACGACGCTGGTGCAAGCAGTAATAAGCCAAACTATGCTGTGTTCATTTCTGCGGGTAAGACTTTATACGGCAAAAACCAGAACGCGGTGGAGGCGGCGTCCTACAATACCGCAGCGGTGAACGACTCGGCATTGCTTGTCGCACCCAATCTGTAATGGCTTGTCAGGACCTCTGATTTATAGTACAATTACATCTGTTAACAACTTAACTCAGCTTGAGCCCCTTGGACTCAAGCATCTCGGCCGCAAAGCCGGGATTCCGAAGGAGGAGAGAATATGAAGCGAGACTACGAACTAGTAGTCCTGTTCCACCCAGATTTAGAGATCGATCTGGAGAAGCCACTCGCCAAAGTTCGCCAGATTCTGGCCGACAACGGCGCTGAGGTTGTCAAGGAAGACAACTGGGGTAAGCGCAAGCTGGCTTACCGCATCAACAAAGAAGACTTTGCTGTCTACGTGTACATGGAAGTCAAGATTCCAGCCGCAGGCGTCAAGAAGATTCAGAGCACGCTCAACATCACTGACGAAGTGCTTCGCTACCTGCTGACCGCTGTCGACCCACGGGCCGTCGCCGCAGCCAAGGAAGCAGCCGAGCGCGCAGCTGAAGAAGCCGAAGACAAGAAGAACGAAGAATAATAAGCGAGGAGTAGGGTATGTCAAAGAGTATCAACCAAGTCATTCTGATGGGAAACCTGACGCGCGATCCAGAATTGCGCACCACGCCAAGTGGTCAGAGCGTCTGCAGCTTCTCGCTAGCCGTTAACCGCAGCTGGCAGGGCCAGGACGGTAGCCAGCAGGACGCAGTCGATTACTTTGACATTACCGCCTGGGGCAAACTCGGCGAACTCGTCAATCAATACCTGAGCAAAGGCCGCAAGTGCCTCGTGCAAGGTCGCCTGAGCCAGCGCAGCTGGGAGCAGGAAGGCCAGAAGCGAAGCAAGGTAGAGGTAGTCGCCAGCGACGTCACCTTCCTAGATGGTGGTGGCGCAGGTGGCGAAGGCGGTGGTAGTCCAGCACCTCGCAGCAGCTCTAGCAGCAGCCGCAAGAAAGACGAGCCAGCCGTCGAAGAAATCGACGACAAGCCAATTGACCTTAGCGAAATCCCTTTCTAAATCCATGGAGTATTTAAGAAGTATGAAGAACAAGCGATTCAAGAACGACGTTTCTTTCTTTGACTACAAAGATGTCAAAGTTCTGCAGCGCTACGTTAACGCTTACGGCCAAATCGAGCCACAAGCTAAGACCGGCCTCAGCGCTAAACAGCAGCGACAGTTGAGCGTGGCTATCAAGCGCGCACGTCACCTGGCACTGCTTCCATTCGTAGCAACCAACTAGGACTCGCCGATATGTATGGCGTAACAGATTTGAAAAAAGGCGTGTTGATCACGCTCGACAGCAAGCCTTACCGGGTTGTCGACTACAACCAGAAGGTTATGGGTCGCGGTGGTTCCATTGTGAACATCCGCGTCAAGAACCTGCTGGACGGTAGTGTTATCCCTAAGACATTTAAGGGCGCTGAAAAGATCGAGCCAGCCCATGTAGAGAACCGCACCGTACAGTACTTGTACAAGGACGGCGACAGCTACAACTTTATGGATGGTGCGACCTTTGAACAGTTTGAGCTCACCAATGATGTCGTGGGCGACATCGCTCAGTACCTCAAGGAAGGCAACGAAGTTTCGCTGCAATCCTACGAGGGCCGCGTCATCAATGTTGAGCTTCCAAACAACCTGTTTCTCGAGGTGACTTACACCGAGAGCGTCGTGAAGGGTGATACCACCAGTAGTGTCCTGAAGGATGCGACTCTCGAGACCGGCTTGGTCATTAAGGTGCCGTCATTCATCAAGATTGGCGACATCCTGAAGGTAGACACCCGAACGGGTGAATATCTCGAGCGCAAGAAAGATTAGTTCAAAAAAGCAGGAGAGCCGCCGCCCAGGCCAGTGACGAGAGCAATCTCGTATGGCCCGGGGGCGGCTTTTCTCATTGGGGCAGGATGGCGTTGGCCGCCTCGGTCCAGCCGCCGGACTCGGTGTAGAGCGTGGT
>CAZPGP010000022.1:0-15229 GCA_964586395.1 uncultured Candidatus Saccharibacteria bacterium
CTCAACCTGTCCGACCGCCAGGCGCTGCATGCGGCGGTGCAGAAGATAGCTTAGCTATTTTCTGCGACGAACGACAAGTATGTGATTTAGCGCAGATGCCCCCAATGATAGGATGGCGCCAATGCCTACACGCCAGTCCCATGTGGGGAGGTTAAAATTCCACCCTAAGGCGTAAGCTGCACCGAACAATATAACCGTTCCTAGCTGAACGCCGTATGTATCTATGCAGTAGTTGTAGCAGAACTGACGAAATCTCTCCGTAAAGATCCAACCGCCAATCTCATCATGCCTTTTATATTTAAGCGTCGCTGCCGAAAGAAGAACGTATAGAAGTCCGCAGGCGGCAGATATCAAGAACACGACACGAACCATGCTTAAGAGCAGATTGTCTGCACCGATAGGCTGTAGGATTTGAAGGGCCGCTATAGCTGATGCGACAAGCGCAACGACGATGACCAGTCTTGTTTGCTCTGCTGGCGAGAAAGTGTCGTTTCTCATTTCTACATCATAGTATGAGCTACATAGAAAAAACATCATCGCGTATTGGATGATGTTTTTTCATGGTCGGGGTGAAAGGACTCAAACCTTCGACCTCTCGGTCCCAAACCGAGCGCGCTATCAACTGCGCCACACCCCGGTATTGCCGGTGGCAATACCGGTTATCTATGCTTGGCCTCGAGTGGAGGGCTATGCCCGAACGAGAGCAAGATAAGCCGATTAATGCCTGGATCAAGTGGAATTATATCCTAAAGTACCTCTGTACACAAGTGTTGTGGCTATGAATTTTCGGCGCGGGCGACAGGGGTGGTGACCCGCCGCCGCCCGCTCCGGAACTACCGCCGCCGTCGTCTCATGGGCCAGGAGATGACGTTCTGAGCTTCTGCCACGAGACCGGCGGCCTGAAGGCAGCTGATGGCGATCTGGATATCGGCGCCATCAACCGGGTAGCCGGTCGGGTCGAGCACCTCGCCGTCAGGCCTGATGACGACGTAGAGAGTCTGCTGTATTTCGCGGAAGCGAATCACGTAGAAGCCGTCGTTGGAGCGGTACAGCTCCCAGTTATGGCTTCGGTGAAGCGGCGTTCCCTTCCGCAGCCTGGCCTCGATGATAGCTCTGCGCTCTCGGGCCTGCTGCGGTGATGGCCTGTCCATGTGCCCTCCTGCCGGTTGTGGACATTGATTCTAGCCTATCGTGTGGTGATAATTTCACAAAATTTATCGGCGGGCGGCAGGGTGTTGCTCTGCCGCCCGGTCCAACCGAACTACTCCTGGGGGCTTCGGCCCCAGTTCTTGGTCTTCTCGGCCAGCTCATGCAGGCCGGCTCCCCGGAGGGCGACCAGGGCGGCCGTGCGATCTCCGCCATCGACCTCGTATCCGACCATGTCGTGTAGCCCGCCGTCAGACGTGATGGCGAGGTACAGGATGCTGTCTCCGTCGTCGTAGCGGACGATGTAGTAGCCCTTGGCCGACCGGTACAAGTCCCACAGGCCGGTTTGGCTTTCGATCGGCCTCATGCTGCGCAGGGTGGCCTCGATGCGTGTTCTGCGCGCCTGGGCCTTCTGCGGAGTTAGTCTGCTCACGATCCTCCTGTCTTGGCGCCTGGACAATAGTTAGACTACAACATCGCGACGGATTCGCAAAATTCTGGTGGGTATTTGACCCCGAGTAGCTTGGCGGCCTTGCGCGGTTCGAACCAGTCGAAGGCAATGTGCTCATCAGAGATTTTAATGTCACTGCCATCCAAAATCTTGCACAGATAGATGCCGAGGATAAGTCCGACAGAATCATCGCCTACAGGGATGCGGATGTTAGATAGGACCATGGCGAGCGGCTTTACGTCTACGATTTCGTCAATGGAGATCTCCTCGGCAATCTCACGCTTGAAGGTATCTTCGATGTTGTCGCCCTTCTGGACGCGTCCGCCGGGGAGGTCCCAGTAGTCAGCCTTGCCGCCTTTGAGTTTGGCTGGGTTGACTTTGAGTAGTAAGATTTTGCCCTTGCGGTCGCGGATGAGGGCTTTGATTCCGAGGTGGTAGGATTCTTCCATTACTTCACCGCCAGTAGTTCAATGACGTTGTCGGTGTTGTCCGAAAGCTTGGTGCGCATGAAGTCGACGTAGAGCTGCTCGTCGTATGACTTTACATATGACACGGTGAATCCAGCGGCGGTCACGTAGTCCCGAATTGATTCTTCGGTATGGAAGTAGCGGCTGTAGCTATAGGTCCCACCGGTTTTTTCGTCGATCGCAGTGTGCGTGGTTAGGTGGGTTTCGGGGTCGTATTGTGCGCCTTCGGCTGTTGCGTCGGGGCATTTAGTCGAACGGACGACGACGTAGAGCTTGCCGCCAGGTTTGAGGACGCGGCGGAGCTCAAGAAGTGTCGATTCTAGCTTAGACTTTGGCAGATAGTGCAGCACGAGGCGTGCATATATATAGTCGAAGCTGTCTTCGGGGTAGTCGAGTGGTTCGGAGACGTCCTCGAGTTTGGTTTCGATTTGGCCGTCCAGTTTCTGTTCGGTGATGTATTTCTCTGCGAACGATAGACCCTTGCCGTCGATGGTGGTTGCGATGATATGGCGTTCCGGGTCACCAGTCGCCATGCGAATTTCGGCCACGCCGCCGGTGCTGATACCGACGCTGAGGATATTCTTGTCGCTGTTGGTTAGGAGTTCTATGCCGTGATCTTCACTAGTCGATGCTTTGATGTCCATGCCGGCATTATAGGGCATTTGGTCTGATGCTTGCATGGAAATGGTATTATAGTAGCCAGAATGAAATCATCAATTCGACGACGCTCACGCACCAGTCGGTCACCCCATAAGGGTGGTCGTATCGGCAATATGATAGCAGCTTTCCGCAGGTTACCTCTGTGGAAGAAGGTTTTTGTAATCGCTTGGCCGACGTTGGTCCTGCTGATATTTATTGCAATTATTACGACTATCTCTTTCGCCGGTGCGCTCGGTAGCAAGGAAGCCTTGATGAACAGGAATAGTACCGGTGTGACCCTGTTGGATCGCAACGGGAAAGCGTTCTATAGCTTTAACAACGCCCATAACGACACCTATGTTCAGCTGAAAGATATCGCGCCAATCGCACAGAAGGCTGTGGTGTCGTCCGAGGACAAGAATTTCTACAGTCACCCTGGATTTTCGATCATCGGTATCGGTAACGCTATCTATCAGAACCTCATCCGCGTGGGCGGTGGCGGTGGTGGTTCAACGCTTACGCAACAGATGGTCAAGAATGCGCTACTGAGCCAAGAGCGCAGTATTTTCCGCAAGTACCAAGAGCTGGTACTGTCCATCGAAGTTGAGCGTCGTTATTCAAAGGACGAGATTCTAGAGATGTATCTGAACTCCGCTTACTTCGGCGAGGGCGCATTTGGCATCGAGGACGCGTCGAAGGCCTACTTTGGCAAATCTGCCAAGGACCTGGACAATGCCGAGGCCACAATGCTCGTCGGTTTGCTGCCAGCCCCGAGCGCTTACTCACCAATTACCGGCGACCCTGTTAAGGCCAAGCAACGTCAAAAATACGTCCTCAACCGCATGAAAGAAGACGGCGTGCTGAACGAAGAGCAAGTCACCGCAGCTTACGACAAGCAGCTGGCATATGCCGACCAGAAGGAAGACGCCGTCCCTGATGCGCCACATTTCGCACTGATGGTGAAGGATTGGCTCGAGGAGAAATACGGTGAAGAGAAAGTTGCGCGTTCCGGCTACAAGGTGACGACAACGCTTGATATTGATGCTCAGGGTAAGGCCCAGGCTGCCGTGAAGCAGCAAGTCGATCGCCTCAAGAACAGCAAGGTTAGCAACGGTAGTGCAGTCGCCGTAGACCCAAGGAACGGTGAGATCCTTGCCCTCGTCGGTAGTGCCGACTGGAACAATGAAGTTAACGGTAAGGTCAACATGACGACTGCGACTCGCCAGCCGGGTAGCTCGTTCAAGCCGTTGGTGTACGCAACAGGTATTGAAGACCGCAAGATGACTGCGGCGACGATCTTTAATGACAAGAAGACCGACTTTGGCGGTGGTTATTCGCCAAATAACTACGACGGTCGCTTCCGCGGCGATGTGACGTTGCGGCGTGCGCTGTCGAACTCATTGAACGTCCCGGCCGTCGAGGCCATGCGCCAGGTAGGCATCAGTAGTGTTATCAAGAACGCCAAGGAAGCTGGTCTGACCACACTGAATCAATCTGCCGAAGACTACGGCCTCCCGCTGGCGCTCGGTAGCGGTCAGGCACGGTTGACCGAGATGACGAACGCTTACGCGACCTTTGGCAATGAAGGCAAGAAGAACGACCTGCAAATGGTCCTCAATATCGTCAACAAGAACAAGGAGAAGATCTACGAGAGTAAGCCTGTCGCCGCACAGGTATGGTCGCCTGGTACGGCATTTATTATCTCGTCGATTCTGTCGGATAACGCAGCTCGCTCCGAAGTCTTCGGCAATAGTCTCACCGTGTCGGCTAACCGACCGGTCGCGGTTAAGACCGGTACAACAGAAGATTACCGCGACGCCTGGACGATTGGCTATACGCCTAGTCTGGCGATCGGTGTTTGGATCGGCAATAACGACAACGCACCTATGAGTTCAGTCGCTGGCTCAAGCGGTTCTGGCCCAATCTGGCTGAACCTGATGCGTCAACTTCTCGGCAATAAGGCTGTCGAGAAGTTCAACCAACCATCAACGGTGGTTTCGCGCGATGTCTGTAAGGGCGATGGCGCGTTGGCTCCAAGCAAGGGCGACAATACTTACTCTGAATTCTTCCTGACCGGCACGCTCCCGACCAAGACGTGCAACGAGCCAAAGCAAGAGCAAAAGCCTGACACAACGCAACCAACCCCGACCCCAACCGAAGATACAACCGCACCTACTGCGCCAACAGGGCTGATGGCCAACCCGCTCGCAACAAGCGTCTCGCTGAAGTGGACGGCCAGCACTGACGACAAGGCTGTCACCGGATACCGCGTGTACCGTAACGGTACGCTGCTTGCAACCGTCACGACCACAACATACAGCGACACGACGATCGAACCGCTGACGACCTACAGCTACACCGTTATGGCGGTTGATGCCGCGGCCAACGTATCGCCGCAAAGTACAGCTGCGACTGTTACAACCTTGGCCGGAAGCGGTGACACGCCAGGCGGGACGAATCCTTAAGTATGAAACAAGCACCTGACTTTACGCTGCCAGACCAGAACGGCGTCAGCCGCAGTCTGGGCGATTACGCCGGTAAATGGCTGGTGTTGTACTTCTACCCAGCTGACGACACTCCAGGCTGCACGACTGAAGCTTGCGCCTTTCGCGATGAGCGCGAAGTGATTGCCGAGCACGGCGCCGAAGTAATTGGAATTAGCAAGGATAGCGTTGCGAGTCACAAGAAATTCGCAGAGAAGTACAACCTGAACTTTACGGTTTTGAGCGATCCAAAGCACGAGATCATTGAAGCTTACGGTGCATGGGCGCCGAAGAAGATGTTCGGGCGGGAGTACCTGGGCACGCTCCGAAGGACATACATTATCGACCCCGCGGGTAACGTCGCACGGGAGTTCCCAAATGTGTCGCCTAAAGGTCACGCGCTCGAGATCATTCAAGCCCTAGATGAGTTAAAGCAGCAGGCAGTCTAGCTTCGCGAGGTGGTCAGCGCCGGCTATCAGTGGTAAAGTACTGGTATATGTGCGGAATTGCTGGCTATTTTAATCTTCAAAACGGAAACGAAAAACTCCTAAAGACCATGAACGCTGCCCAGGCTCATCGCGGCCCGGATGGCGACGGCTATTATATGGATGGGCCGGCCGGCCTGGCTCATTTGCGTCTGGCTATCATCGACCGCGCGCATGGCGAGCAGCCATTTTACGCTGCTGACAAGTCGCTGAGCATGGTCTATAACGGTGAAGTCTACAATTATCTTGACCTACGCAAAGAGCTTGAGGCGCTTGGCCGTACATTTACGACCAATTCCGACACCGAGGTTGTACTCCAAGCTTTCGCCGAATGGGGTAACGAAGCCTTCGACAAGTTCAACGGCATGTTTGCGCTGGCCATCTACGACGCCAAGGCCAAGAAGATGACATTGGCCCGCGATCACTTTGGCATCAAACCACTCTACCTGGCGCGCCCAGGCAAGAACCAGCTGCTGTTTTCATCCGAGATCAAGCCACTCTTGGCGACCGGACTTATCGAGAAGAAGCCGAACGATCGTATCATCTATCGTTACCTGCGTTTTCGCATTCACGAGGACGGTCACGAGACGTTCTTTGACGGCGTGACCAAGCTAATGCCTGGTGAGGTCCTGGAAATCACTGAATCTGGCGAAAAGCTCAGCAGCTACACGACCCTGAAGGCTGACTTGAAGCGCCTAAGCAGCGAGCACAAACCCTACAGCGCCGAAGCTGTCGATGACTATCGCGAGCACCTGACCAACTCAGTCCGCGCTCGACTGCAGAGTGAAGTGCCGGTCGGTACGAGTTTCTCTGGCGGCTTGGACAGCTCGACTGTCGTCGCAGTTATCAACCGCCTCATGCAGGAAGATGGCGAATCAGCTAAGTCAGTCGGCGCACGGCAGAACACCTTCAGTGCGATTTTCCCTGGGTCGCAGAACGACGAAGAAAAGTACGTTGATTCATTGCTCGAGAAAGTCGGCAACACCGTCACTGCACACAAGATCAAGCCCGATGCCGACGCCTTCGTGAAAGATCTCGAAGACTTCATCCGCACTCAGGAAGAGCCGCTCATCAGTACTGGCCCTTACGCTCAGTTCAAGGTGATGGAAGAAGCGACCAACCACGTGACGGTTCTACTGGACGGCCAAGGCGCCGATGAAACTATGGCCGGCTACATTCCGTATTACTTTGTGTATCTCAAGCAGCTGAAGGCACAGGGGGAGTGGGGCAAGCTGATCCGCGAAATTATTAGCAGTTCTGATATTTTCTTCCGCTTTGCGCGCGTGAATTTGCGTGAACGAATCCTGCGCAAGACACCAGTCCGTGTCGCTAACCTAATGAACCGTGACTTTACCCAGAAGTATTCGAGCGAGAAGTTTACCGTTACGCCAGATAACCTCAAACTTCGCCTGATCGAAGATACTTTCAGCAACAGCCTGCCGTCACTGTTGCGCTACGAGGACAAGAATACGATGCGCTTTAGCCTGGAAGGTCGCGTGCCATTCCTCGACAAAGACGTTTTGAAGTTTCTATTCGCGCTGGACGACGAGTCGATCATCAAGGGCGGCTGGAACAAGCGTATTCTGCGTGACGCGACCGACGGTTTGCTGCCACCAATGATCAATCGCCGTCGCAACAAGATCGGCTTCACAACCCCTGAGCACGAATGGTTTATGCGACTTAAAAACCGCTTCTATGGCATCTTCCTGAGCGAGGAGTTCGCCAACCGACCATACTGGGATGCCCAGGCGGTTGCCGAAGCGTTCGAAGGTTTCATTAAGGGCAAGAATGACAGCAACAGTCTGCTATTTTGGCGATTCCTGAACGTTGAGTTGTGGATGCGCGAATTTTTCGATGAGAAGAAAGAGGAGGCGCCAAAAGTTATCAAGACCGACGTCGAGCCAAACGAAGGCAAAGACTTAGATATCAAAGTTGGTGATGCCGAATATCGTCGCTATCCGCTGCGCACCGATATGGTCAACAAAGATGTAAAGTTGCAGGAATTCGTGACCGACCGCATGGCCAAATTCTTCGACAACCTCAGCTCCGACAAAGCCCACGCTGACTATAAGAACCATGACTGGTACTTCTTGATCAGCGAGAAGATCGTCGCCATCACGCAGGGCCGCAGCTACTTCGTATGGGACATCACACCTGGCTGGTGGGCTCGATTCCTCAGCAAGCGTGTAACCAAAACGCCGTACGGCATCGGCCTCGGCAGCCCTTGGACTATGCAGCTAGCCATACAAGAAGTTGGCCTGGCCAAGATCTTATACGCCTCAATCGGTGGCGCAATCGGCAAGTTGATGGGTAAGCGCGGCGTGTTCTACAACCTTGTTGGTAGCGATATTCGTGCTATCGATGGCCCAACGGAGTACTCTGTGTACCCCAGTAATGTCAGCGCTAAACTCGCACCAAAAGATCCGGACCAAGTTGCCCAGAAACTTACCGAGGCAATCCGCGCCGTGGTACCGAAGTCTGTCGCCGAACACTTCAAAGGCGTTGTGGTGATCGACAGCAACGATATCGGCCGTAATGTTCTAGGCCAGAACACCGGCCAGGATGAAAAGCTCTTCGAAGATATCTTTGGCGATAACCCACTCGGGCAAGCTGACCAGCAAACGCCATTGTGTGTTGTGTTTAAGAAATAAGTTCTAGAAGTTTTCTGAAGGGGCCGTGCGACAGTGCCGCATGGCCCCTTCAGCGTCATCACCAGCGGAAGCGAATTCCGCGGTTGCCACCTGACATCCTTGGGTCCAGGATGTTGATGAGCGCTGCCCTGAAGGGCTCTTCAGGCAGGACGCCCAGCTGTACCAGGACGTACTGTCCTTCCATCTGAGCCAGGCCGGCATCCAGGAACTGCTTGCGCTTCTCCTTTGCGCGGCGCGTCAGGAGCGGGATCTTATCGATCTGCTCCCTGGCCGTCGCGATCTTGCGACGTACCCGTATGACGAGGCCGTCGGTTGAAACAGCGCCGAAGTCGGCGCCGGTTTGTCCCATCTCGATACTCCCCCAGGTAGGGCGGTCTGACGTGGAGTTATTATAGTATTCTTCTGTGTTTTTGCAAGCTGGCTTTCGGCTTCTCGAGTGTTACAATAAACTTATGTTAATCATCGCCTTCTTTTCGTGGTGGTACACCGCTGGGTGGGCCCAGTTGGCTGCTCGAGCGGGCGCGCGAATCGGTGGCATGCTCGAATTTTTCTCAGTTGGGCTGCTCCTGCGCAGTCTATTTGCGCCGTTCCGGCAGATATCGGTGGGCAAGGTTCAGGGTTCGTTGGACACGCAGCTCCGCGCTTGGGCCGACCGCCAGGTTTCGCGCGGGATTGGCGCGATGGTTCGCTTGGCTGTTATCGGCTTTGGGCTGCTGGCGACGATCATGATGATTATCGTATCGGTGACGCTTTTGGTGCTTTGGCCAATTGTGCCGCTGATTCCGTTTATTGTTACATTCATTGTTTTGGGGATACAGCCATGAACCAGGGTCTGTTCAATCACGGCGCAATGCGAGCACAAAAAGCCCGTATGGGCGTCCGACTTGGCAGCAAGGCAGTTCGCCTTATCCTGATGGCGGGTGTGGCTTTACCATTCCTTATCGGTGCGGCCATGGTTGTGTTGACGCTGCAGCCTGCCGGTGCGATCGTCGCGAGTCTGGGTGTGTGGCCACTGATGCTTCTGATGTGGCACAAGTACGAGCTGGACGACATCCGCCCTGCGAAGGAAGCGCAGCCGACGATGCATGGATTGCTTTCTAGTGATGTGCTTGGTCGTTTGCCGGCCAACCCGTCGCCCCAGCAGATGGCTGAGGTGGTTATGGAGCTGAACGGTGGGCAGTTCTTTGTGAGCCGATTCGGTGTGGGGCCTAACTTTTTGACTGAACTTAGCAGCCATTTACCAGATAATACCGGCGTCGTCTGGACGCGCGCACTAGAGTTACGCCAGAAATACGGCGCAGACACAGTAGACGCAGCCACACTTCTGACGGCTTTGGTCGAGCAGCTTCCTGGCAATGACCAACTGCTTGCCCAACTTCAGCTCAGCCAAGAGGACATCGAGGCGGGATTGGGTTGGTATCAACATATCAAGCACATTATTCGGGCGCACAAGCTGAAGAAAACAACCGGCGGCATCGGTCGCGATTGGGCCTTTGGTTACACGCCGCTTCTGAGCCGCTTTGCATTGAACGTATCCGAAAGTGTGGCGGGCGGTTTGTTGACGCGTGATCTCGAAGGCCACCAGGAAGTTCTAAACCAGATGACCAATCTGTTGGCTGGCGGTGGTCGCCAGAATGCTGTGCTGGTTGGGCCGACCGGCGTGGGTAAGACAACGCTGGTGTATGCCCTGGCCGAGCGACTCATTAACCCATCGGCCGCGCTGCCGCAGAGTCTACGCTATCGCCAGGTGATGGCGCTCGACCCTGCGAGTTTGATCGCCCAAGCGCGTGGCCGCGGCGAACTGGAGAATCTGGTTCAGAGCCTATTCGTGGAGGCGTTGAAGGCCAAGAACGTCGTGATATTCCTAGATGATGCACAGCTATTCCTGCAGGAAGGTACTGGTTCGGTTGACCTGAGCAATCTGTTGTTGCCGATTCTGGAAGGCGGCGGCCTGCGGATCATTCTGGCGATGGACGAGCAGCGTTGGCTGAAACTATCACAGGCCAATCCAGCCTTGGCGCAGCACATGAACCGCATTTCCGTTGCGCCGCTCAGTGGCGAAGATACGATGCTGGTGCTCGAGGACCAACTGTTGATAATGGAATTCCGCAGCAAAGTAACGTACATGTATCAGGCGCTGCAGGAGTCGGTCCGTTTGGGCGGCCGCTACGTGGCAGATCGTGCAATGCCAGGTCAGGCGATTAGTTTGCTCGAAGCTGCAGCGCAACAGGCGCCAAATGGGTTGGTGACCGCAACCTCCGTACAGCAGGCCGTCGAGAAGACCTACGGCGTGAAAGTCGGCAATGCAAACGCCGCCGACGAGCGCGATAAACTCCTGAACCTCGAACAACTCATCCACGAACGAATGATCAACCAGGTGCGAGCGGTGAGTGTTGTGAGTAACGCCCTGCGCCGCGCGCGAGCTGGCGTCCGCAATCAGGAGCGACCCATCGGCACGTTCCTGTTCTTGGGTCCGACCGGTGTCGGTAAGAGCGAATTGAGCAAGGCATTGGCCTCTGTATACTTTGGTGGCGAAGACCATTTGGTTCGCTTGGATTTGAACGAATTTTCTCGTCCCGAAGACGTGACGCGCTTGCTGGCAGATGCCGCAACCGACTCAAATAGTTTGGCTGCGCAGATTTCCAAACAGCCATTCAGTGTAGTCCTGCTGGATGAGATAGAGAAGGCTCACCCGAACGTACTCAACACGCTGCTGCAGCTGCTGGATGAAGGTGTGCTGCGAGACATCAACAACCGCCCAGTGAGCTTCCGCGATGCAATCGTTGTTGCTACTAGTAACGCCGGCGCAGATCGCATTCGCCAGTACATCGACGCTGGCTACAAGCTGGAACAGTTCGAAGAGAAGTTCGTGAACGAGCTGATCGATTCCGGTCAGTTCAAGCCCGAGTTCCTGAACCGCTTTGACGAAATTGTCGTGTTCCGTCCACTCAATCCAGACGAGTTGCTGCAGGTCCTGGACCTTATCGTCGCCAGTATGAACAAGACATTAGCGTCGCAGAAGGTTTCGGTCAACGTTGCCGAGGATGCCAAGAAGGCGCTCGTTGCTGCTGGCTATGACCCGCGACTCGGTGCCCGCCCAATGCGCCGCGTGGTTCAGCGCACCATCGAAGACCTCGTTGCCAAGCGAATGCTATCCGGCCAGGTTGCGCCAGGGAGCACGATCGATATATCATTAGACGACATTCAAGGAGCCTTATAGAGATGAAAGAAAAAATTGAACAGTATTTTGGGGAGTTCGTTTATGGTGCGATCGACGGCACGGTTACGACCTTCGCCGTTGTGGCTGCTTCTGCTGGTGCTGGTTTGTCGCCCTTGGTGATTATTGTCTTGGGTGTTGCGAACTTGATTGGTGATGGTTTTTCGATGGGCGCCAGTGCGTACTTGTCGGCAAAATCCGAGCGCGACCTGAAGGCTAAGAGGGAAGAGAATACTGAAGGTGAGACGCCTTTGGGTGATGGAATTGCAACATTTACTTCGTTCATCGTGGTTGGCTTTGTGCCGATCTTGGCGTATGTGTGGGATGCTGTTTTTGGCCTGAACGCGCCAAAGGAGACGCTCTTTACTGTGAGTACCACGCTTGCCGCGCTGACTTTTGTTGCGATTGGGCTCCTGAAGGCGCGCGTGACGCGCACCGGTCGAATCCGTGCCGCTGTCGAGACGCTAGCGCTTGGCGCGATTGCAGCTGGCCTGGCTTACGGGCTGGGTTACTTACTCGAGAAAGCGCTTACCAGCGCCTAGCCGAATCTCGGGGCGTAACAGATGTGATATAATACATCTGTTATCGGGCGAGTGTTGTATAAAGGCTATTATGCCAGCCTTCCAAGCTGGAGATGAGGGTTCGATTCCCTCCATTCGCACCATGAGAGATTATTGCCATGCCCTGGTAGCTCAGCTGGATAGAGCAGAAGACTTCTAAGCTTCTGGCCGTTGGTTCGAGTCCAACCCAGGGTACCAAGAAAAAACACGCAGCCTCCGGGCTGGGTGTTTTTTGAGTCCTTAGTACAACAACTGGTCGCAATATTACTTCCTTTTGCGATTTATTTGCGAAAAATCGTAATTCTGGGCACAATAAGGGTAACTCAAGGAGAAATTAAAAAGTGTTACTTCCGATCGTATTTGCTTTTCTAACGTTCGTTTCGACGCTGCTTGGCGGTTTGACGGCGCTTCGAAACAGCGACCGCCTACATAAAATTCTAGGCTACACTGCTGGTGTTATCTTGGGCCTGATCGCCTTTGACCTCTTGCCAGAGATTTTCCATATCGTCGAAGAGCAGCAGATTGATCCGGTCATGCCGATGATCGCATTAGTTGTTGGTTTCCTGTTAATTCATATTATCGAGAAGAGCGTGGCCATCCACAGCGCGCACGACAGTGATTACGCCGATCATACTCATCCGCGAATTGGCCAGGCGTCAGCGATTGCGTTGATAGCACACACATTCATGGATGGTGTCGGCATCGCGCTGGGTTTTCAGGTCAGCGAGGGAATGGGCGTTGCTGTAGCGCTGGCAGTGTTGGCGCACGACTTTACTGACGGCCTCAATACTGTGGCCTTAATGCTGACGCACCGCAACAACCGTCGCCGTAGTATTATCATGCTGGTTCTGGCCGCGATTGCCCCAATCTTGGGCGCGCTGACTGCATCGTTGATCCAGTTCGATGAGTCTGTCCTGGTCCTGTACCTGGGGTTTATCGCCGGATTCTTCCTGTACATTGGCGTCAGCGACATCTTGCCGCAGGCGCATTCCAAGAATTCATCGAAGGTGACGATCGCCTTGACCGTCCTTGGTGTATTAATGATGTTTGCCATTACGCGCCTTATTGGGCATAGTCATTAGACATGGAACAACAATTTGATGGCGGCCCTGGCCGCGAAGCCGAACCGACCGTTGAACGTGAACCTCAAGTAGAGGACGTTCTTGCGGCCGCGCGACATACAATTAGTGAGCTTGCGCCCGACGCCGACCCTGATGAGGTAGAGGCTGTCCTAGAAGATATAGAAGCTGCGGTAGACACCGAGGAGGCGATGGGTATTGCTGCCGGTGCGTTCGCGCAGGTGGGTATTCCGGGCGATGATGGATTTAATCGATTGGGGGAAATTCTGCAGGTTGAGTCGATAACGTCTAATGGCGACCAGGTGGCCGACGCAGATTGATCTGTTAAAAGTCTAGTTAATCTGTTAGAATAAGTCTCGTATCAATGCATGGCGGATATAGCTCAGTTGGTTAGAGCGCTGGATTGTGGCTCCGGAGGCCGTGGGTTCAAGTCCCATTATTCGCCCCAAGAATTTATCGTGCAGACTCGGCAGTTTTTGCCGAGTTTTGTTTTGTCCGCGAGATGACAAGCCCCAGGAACGCGTGCTCCTGGGGCGATGCCATCTCTAATTCAACGCGCGCATGCGGTTGAGACGCACTAAGGCGACGGTCGCAACTGCGCTACAGGTGATGCCCGTTGCGAGAAAGCCAGCGATCAGGCTTGTCTGGTCAACTATTAGGCCCACGACTGGGCCGGCGACCATGTAGGCCATACGCTGGACCAGGTTCGCGACGCTGTTGAGCGTGGCGCGGTGGTCTTCGTCGATGTGGTCGTTCAGGCGTCGGTCCAGTGGTGCTCGGCCCAAAGCTTGGACCAAGTCGTGACCCAGAACCGTCCAGGCGAGCCACAGCTGCTTGGTTGCCATCGCAACATACACCAAGCCAGCGAGGCCGGTGTAGGCGCTCATTTTGCGTGCGATATGCTCGTCGCGGTGGAAGCGGTGGGTGAGCCATGCCTTCCACAGGTTGCGTACTGCCAGGATCGCTCCGAACAGCACGACTGGGATGCCGAGCTGCGTGTAATACAGCGGCGCCAACCAGAAGCCCAAGTACGTTGCGGTGTTCAGCGCGGTCCGTAGGGTGATGATCCAGCGAACTTTAATGTTGCTGACTAGCTCGTGGAGGGCCTTCCAGGTTGAGCGGCGAAGCTTGTCCTGGCCGCCGTTACTGCGCGGCGCTTCTACGAGTCGCAGCACAAAGTACGTGCCCAGCAGCGTGACGATTCCGTCAGCGAGCAGCGTCGAGCTAATGCCGAAGAAATGTACCAGTCCGATCGCCAGCGGGACGGCTGCGGCCGTGGACGCGAATCCCAGCCCATCCATCCTCTGCTGAACGCGAACGTAGTCCTTGCTGCGACCGTCGGCCTTCAGCGAGTCAACCAGCAGGGCTGTGTCGACGCCGCTGATCAGACCGTTGGCGATAGCCAGAATCAGTTCGCAAACCACGAACTGCCAGAACTCACCGCTCATACCGTAAGCAATCATGCCCATGGCCGCGATAGGCGCGCTGATTTTGATGCTGCGCGCCCTACCGAGCCGGTCCGCGACCATACCGCTGGGGATTTCCCACAGCAGGTACGCCGCACTGAAGATGGACTGGAGCAGGAAGATTTCTCCGATGCTGAGCCCATGTTCCACGAAGAACGGCGTCAGGTAGGCGGCGCTAATACTCAGCGCCCGAAATGGCGCAAAGTACGTGAGCCAGCGCGCGTTTTGGCTGAAGTGACGCACGGTTATTCCTTTCCGTTAGTGTTGATATAGAGATGACGTGGGTCTCATTGAGCCCCGATCCGCCTCCGAACCCAGTAGGTGAGTGTAAAAATACTTGAAACGATAAACGCCTCCTGATTCGGAGGCGTATCGTGACTTACGAGATGATAAACGAATTTATTTATGTGTCAGTACGATACGCCCTGTGGTTCCATTCACGCCAAATACAGCAATGCCGCTGCCGTTGTGCGCGGTTGCCATAAGCTGGGACTGGGTTGGGCGATATCGTTTCATATCCAGGGTAGTATAGCAGAGTTCGGGTTATTGTAAATGCTATATTTTGTGTCGTAGTATTTTTCTGAG
>CAZPGP010000023.1:0-15084 GCA_964586395.1 uncultured Candidatus Saccharibacteria bacterium
GCTCCTAGCTTCCAAAGATCCGGTGGCAAACGATCGTGAAGCTTTTCATCAATTTCACCAATGAACTCATCCCTAAACCCTTCTTCGCTTACTGCCTTCTCAAGTTTTTTGCGGCCTTGCTCGGTAGGGTTGGCCCAGTAATCTTTTAGGCCGTCGTACTTCGGCCCCAGTGCATCTTCGTAAATATCGCCATTTTGAATGATTAGCCCCCGCACGCGCTCCGGGTCCTTCATCGCAAGACGAAAACCTATCTGCGAGCCGTAATCATGTAAATAAATATAAAACTTATCAATGCTCATTGCTCTAATGAACTGGTCCAAAAAGTCAGCGTAGCCGTCGAATGAGTAGTCGAAGTTTTCAGGTGTGTCGCTATATCCGAACCCCGGAAAATCCGGCGCGATTAGCCGCCATTTATGGCCAAGCTTGAGCATGAGGTTGCGGTACTGAAACGATGAACAAGGATAGCCGTGTGGCAAAAGCAAGACCGGTGCTTCAGATGGTCCTGCCTCTCGATAAAAAGTGCTAATGCCATTTATTTTGATTACGCGATGTTGAATGTGTTGGTTCATATTCCTCCTCCGTATAGCTCTTTTGCTAGCGACTTAATAAGTTATTGATAGCATCAATAACCGCTTTGGGTTTTTCCTCGGGTAGAAGATGCCCGGCGTCTATCGGCTCACCCGTGGCATTAGGAGCCCAAGACTGCCAAGTTTTTAGCGGGTCAAAGGGAAGTTCCATGCCTTTAGGATCTTGCCACAAGATTGTTACCGGGGTATTTATTTTCTTGTTGTTGGCTCTATCTTCGGCATCATGGCTGCCGTCTACAAAGGCGCCAGCACGGTAATCTTCACAAACGGCATGGATACTCTTGGGGCCAGAAAAGGCCTTTAGGTATTCAGCGCGGATGTCCTTTGGTAGGGCATCGAGATTTTTACACCAGCTATTCAGCGTATGGTCGAGGAACGTTTTAGCACTGGCTTGTAACATTTTTTCAGGGAAATCAGTAGGCTGAGCTAAGAAAAATTGATGATATCCAAAGACGCCAAAAGTTCCATGCAAACTTTCCCACATATTGATGGTTGGAATAACGTCCAGAACAAGGAGGTGCGTCACTGCCTCGGGATGGTCGAGAGCTAAGCGGAATCCAACCAATCCCCCGCGATCATGTCCAGCTACAGCAAATTTTTCATGGCCAAGCTCTTTCATGAGCTCATAAATATCTTGTGCCATGGTGCGTTTTGAATAGTTGGTATGTTTTTCATCACCACGTGGCTTGTCGCTTTGCCCGTAGCCGCGTAAATCAGGGCATACGAGGGTGTACTTTTTGAGTATTTCTGGTGCGACATATCGCCACGCCAAATGGGTTTCTGGAAAACCATGAAGCAACACAAGGGGCATGCCGCTACCCCCGGTTGCCACGCGTAGTTTTACCCCATTTGCCTCAATGAATGTGTATGATAATGCTTCAATTTTCATGTACGCCTCCGGTATCCATTATAGCCTCCCTTTGCTATGAGCGGCATCAGCATATCTACCAGGGTTTTTGTTTGCAAAAGTTAAGTTATTATGGTATAATTATATGATCAGAGATAATCTGACCCTCGACTTTGGAAGGTGAAATGAAACACCCCGCAGTCCTGTTCCTTGACAACACCAGTGCGGACAATCTGGCGATGGCTCTGGCGGCGACGCGCTCTTCCTCCTTACTGGATGTGAAGGCGATCTTCGTCACGGGCCGTGCCGCGCACACCGACCCCAACGCGTCAATCGAGGAGCGTGATGAGGCCTACTCGGCCCACATCCATCTCCTCAACACGCTGCGGATGGCGGAGTTCATGCGCAGTGCCGGACGCACGGTTCCTGTGTTCATGGGCGAAGCGGTCGGCCGGACCGAGCTCCGGACGGTAATCCCTCACGGCAAGCACGCCAACGAGGAGATCTACGACCTGTGGAACGCCTGGGAGACTGCTGACATTGACGGCGATTTCGCCGCCGGGCTGCGGTTTCTCTCGAAGTACGAGGGCGAGAAGCTCCTCGTACTGGTGGGCGGTCCGCTCACCGAGGTAGCGTTGATCCAGCGCTACAGGCCCGACCTCGCAGCCAAGTTCGGCACGATGTTCGTCCAGGCGGGCGACTTCGCCAATGACGAGTCCACCAACCTCCTCGGAGGAAAGGGTAACTCGTTCAACGGCGCGTGCGACGCGAAGGCTCTGCACGACGTGCTGGAAGGTCACGACGGGGAGATCATCCTCCTTCCCTCGAACAAGACCAAGCAGCGCGAGCTCGGCTTCGCCACTCCCGACGAGATCGCGAGCCTGGGGGTCTACCGACGGCTCGTGCAGGTCTACCGAGTGCACTACGAGCACTCCGCCAAGAAGCGGGGGACCTCGTTGTTCATTCACGACCTGGGACTCGTCATGCTGGCGGAGCAGTACCTCCGGGGTGGCCGGAACTTCCCGTACCGCTACGAACCGGTGGAGATTCTGGACGTGCCCTACCGGGCGCCCGAGGCGGGTCAGTCGGAACGACGCGGCACGATCGTGATCGGACCGGCTAGGGCCGGCAACCGCTCCACGGTCGTGTGGCAGGACATCGACGGATACCGTGGCCGCGTGGCCGCGTATCTGCAGAGTTGAGGAGAGGCTCTCCCGAGTCACCGTCAAGGTGATTTCGGGAGAGCCTTTTCCCTATGTTATCCAATCCCTTCTGTTGCCTGCGATCACTCAGCAGTAATTGTCGATCTTTTTGAGCACCTAGCGGCTTACTTTTTTTGTAGTTTTGCAACAAACGCGTTTAGGTCATTTGCCCAGATCTGAGGCTCTTCCCAAACAGCAAAGTGCGCACCCTTCTCTAGATCAGAGAAATGGATGAGGTTTGTCTTACGCTCTGCCCATTCGCGTGGCAAAGGTGCATCGCCTGGGCAATGCGCGACACCTGCTGGTACCATGCTTTTTTCAGATACAGGCTGGGCTGACATCTCCGCTACCCGTGTATCGTAGGCAATCCGCATTGACGAGCCGATCGTTTCTGTTACCCAATAGATCATAATATTCGTTAGTAGCTCGTCTTCGCCAAAACGCTCATTGAGCGATTCGCCCGTAGAGAGTGAGCTCATCATGCTCATGATCCAAGCTGCAAGGCCAACTGGCGAATCGTTGAACGCATAGGCGGCGCTTTGTGGCTTCGTAGCTTTTAGCATACTAAACGCTCCTTCGGTGAAGAACCAGTGCTGGATAAATCCAGCGAACTCTTGCTCGGGCGGTGTAAGGCTTGCGAAGTCGGTCGCTTGGTCCGGATATCCAACATCTGTAAGGTGCATTCCTAGAAGTAGTTCGGGCTTGCGGTTAGCCAAAGACATGCTCACCAGCGAGCCACCATCGCCGCCAGCTGAGATGAACTTTTCGTAACCCAATTCTTTTGTCATAAGGTCTGCAAAAAGATCCGAGATCTTGTCAATCGACATACTGACACGCTCCGAGAATCCAGTGCCCGGCATCGAAGGCACGACGACGTGATACTTGTCCTTTAGGAGTGGCAGTACCTTATGAAAGCGATAGAAGGAGTCTGGCCAGCCGTGTACCAGTAGCAGCGGAATTGCGTCAGGATTCTCGCTGGGCTGGTGGATAAAGTGGATATTTACGCCATCAATATCGGCCATGAATTGGGGGAGCTCATTCAGAGCTGCTTCGTTTTTGCGCCAGTCGTATTCCTTTAGCCAGTGATCTGCTAATTTCTTCATATAACCAAGGCTTGTACCGTAATCCCAGCCTGCATCTTTGGCTTCGTCTGGCCAGCGGTGATGTTCTATTCGATATGCAAGGTCGTCAAGAACCTCTTGTTGGACGTTGATTTTAAAAGGTTTGTGAGCCATATCTTGTTCTCCTTTGTGATTATGATTCTCTTTAATGATACTTGCTGATTGGTGCTGGGTTTTGTAAAAAAACGACATAAGCCTGCATGGGTTTTATTAAAATCCATTCTGTTCGGCAAATGAAAAAAGATCGACATTCGTCAATCTTTTTGTATCGGTGGAGTTACGCGACTATGGCTTCGGAACGACCGCGCCTTGGTTATTCGAAGCTGACGGATTATTGATGAAGTTATTCGTCCAACTTCCCCAGCCCACTCCTGAGCCGCCCATTGCCGCTGCCCCAAAGCCTGTTCCGCTAAAGCGGTTGTTAACAACATACAAATGGCTTCCGTAGGTATTGCCGTCGAGCTGCAATTGATACCCAAGGCCTTCAAGCAAGTTTCCTTCTATCAACACGTTATTAATATCATCACCCCAAGTTTGCTGAACGAAGAACGCGCCTGTATCATTGCCCGAGCTACTGTTGAAACGGTTGTTCTTTACGATCGCCTGACGGCTTGGGTTGCTTGTAGTGACAAAGTCACGAATGGTAAAAGCGTCACTGTGGTTCCCTGTCGTGCCTGGGTCGCCGTACGCAGTCAGGCCCGTCACATAGTTCCCTTCGATATTCACACTAATGCTCAAACCTGCGTTTGCAATTCCGATTCCGCTTCCAAAGCCATGAATGTAGTTCCGGTAGAGGCTTCCCACTCCCAGAAATCCAATCGAATAAGCACTCTCTTGCTGACTTAGAAGGCCTCCATCGAACTCGGAGTCGCGTATTGTTACAGAACTTGGTGCGACCTCACAGTCAGGATTACAGACGTTATAGTTTGTTGTCGTAACGGTCGGCAACCCTAGGCCGACCGAAGGCGGCTGAATACAGCTCTTTTCGATCGTGATGTTGCCATTCGACAAATCGAGTGGCGTAGCTATGCGCTTCTGGCTAATGACCGTGCCCGAGGCGGGCTTGTCTGATCCGCCGTAAAGAGGGAGACTCCCACAGCTTAATCCATGAGGCGCTAAACCAGTATTCTGCGAAGTAAGCCGCCACCCGAACAGCTCTGATGGGCTCGGCGTTGATCCGGATGACCCAGATGACCCACCGCTACTGCCGCCTGTTGCTGCACCGCCACCACCGCTAGTATTAGCGCTACCACCTCCGGTTCGTGACGACCCGCCACTTGTAGGTGGCTTGTTGCTTGTTGGGCTTTTCTGTTCCTTCGCGTTTGATGTGGCGTCTTTATCCTTGGTCGCTTCTTGTGAGGTTTGCCCTTGGGTGTTGGCGCCCTTCTTCTCGGGAGACCCCGAAGTCGACGGCTGATCGTTGCCCGAGCTCTGTTGCGGCGGGTTCATCATGAAATAAACCCACACGCAAATACCTACAATAAGAAGTCCAGCAAGAGTCAGGATTATGGCTCGTTTTTGTTTGAGGGCATTCAGCAACATAAGGTTTTTCTTATTCTACTGCAGATCTTCGCAAACGAAAAGTAGTATCACGGGGGTGATACTACTTCACGCCTAAAGCTCCCCCCTACGGGTCTATTCCCCGTTTGCAGCGCGCTCGAGTTCAGCGACGTCGATCTTGTGCATCTGCATCATCGCCTGTGTTGCGCGGCTGGCTCGTTCTGGGTCTGGATCGTTGAGTAGTTCCCCGAGTCGCTTAGGGATAATTTGCCAGCTGACACCGAACTGGTCTTTGCACCAGCCACATTGCTCAGACTCGGGTACTGCCGATAGCCTTTCCCAGTAGTAGTCGACTTCTTCCTGGTCCGCGCAGTCGACAACGAACGATACGGCTTCGTTGAACTTGAATGTTGGGCCTCCATCCAGGCAGGTGAACTTCACGCCGTCGAGCTCGAACTCGCCGTTGATAACCTTGCCGGACATACCTTTGAAATGCTCATCAAGAGACTCGTCTGGATATTTGTCGACCCGAATAATCTTAGAGTTTTTAAAGACGCTGACGTAATAGTTCATCGCCTCCTCGGCGTTCATGTCGAACCACAAACAAGGTGTAATCTTTTGCATAGAAGCTCCTTATGAATGCTATCTCCCTATCATTCAAACAGGTTATGGCTTGTTTTGTAAGCTATAATTGCAGGATGAAGCGCAAGATATTATTTATTCATGGTGCCGGTGAGGGCGCATATAACGAAGATAAGCTGTTGGTGCAAAGCCTACAGAAAGAGCTTGGCGATGACTTTGAGGTTCGCTATCCGGAGATGCGCGACGAAGCTAACGCACCGTATGAGGTATGGAAGCAGCAGATTCAGGACGAGCTCGCCGATATACATGAACCAGCCATCTTGGTTGGGCACTCTATGGGCGCTTCCGAATTGACGAAGATTATCACCGAGATCAAAACTAATACACCCATCGACGGGATTTTCCTGATAGCTAACCCGTTCTGGGGTGGCCAAGGCTGGTTGTATGAAGGCTATGAAGAGCTCGAACTCCCCGCTGATGCAGCAACAAAATTACCGGAGGGGGCAAAGATGTTCCTGTATCAGGCGCGTGACGACGAAATAGTCCCCTTCACCCATCTGGCGCTCTACGCAAAACTTCTGCCACAAGCAGTCGTTCGAGAAATCGACGCAGGCGGCCATCAACTTGGCAATGATTTATCACTGGTGGCGCAGGATATAAAAGACCTGTAAGCTGCGAGTGAGTCGCTCTTATGTTTAAATAGGTATTATATGCGTGATAAACCACAGCCCATCGTAACTGTTACAGATTTCAACCTACGCCTTGGAGGTAAGCAGATCGTCAGCGACTTAAATTTCGACGTGCACCCCGGCGAAGTATTCGCACTGTTGGGGGCTAACGGTTCGGGCAAGACCTCGACCATTCGCTCGCTACTCAATATCTACCAGGCAACATCCGGCAAGTTGCTGGTCGACGGCGAGCCATACAGCCCAGAGCATGCGCATCTTGTCGGCTATCTTCCGGAGGAGCGTGGACTGTATGTTCGTAGCACGGTCATCGATGTTATGACCTACTTTGGCGAGCTGAAGGGCATGGACCGAACTGAGGCACGCGACTTCTCGCTCAAATACTTGGAGCGTGTCGGCTTGGCAGACAAAGCCAAGCTACTTGTAAAGAAACTATCCGGCGGCCAGCAACAGAAAGTCCAGTTGGGTGTTGCGATCATCAACGAGCCGAAGCTACTAATCCTCGACGAGCCGACCAAGGGTCTCGACCCCGTTAACCGCAAACTCCTTCTGGACGTCGTGGAAGAGTATCGCCAGAAAGGCACAGCCGTCATTTATATCACCCACCTGATGGAAGAAGTGGAGCGACTTGCGGACCGGGTGCTCATCATTAAAGATGGCGCCCGCATGGCATACGGCACAAAGGACGAGCTCAAGAAGAAATACAACCTCAAATCCATCGAGGACATATTCGTCTCGATTTACGCAGAAAGGCAGCCGCATGAGCAAGAATAACAAACTTCGCGCCGTCATTCGCCACGAGTTTTTGGCGATTATCCGTCAGCCATCATTCTGGATTTCACTGTTTTCTGTGCCGGTGATTCTGGGCGTGATTACGCTTATCGCCGTCTTTACCAACCCAGACAAAGATACTGACCCAGCCAAGAATAACCTGAACGTTGCGATCATCGATAATAGCAAGGTTATAAATGCTGAAGTCTATAAGGCATTCAACCTCAGGCAAGAGCAATCATCTGAGCAGAAGAAGCTCGAAGCTGAGGTGCAGGCTGGCAAAATCGACGGCCTGATCGTCTACCCGGGCGACCTGCTTGAGACAGGCAAATACCAGCTGTTCGCCGACAATACGAGCAACCCCGAGGCTAGCGCCATTGTAACCAAGCTAGGCAGCACGGTCCTACAGCAAAGCCTCCTCGTGCCGCTTGGCTCTCAGCAGATTGCCACGCTTGCAGTCTCGGGTGGTCAGGGTGAAATGCATAGCTTTAACGAAGGAAAACCGTCCAGGCAGATCAACGAGTTTATTGTGCCAGGGGCGTTCCTCGTAATCTTCTATATTGTGTTGGTATTCTCCGTTGGCTATGCGCTGACGTCCGTTTCGGAAGAGAAAGAAAACCGCTCTATCGAGATGGTTCTGAGCTATGTGAAGCCGCGCACATTGATTCTGGGCAAACTATTGTCCATCATTCTGGTGACGTTTACGCAGATTCTGATATTTGCCGTGATGGGCGTTGCGACGTACCTTATTCTGCGGTTGTTTGGCAACGACATTTCACTGCCATTTGATGTCTCGACGCTGACATTCGTGCCGACTGAGGTGATAATCGGCGCCGGTATTTTGATCTTCGGGTTTATCTTCTACGTCGCATTGATGGCGATGATTGGCGCGATCTTCCCCTCGTCCAAAGAGGCAAACAATTTCTCTGCAGTGTTCTTTATATTACCAGCTGCTCCATTCTGGGGCCTCAACGCTATAACCGCGCTGGAGCCTGGCATGTACGCGCAGATCCTATCGTACTTCCCGCTCACCTCGCCAACGACGGTTCTATTGCGCAACACAGTCGGCAACATTAGTTTTGCTGAAGGCTTGATCTCTTTGGCGATCCTGATTTTAGCTGCGGCAATTACAATCTTGCTTGCTGCACGCGCCTTTCGCCTGGGTACGCTGGAATACACTGATCGCATCAAGTTCAGCTTGCTATTTGGCAAGAACAAGTAGCTAAGCGTCTTTGTCGAGTTTGATGATTGCGTCTAGTACTTCGCTGGCGCTGACTCGAGCCTGGTTGAGGCCATCGCCTGCGTAATAGCTCTCGTGCGGGTTGTCGCCGGTGATTTTGGGCAGAGCCGCCCATTCCATCGCTAGGTTGGCGGCGAATTGCTCGCGTGTGATTTTCTTCTGCACAAACTGGAGCGAACCGCGACGTTCCATGAGCGCAATCGCCAGACGGTCCTGCATCTTTTCGTCGAACTTGTCTTGCGTGTTGATGCGCAGTTGCTTGACTAGTCCAGCTAGCGTCGTTCCCATAAACTGGTAGCGGCCAACGGCGTTGCTGGCGGCGCCTTTTTCGACGTATTCTTGCTGCCATTTCATGACTTCCGCGACAGTCATGTTGGTGAATGTAATATCGGCGTTGTTGACGCGGCCAAAGTAGGCATTGTAGTTGCCATTGCTTTCGCCTTTGGCAATTGTGTTGAGGAGCGGTTGATATGCTGATGGATCAATCATTGGACGTGTCCCCTGTGCAATAAGTATTGAAATTCCAATCACAACGGCGGCGAGGCCAATTGCCTGGCGGTGCTTGCGGTTGAGCCTGTTGAGACTAGCTCGCAGTTTTCGGTAGATGCTGATTGGGTTGTTCATGGCCACCAACCAGCTTAGCAGGTGATGCGCTTTGGTGCTACGAATGATCGAGCATCTTGCGGAGCTTTAGGAAGTCCGGCGCAAGCGTCTTGGAGTCGTGTGAAACTGTTTCGATAAAGCCAGCATGACTTGGCGAGATTGTGTCCTTGACCACGCGGTAAACGATAATAAACTGCGGCGTTCCAATATTCTCGCCAACACGCGAGAGCTTGTCTACGAAGCTTCGTACGGCCTTTCGTTCTGCCTTCGACAGGCTTGGCCGAACAGCATTGAGCACGACGAGTACAATCGAGACAAGCAGTGTAAAAATCATCGCGCCAATAATAAAGAGCGCCTCAAGTATCCACCACCACGCGCTCTGTGTCGTGAGCCAGCCGCCCAGTGTTAGGAGCGCAATAACCAGCAATACGCCCATAATAATCAGAGGTGTAAGTAGTCGCCTGGCGTACTCGGCGCCGATTGCACGAATGGCATTAAAGGTTGCATGCATACTCTAGGTATAGCAGGCTTTGGGGCGAATGGATAGCGTGCTACCATCGTAGAAGATGTTAACAATACTTCTCCACTCTTCTAAAACAATGCGTTCGCGAGTTGATTCGGGCGTGGACCTGCAGCCCGTCTTGATGGAAAAGACCCACAAGCTGGCAGCTTATGTGCAGTCGCTTTCTGCTCGGCAGTTGGCCAAGAACATGCATTTGTCTGAGGCTAAGGCGCAGCAGACGCACGACTTGTGGCAATCCTGGACTGATAATAAAGCCCAGCTCACTCCCGCTATCGATGCGTTTATCGGCGACATTTATAGCGGCCTGCAAGTCCAGACTTTTAGCGCCGCCGACCGAAAGTACGCCAATGAGCACCTGTATATTTTGTCCGGGCTGTACGGGGTGCTTCGTGCGCTGGATGGCATTGCACCCTACCGTCTGGAGATGGGCTATAAATTTCCGGATAAAAAGTACCGCAACCTGTATGATTTTTGGGGTGACGATATCGCCAAGCAGCTTCCGTCGCACGACATCATCAACCTGTCTGCAGTCGAATACACTAAAGCCGTCTTGCCGCATATGCTAGACGCAAACGTCATCACGCCTAAATTTATGACCAAAGACAAGAGCGGTGAGCCGATTTTTGTGGTTGTGCATGCTAAGATCGCTCGCGGCGCATTTGCGCGTTGGCTCATCCAAAATCGCATCAGTAGTACCACAGACATTCTGAATTTTAAGGATCTGAACTATCGCTACAGTCCAGATCTCAGTACGCCTGAGCAACCTGTATTTGTTTGTGACGAGTTTGGCGGTTTAGGCCTGAGCGTTCGGCTAACGTAGCCGATTACGAGCGGAGGCAAACGGCATGCAATAATTCGTGGGTTTGTTTCCATTGCTCTTATTGTGCTCCAGAAACAAAATACCCTGACGAAGCCGTCAGGGGTGCGGTCAACCGGCGGGCTGGGGACACATGGTCGCCACAGCCCGCCGGTCGGTAGTGCTCAGATGGTGTTGAAGCCGAGGAGGGCTCGTTCCAGTGCGTCACGGTCGTCGCCGAACGCCGCGCTGGAGAGGCCCAGGTAGATCATCTCGGTGCTGGGGCCGTTGCCGGCGCAGACCTCGTCGATCTTGTCGACGGCGATGGTGACGAGGTTGCCGTTCCTGGTGCCTCCGTCGAAGGCGGCCAGGACGGCCTCGATCACGGCCTTGTGGTTGTCGGTCTTGGGACGCATGCCGGCCATGCGGTTCTCCTTGCTCATTGGGCGGATGCCCACTCAGATCTGGCTGGGCTACTATAACATAATTGATAGAATTATTCAACATCCTCTGCCTGGTATGATAGAGCTATGACAGAACGCTTCTCAGAAATACTCATGACCGGCGGCCACGCTAACTCTTTGGGTCGTGTGAATGAGGTCATCGAATCAGTCCTTCGGGACAGTTTGCGCATGGATGAGCTGTATGAGTGTCTTTTTGATGATGATGCGTGGGTTCGTATGCGCGCTGCTGATGCGCTGGAGAAGATTTGTCGCGAGCATCCTAATTGGCTCCTCCCCTACATCGATAAGTTTCAGCAGGAACTGTGGCAAAGCGCACAAGCTTCTATCCAATGGCACTTGGCTCAAATATACGAGCAAGTCGAGCTAACCGACCAGCAACGCTATGCGGCTCAGCAGTGGCTTGCTTCGCTAGTGTCGAAAAAAGACATTGATTGGATTGTTGCCGCAAACGTACTCGATACGCTCATGAAGTTTACGAACGATGGAACTTTTTCGCGCGATGACATGATTGCGCTGCTCAAGGTTCAGCAACATCACAAGTCCAACGCTGTCACCAAACGGGCCGCGAAGCATCTCGCCACACTCGATGGCGACCGTGCCGTATAATGACAGCATGAATCCCGCAGTTTACTATCATCACGCCGAAACGCCAGTTGGCTCCGTACTGCTTGTAGGAACAGCAGACACGGCTATGGCAATGTATTGGAAAGTCTTTGCACGCACACCGGCTGTGCGAAGCGACTGGATCGAGAGCGCCGTGCCATTTGCTGGAATTTTGCAACAGCTCGATGAATATTTTAAGGGCGAGCGTACAGATTTTGATATCAAATATGCGCTGACGGGTACTGATTTTCAGAAAGCAGTCTGGCGCGAAATCGAGCGCATTCCTCACGGGCAATTCTCTTCGTACAAAGCTATCGCCGCAGCCGTTGGCAGACCAAATGCTGTCCGCGCAGTCGGGACGGCAGTGGGTAGCAATCCGTTATCGATCGTGGTTCCATGTCATCGTGTTCTCACGAGCTCCCTGGGGATCGGCGGGTATGCAGGTGGCATTGCGGCAAAGCAGCATTTGCTTCGGCTCGAGAATATAGCCTTCCTCTAGACTATTTTTCTGACCAGGCAGCTAGCTGATTGCCGGCTGGGTCGGTAAAGGCAAAACGCTTCCCGCCGGGGAATTCGCTGATGTCATGCGTGATTGTGCCCCCGCTTGCTACGATGTTGTCTTTCGTAGCGACCAGGTCCTCAACGTAAATAACCGCGAGTGGGGCAGATTGTTCCTTTGTGTCATTACCATTGACGCCCATGGCAACACCGCTATCCCGCGTGTCGGCGTATGTGCCGCCCCAGTCTTTAAAGTTCCAGCCGAAGACGTCGGCAAAGAATGTGGCAACTGCTTTTACTTCCTCCGGTGACGAGGCTGGGAATTCTACGAGATCGATGTGATTGTTCGTGCTCATGATTTCATTATAAACGTAAAGAACGAGCGGGAGTGCTCGTTCTTTGCTTGTTGATTCGGGGGCTACTATCTCTTAAGCTGCTGGACTGACCAGCTGTTGCCGTCGAGATCCTTGAAGAAGGTAAAGATTCCCCAAGGCATGTCCTGCACGTCGCTAGCTTCTACGCCGTTTTTGACGAGTGCGTCGTGGACCGCTTGAGTGTCTTTTACGACGACCTGGATGTTCTGTGAACCTGGCGTCATATCAGTTGTGCCTTCGCCGATGACGATTGAGCAAGCTGAGGTCTTTGGTGTCAGCTGTACAAAGCGTAGGTTCTCGGTGACGTGGTGGTCGTGGTCCAGATTGAAGCCAACCTTGTTGACGTAGAAGTCGATTGCTTTGTCGACGTCGGTGACTGGTACTGGGATTAATTCTATTTTCATGTCCATGGTGTTTCTCCTTGGTTATTTGTTGATAGCCCTATTTAACCAGTTGGCGAGGGGTTTGGTTTTGTAAAAAAACGCCAACTTTATAATTTGTGAATACCATCGACGTCCGATGGTTTGACGCCCATGATTGTACGGAGGTCACGCGCCAAATGCGACTGGTCGGTATAGCCGACGTCGGCGGCAACATCGCTCGGTTTTTTGCCGGCTTTAAGTTGGCGGACGGCTTCTTGGGCGCGCTCGATTTTGGTGAAATTCTTTTGCGTGAGGCCAGCGTTTTCGGCAAAGTGTCGCTGTGCTGAACGCTTCGATGTCCGATACGCACCGTGAACAATCGAGTCAGCATAAAGTAGCTTGGCGGCGATAAGTTGCTCGACTAATTCTTCGGCATTATCGAATGTCGGGAATGCAAACGTGTGCCCTGATAGAACGAAATGATCGGCGTCGGCATTCGGCAATATCTCGAACGAATCGACCCATTTCTTGGCCGGATACGCTGGCATGTAGGCACCTGGAGCGAACGAGATCACTACTGACTGCGTGCCGGCTTTGTACGGGACGTCGCTTGGCTTCGTGGCTTGCCCGGTTAGCATCATTGCTTTTGACCCGTCGGCCTGGATCATTACAATGAGATCCCACGAGCCGTCCGGAGTGGCCGAGTATACGCCATCGGCGACGTTGCGGCTATGCCAAACTGTATCAATAAGTGGATGCGCAGATTTGCGGCTTCGATGTATTTGTGTCATGCCCTACAAGCATAGCATTTTTGGTTGATGGTAGACTTAATTTGATTGGCCTCGGCGCGATTCTGTGGTGGCCACGCCAATTAACGCTCTGTACCCTCTCAGCCGCACAAAACATATAATCCTCTACCACAGCAAATCCTCAGCGGGGTACCGTAATGTATCTCAAGTGCACATCTCCCTGTGCGCTTGACGTTATTAAATCCAGGAGGGTTCCTATCAAATGAAATGTCCCGTAGACAACACAACGCTGGCGATCAGCGAGCGATCTGGCATCGAGATCGATTATTGCCCTGAATGCCGAGGTGTATGGCTTGACCGCGGCGAGCTCGACAAACTTATCAAGGGCGTGAATGAATATCAGGAGCGCAGGGGCGGTGAGCGCGATCGCGACTTTGACGACGATGATGACAACGAGGGCTACCGCAGTCGTGATGATCATCGTCGTGATGACTCCCCGCATGGCCACAAGAAGAAGCGAGGGGGCTTCATGGAGAATATCTTCGACGGCTTCGGGGACTAGCGAATCCAGACGGAATTTTTAACAGCGCCCAGATGTCGGGCGCTGTTAAAATTTGGAAACTAATTGCAATAGGAGAAGTATGATGCCACAGCCTGAGCAGCTTAGCGAACGTCCCGGTCACGAATCAGAGATGGAGCAAAAGCCCGCCTTTGAGAAACCAGAATACATGGGCAGCGGCAAGCTGGCGGGCAAAGTCGCACTGATAACTGGAGGCGACAGCGGTATCGGTCGAGCCGTGGCGGTGCTGTTTGCTCGCGAGGGCGCCGATGTGGCTATTAGTTATCTCGAAGAGCACGAAGATGCCGCCGAGACCAAGCAGCGGGTCGAGGAAGAAGGCCGCCGCTGCATCACGTTGCCTGGCGACGTCGGCAACGAAGCCTGGTGCAAGGAGCTGGTCGAGAAAACGATTGCAGAATTTGGTCAGCTCGACATCCTGATCAACAACGCCGCCGAGCAACATCCGCAGGACGATCTCCGTGATCTGACTGCCGAGCAGCTGGAGCGGACATTCCGTACTAACATATTTGCGCACTTCTATCTCAGCAAGGCTGCCCTCACCTACCTGCCGAGCGGTGGAGCTATTATTAATACTGCATCTGTTGTGGCGTATAAAGGCAACCAAGAACTCATGGATTATGCGGCCACAAAGGGTGCAATCGTTTCATTCACCCGCTCGCTCTCGGGTCAGCTGGCCGGCGACAATATCCGCGTCAACGCCGTGGCGCCTGGTCCGATCTGGACGCCGCTTATCCCGTCGACGTTCCCCGAGGAGCATGTTGAGAGCTTTGGTAAGGACACGCCACTCGGCCGCCCCGGCCAGCCCGAGGAAGTCGCGCCAGCATATGTTTTCTTGGCCTCAAGCGATTCGAGCTATATCACCGGTCAGACCATCCATGTTAACGGTGGTCACGTTGTGAACGGCTAGCCGCAAGCAGCCTCGCTGTGTCACAATAGAAAGATCATGAGCGCACCCGCTGTATCTACCAAGCGAGCACTTGTCACGTCATTCGTGGT
>CAZPGP010000024.1:0-14750 GCA_964586395.1 uncultured Candidatus Saccharibacteria bacterium
CTGTTGCGAAGAGGTCGGGCAGATCGGTTGGATCAGTTCCATCTCAGGTGCGTGCCGTTCTGGGTCACCGTCTCGATCGACAGCTTGGTGTAGGGCTGCTGTCCGGGGTCGGTGTCGACGCAACGCAGGAAGGACAAGAGAGAACGCAGGTCGGCCTCAGACACCGAAGTCTCTGAGACGCACAGCTCGTAGCCGGGCCGGCAGTCCATCGTGATGCTCTCGAAGGTCAGTCCGGCCGCCTGGGTTGCGCGCTGAAACGCGGTCTTCGCTGACGAGCCAAAGTCCATTTTTCTTCTCCTCGTGGAAAGAGCGCTTACCGATTAATTTAAACTATAACATATTTATAATATAAAAGCAATAGCGCTTTGAAGTGAGGGTACGATTACGCTGGAACTACTGACCGGAAGGCATCACCAATCCAAAAAACACCCGGACAGGCGTCGCGGGTGTTTTTTGATATGCGGTAGTATAAACTAGCGCTTTGAGAACTGCTCGCGCTTGCGTGCTGAGCGAAGACCGTACTTCTTCGACTCTTTCTCGCGTGGGTCGCGCTTTAGCAGACCAGCCTTCTTCAGCGTCGAACGGAGTTCTTCGTTCTGAGCGCTCAGCGCCTTACTGATAGCCAGCTTGATTGCGTCGACTTGACCAGCCAGGCCACCGCCACTGACAACCAGGGTGATGTCGTATGCCTTTTCCTTGCCGATCAGGGCGAGGGGCTGTACCATTTCTTCAACCATCTGTTCGTTCTTGTCAAAGTAGTCTACTGCCTTCTTGTCGTTGACAGTGACGTTGCCCTTGCCTGGGAACAGACGAGCACGTGCGGTAGCTGCCTTGCGGCGGCCGAGGCCGTAGTAGTATTCATTCTTTGTTGCCATTATTTGACTCCCATCTTCACTGGCTTTTGAGCTTCGTGGTTATGAGCTTCGCCGGCGTAAACCTTCAGGCGCTGCATTCGCAGAGATTGAAGCTTGTTCTTAGGCAGCATGCCCGAAACAGCAGCTTCAACTACCTTAGCTGGGTTCTTTACCATGACTTGGTTGAGCGACTCTTCCTTCAAGCCACCAGGGAAACCTGAGTAGTTGTAGTACATTTTGTCGGTACCCTTGGCACCAGTCACAATGAGCTTCTCAGCGTTAACGATGATGACGTAGTCACCGCCGTCCATGTGAGGGGTGTAGGTTGGCTTGTATTTACCGATCAGGTACTTGGCAGCTGCAGTTGCAACGCGACCAAGTGGAGCTTCAGCGGCGTCGAGGACGATCCACTTGCGCTCAATTTCTGATGGTTTCTGGCTGTAGGTTTTCTTTGCGATGTTCATAGTTACTTCTCCGCCTTTTCTGCAGCTACAGGAGCTGCCTCGGCCTTGATGTCGTCTACGAATGAGACTTCAGCCAGCTGAGTGTTGTCGCCAACGCGGACGGTTGTGCGTACGATACGCAGGTGACCGCTGGTGCGACCAGCGAGCTTCGGTGCAATGTCGTCAACCAGCTTGTGAGCAGCTTCAACAGTGCTGAGCGCAGCTACAATCTGGCGGCGGTTGTGCAAGTCGCCCTTCTTAGCCTTGGTAATGAGTGGTTCAACGTAAGGCACAATTTCCTTGGCCTTCATGAGTGTTGTTTCGATCTTGCCGTGCTCGATGAGCGATGTTGCAAGACCCTTCAGCAGGGCACGACGTTGGTCGCGCTCGAGGCCGAATTTTCTTCCTTTATATCCGTGACGATGCATGTTCTAAAGCTCCATCTCCGCAAGCTTCTCTTTGACTTCGTCGAGAGCCTTGCTGCCAAAGCCCTTGAGCTCACGCAGTTCGGTGTCGCTCAGAGTAACGAGGTCGTTGATAGTGCGAATGTCGTTGTTAATCAGCGCGTTGGTGGTGCGGGCGCTCAGGTTGAGGTCCTCGATAGGAGTCATCAATTCGCTACCGCCCTCAGCGTCCAGGTGCTTGCTACCAACACTTGGTGCAGCTTCAACGCGAGTTGAGCCAGCAAGTGCGGTGTACTGGTTGATGAGGATTGCGGCGGCTTCTTCGAAGGCGTCCTTAGGGCTGATTGAGCCGTCGGTGTCGACGGTCAGGATCAGCTTGTCGAGGTCGGTAGTCTGACCAACACGAGTGTTTTCTACTTTGTAGCGTACGCGTGCAACTGGGCTAAAGAGTGCGTCGACGGCGATCATGTCGCTGTGGATGCGCTTCTCTGAAGACTCTTCAACGGTGCGGTAACCGCGGCCGCTGTCGATAACGATGTCGATAACGAGTGTTGCCTTAGGGTCGTCGATAGTTGCGATAACAGCGTCTGGAGTGACGACTTCTACATCTGCAGTAGTCTTGATGTCGGCAGCAGTTACTGCGCCGGCACCTTTCTTCTCCAGGCGAACCTGTACTGGCTCGTCAACGGCGCTGCTGAAGCGAACCTGCTTGAGGTTCAGCATGATGTCAACGACGTCTTCCTTGATGCCAGGAACAGTAGTGAATTCGTGAGTTGCGCCTTCAATCTTGAAAGCTACAACAGCGCTACCAGCGATGCTGCTCAGCAGAACGCGGCGCAGGCTGTTGCCCAGAGTCATGCCGTATCCGGTGTGGAGTGGCTCAATAACGAAGGTGGCGCTGGTTGCTGAGTGCTCCTCGATATTAGCGAGGGTGGGGTTGTGAATGACTTTGCTCATAGTGCTTTTCTCCCTTAGCGTGAGTAGTACTCAACGATTAGTTGTTCGTTAATGTCTGGTTCTGCCTCTTCACGAGTTGGCAGGCCAGTGATTTCGATGCTTACCTTTTTAGGGTCGAATTTGAGCCAGCTCAGTGAAGGCTGGTTAGTCTCTTTCAGCACGTCTTCGAGTTTGGTAAAGTACTGAGTTTTAGCGCTACGAGGGCGAACAGTAATAACGTCGCCAGCAGTCATGCGGATTGAAGGGATGTCGACGCGGCGACCGTTCAGCATAAAGTGACCGTGGGAAACGAGCTGACGAGCGGCGCGGCGGCTAGTAGCCAGGCCGGCACGGTAAATAGTGTTGTCCATGCGACGCTCGAGGAGCTGCAGGAGAACCTGACCAGACTGGCCCTGGGTGCGACCCGCTTCCTTCATCAGGTTTGCGAACTGCTTCTCCAGGAGGCCGTACAGGCGACGGACTTTTTGCTTCTCACGAAGCTGGATAGAGTAGAGACTTGGCTTGCCCTGTCGTGAACGACTGTGCATACCAGGAATGCCACTCTTCTTTGCCATGATCTTGTGCGCTTTAGGATGGAGCGCGTAGCCTTCACGGCGGCTTTGCTTAACAATAGGATCTCGGTCTCGGGCCATTATGCTCTCCTTGCCTTGCGTGGGCGGACACCACCGTGTGGTACACCGGTCACGTCTTTAATGCTGTCGACGGTAATTTCAAGGTTCTGGAGTGCGCGAACTGCGGCGTCACGGCCAAGGCCGACGCCCTTAACGAATACGTCTACGCTGCTGAGGCCATAGCTTTGCTTGGCGGTGGTTGCTGCCTTTTCGCTGGCTACCTGGGCTGCATAAGCAGTGCCCTTCTTTGAGCCGCGGAAACCGCAAGCGCCGGCGCTCGATGCGCTCAGAACGTTACCTTTTTTATCGCTGAAGGTTACGATGGTGTTGTTGAAGGTAGCTTGTACGTGCAGTTGACCTGCTGGTACTGATCGCTTTGCCTTCTTCTTGGTTGCTGTCTTATTTTCTGCCATATGTCATTATCCCCTAGGTCTTTGAAGCGACTTTCTTCTTAGTGCCACCCACAGTTACCTTCTTGCCGCGGCGAGTACGTGCGTTGGTACGAGTACGTTGGCCGCGTGAAGGAAGGCTTGCCTTGTGGCGAAGGCCACGGTAAGCGTTGATGTCCTTCAGGCGCTTAATGTTAGCAGTGACAACACGCTGAAGTTCACCTTCAACGGTGTAGTTCGCGTTAATTTCATCACGGATCTTGGTCAGTTCAGTCTCGGTCAAATCTTTGACACGAGTTGTTGGGTCAATCTTAGTAGCTTCCAAAATTCGCTTAGCGTAAGCTGGGCCGATGCCGTAGACGTACGTCAGAGAGATCTGGACTTGCTTCTCAGTTGGAACTGTTACTCCTGCAATACGAGCCATATTTAACCCTGCCTCTGCTTATGCTTAGGTTTCTTCTTGTTGATGACATACAGTCGACCCTTGCGTCGTACGAGCTGGTCATCGGGGCTGATTTTCTTTACGCTTGGTTTAACCTTCACGCAGCTTTCTCCCGTGTTATTGGTTGGTCATTAGACTGCGCTGCTCGCTTTGCATCAAGTGAAATTGGTGCATCTTTGCGAACTGGCTGGTCTTTAAGGCGGAAAATGATTCTTCCCTTCGTTAGGTCGTAAGGGGTCAACTCAACCTCCACCATGTCACCTGGTACAAGTCGGATGTAATGCTTTCGCATCTTACCCGAAATGATCGCCAGGATTATATGGCCGTTTTCAAGCTCCACTTTAAATTTGGCGCCGGGAAGGGCCTCCACGACACGCCCAGTGAGTTTGATTACTTCTTTATTGCTGGCCATAAGTTACAAGAGTAGATTATACCTGTAAAACAGGGGCTTGTAAAGCACGTTTTAAGAGAAACCGGGCATTTGTTTACCAAATGCCTTAACGACGTTTTTATTGTACCGTAGCGTCTTGGTATGTCAAGTTTTGGCTACGATCGCTTACGTGGGCTTACAAGCGCTTCAGGCAGATCCTCGAGGGGTCCTAGGCTATAGATATCTTTGGAAGTTCTTAATAATCTTGGTCGTAGGTGACCATGAGTGCGCGGGAGTTAATTTGGCGCAATGTTTCGAGTGTGACGGACACGACGATCAAAAGTCCCGTACCACCAATCGCAAGGCTTTGAGCCTGCACGCCGAACTGCGCAAGGATGAATTCGGTGACGAACGGCAGAATGGCGATGATACCAAGCGCGAGTGAACCGAAGAGTGTTAGGCGGGTTACGATGGTGCGAAGATGCTTCTCTGTCGTCTGGCCTGGGCGGATGTTGGCAATGAATCCACCCTGCTTCTGTAAGTTCTCGGCGATTTCGGCGCTATTAAAGACGATGCTGGTATAGAAGTATGTGAAGCCAACGACAAGCAGGAAGTACATACCTGGATAGATAAGTGTTGTCCAGTCAGCGCTCAGCCAGGTTGACATGTCTGGCGTCTTGAACCACGTACTAAGGTTGATGCCAACCTGCGCCCAATATGGATCGACTGAACCCTTGAGCAGTTGCCCAATGAATGCTGGCAGCGCGAGGAAGGCTACCGCGAAGATCACCGGGATCACACCGGCTGTGATGAGCTTGACTGGAAGGATGCTTGTAACACCGCCGTAGGCACGGTTACCCTGCACGCGCTTGGCGTAGTTGATGTTGATGATGCGTTGAGCTTCGTTGATCTTTACGATGACGTATAGCGTGGCGAGCGACGCAATGGCAATGGCACTCACGACTGCCAGCGCAAACCAGTTAACGGGTAGTACGAACCAGTTGAAGACGTGAAGCTTATCAGCCTCGGTTGCTGTGCTAAAGAGTGAGCTGCCAATGGTGCTAAACATACTTGGCAGCCCGGCAATAATACCGGCAAAGATCAGAAGTGACATACCGTTACCAACACCTTGCTCGGTCATCAATTCACCCAGCCACATGAGCAGCATTGAGCCGGCTGTCATGGCGGTGATCATGGTGAGCCATTGGAGCGGATCGGTGTTGGCTACGATATCGACACCGGTATTTCCGGCCAGGACTGTCTGTCGCAGGATGAAAATGAATGCAATTGACTGCAGGATCGCCAGTGGCAGTGTGATCAGTCGTGTCCACTGCTGGATCTTGCGGCGACCTGATTCACCATCCTTGTGTAGCTCTTCAAGTTTCGGTATGGCTTTTGTCAGAAGCTGCGTAATAACAGAGGCGGTAATGTAGGGACTCAGTCCAACGAGTACGATAGAAAGGCTGGCAAGCGCGCCACCAGATAGCAGGTTAATAAACCCACCGAGGTCGCTACTGCGAAGCAGGTTATCGAGGACGGCTTTGAGTTCAGTCGGCTGTGCGAGCGGAACCGGTACATGCGCCAGGAATCGGTAAGCAACAATAAGTCCGAGTACGATTAATAGCCGTTTCTGCATGTCGCGGCTTTTGAGCGATTTGAAGATGTTTTTCCAATTCACAGTGTTGGGGCCCCTAAGGTCATTACTACTCATATAAAGATACCATATTGTGGTAAGCCTGTGTAGGCTGCTAGCCCCCTATAATACCAAAAGAGCCGAACTTGTCGGCTCTTGTTTTGGCGAAGGTATGGATTTATTCCTCTTCTTTTTTCTTGCGCTGACTAGGTGGCAGAGTTGGAACGTCAGTTTTTGTGAAGCTACCACCAGCTTTGGTGATTGCTTCCTGAGCGCCCTTACTTGCAGCCTGGACCTTAACTGCTACCTTGCCGGTGAGTTCACCACGGATGATGACCTTAACGGTGTGGTATGGAGTTGTGATCAAACCTGCTTCAGCCAGAGTCATGTTGTCTGCAGTCTTGCCTGCAAGTACTTCCAGCTGGTCGGTGTATACAACCTGAGCTGGAACGCGAAGGCTCTTGAAGCCGCGCTTCTTAGGAATGCGGCGAACCAGTGGACCCTGGCCACCCATGAAGGTAGCACGGATTTTCTTACCGGTACGAGCTTTCTGACCCTTGGTACCACGGCCGGCGGTCTTACCCTGACCGGCTGAGATACCACGACCAACGCGCTTCTTGTCTTTGTTTGCAGTGACTTCGAGTTCGTTAAACTTCATACTACTTCTCCTCCTTAGCTACGACGGCAGTCTTAGCAGGAGCAGCCTTGCGCTTTGGAGCGTGCAGCCAGTCTTCCTCGGCAACGAGTTGTCGCAGAGCTTCGATGGTTGCGTAGGCGTTGTTAACCTTGTTAGTTGAGCCAAGTGATTTGCTCAGCAGGTTGTGAATGCCGGTCAGGCCGATGATGCTGCGAACAACACCACCAGCGATAACACCGGTACCAGGAGCAGCTGGCTTCAGCATAACGCGTGCGCCACTAACCTTGACTTCTACGTCGTGAGGGATAGTCTCGCGAGTAACAGGGATGGTAACCAGGTTTTTCTTGGCAACTTCAGTAGCTTTAGCAACGGCTGACTGGACGTCTGCGCCTTTGCTAACACCGATACCAACGCGAGTCTTGCGGTCACCAACAGCGACGAGTGCCTTGAATCGGAAACGGCGACCGCCCTTTACGACGCGAGCAACGCGGTCGATGTTGATAACGTACTCTTCGAAGATTTTCTCTTCGCGAGGAGCCTGCATACGGTCGTTGCGGCGTGGACCACGGCGGTCTTGACCTTGGCGAGGCTGAGTTTGCTGTGTTTTAACGTCGGCCATAATTAGAACTCCAATCCTTCCTTACGTGCGGCGTCGGCGAGTGCCTTCAGGCGACCTGCGTATTGGCGACCGTTGCGGTCGAATACGATAGTCGTGATGCCGGCCTTCTTTGCCTTCTTGGCAATGTCAGAACCAACCCAAGCAGCCTTGTCGCTCTTGCTACCGGTTGCAGCTGCTTGCTTTTCGCTCGTGCTGCTAACCAGAGTTTTCTGGGTAGAGTCGTCAATGATCTGGGCGCTGACGTGCAGATTGCTGATGTAGACGCTGAGGCGAGGACGCTCAGTCGTGCCGTTAATGCGAGCACGAATGCGCATCTTGCGAAGCATCTGGTTTGCGAGTTTCTTTGCTACGCTTTTCATACTACTTAGCTCCTGTCTTTCCGGCCTTGCGCAGGATGACCTCGTCAACGTACTTGATGCCCTTGCCCTTGTAAGGCTCTGGCTTCTTGAACGCGCGGATCTCGGCGGCTACTTGGCCAACTTTCTGCTTGTCGATGCCGCTGACGGTGATGAGGTTCTTCTCAACAGCCAGGCTTACGCCGTCCATAGCTTTGTATTCAATAGGGTGTGAGAAACCAAGGCTCATGTTGAGCGCCTGGCCGCCACCGCTGACGCGGAAGCCAACACCGTTAACCTCGAGCTTCTTTTCGAAGCCCTTAGTAACGCCAGTGACGAGGTTAGCGATCAGCGCGCGCATCAGACCGTGCTGGGCGCGTGCAATCTTCTCGTCGGACTTGCGGGTAACTGTGAGCACGTCGCCGTCGATAGTGACGTCAACGTGTGGCAGCGTGAACTGGGTTAGTGTACCCTTAGGCCCTGTGACGCTAATGTAATCAGCGTCGACCGTGATTGTCACACCTGCCGGAATTTGGATAGGTAGTTTTCCGATTCGACTCATACTTATATTTCCTTACTTACTAGTAAACCTTAAGGATTAGCTCGCCACCCAGACGTGCCTTGTAGGCTGCCTGGCCGGTCATGACACCTTGGCTGGTCGAAACCAGTACAGTACCACGGCCGTTTTTGACGCGAGGGATCTCATTGGCACGAGCGTAAACGCGTCGGCCTGGGCTACTCAGGCGCTTGATTTCAGTGATAACTGAGTTAGTGCCTGGCTTGTTGATGGTGATGTGCAGGGTTGCCTGTGGCTTGGTTGACTCGACGGTTACGTCGGCCAAGTAGCCGGCCTTTACCAGTTCGCGCGCGATGGTTTCTTTGATCTTGCTGCTTGGCAGCGTGACTTCAGACTTGCCAACGTTGGCAGCGTTACGGATGCGGGTCAGCATATCTGCGATAGGGTCGGTTGATAACATGCTCATGATGTTTCCTTTCTACCAGCTGGCCTTGGTTACACCAGGGATTTCTCCCTTGCTTGCTTTTTCGCGGAACTCGATACGGCTGAGGCCGAATGTGCGCATAAATGCACGTGGACGGCCACTAAGTGGCGAGCGGTTCTTGTGACGAGTTGGGCTGGAATTCTTAGGAAGTTTAGCCAGACCGTCTTGGTCACCTGCTGCTTTCATTTCAGCGCGCCTCTCGGCGTACTTCTTGATCATAGCGTCGCGCTTTAAGCCACGAGCGATAACTGATTTCTTAGCCATTAACGCTTCTCCTCTTTCTCAAATGGCATGCCATATGCACGTAGAAGTGCTTCGGCGTGAGCCTTATCTTCGGTCTTGATTACAAAGTTGATCTGAAGTCCGTGGAGCAACTGAGTGTCTTCGAAGTTCAGTTCAGGGAAGATGGATTGCTCGGTAATACCAAGTGAGTAGTTGCCTGCCTGGTCAAAGCCTTTGGTAGGTACGCCGTGAAAGTCACGAACGCGAGGCAGAGAGACGTTGATGAGGCGATCAAGGAATTCGTACATGTTCTTGCCACGGAGAGTGACACCAACACCGATGCGGTTCATGCCGGCGCGAATCTTGAAGGTCGCAATTGACTTCTTAGCCATGCGATCAACAGGCTGCTGACCAGTAATCTTCTTCAGGGTGTTTACGACTACTTCGTGGTAGTGCTTGTCGTCTTTGTGCTTGCCGATACCGACATTCAGAGTAATCTTCTCGAGCTTAGGTACACGGTTTGGGTTGTCGAGCGCGAGCTCTTTCTGGAGATTAGCAACCAGCTCCTCTTGGTAGAGGCGCTTCAGACGTGGAACAGAAACTGTGGTTGTCTGTGACTTGGTAGCCATTACTTAATCTCCTTGTTGTTGGCGGCCTTGGCAACTCGTACCTTGGTGCCGTCCTTCTTAACCATGTAGCCTACGCGGGTAGTCTTAGCGTCGTTGGCTGGGTTGACCAGGGCAACTTTGCTAATAGCGATTGGCTTCTGAATCTCTTTGGTTCCACCTTGTGGGTTCAGCTGAGACGGCTTGATGTGCCGCTTGGTCTTGCCGATACCCTCGATGGTAACTTCCAGAGTAGCTGGGTGTACTGCGAGCACCTTACCGGTTTGACCCTTGAGGGCGCCAGTGGTGATGCGCACCATGTCGTTCTTCTTGATCTTCATAGTAACTGGTCGGTTTGCTTTCATATTAGAGTACCTCCGGTGCAAGCGAGATGATCTTCATGTACCCGTGGTCGCGAAGTTCGCGAGGTACTGGGCCGAATACGCGGGTTGCCTTTGGCTGCTTGTCGTCGCCAATGATAACTGCTGCGTTTTCGTCGAAGCGGATAGTTGAACCATCCTTTCGCTTGATTGGGTTGGTTGTTCGGACCACGACGGCCTTTACAACGCTTTTCTTCTTGACGTTACCCGATGGGTTAGCGTCCTTCACGCTAGCGACAATGATGTCACCAACGCGGGCGTAGCGACGCTTTGTGCCGCCAAGCACTCGGATACACAGAATGCTTTTGGCGCCACTGTTGTCGGCTACTTTGAGACGTGATTCCTGCTGAATCATTACTTAGTCTCCTCAACTTCCTCTGCGGTCTCAGTCTTTGCAGACTTGGTAACTGCTTCGGTGTCGTCCTTCAGCTCGACATTTGCGTGACCGGTTTCGATAACGCGTGCAAGACGGAAAGTCTTGTTCTTGCTGATTGGACGAGTCTCTTCGATTTCTACTTTGTCACCAACGTGAGCTTCATTGTTCTCATCGTGTGCGGCAAAGCGCTTGGTCACGGTGTATTGCTTGCCGTAGACCGGGTGAGTTACGCGGCGAGCCACTGCAACCACGATGGTCTTACTTTGAACATCTGATGCAACGGTGCCGACGAGTTTACGAGCCATATTTAGGCCTCCTCTTTCTCGGCCGCGTCTTCTTCCTGGCCATTGAGCAGTGTCAGGGCCACGGCAATTTCGCGACGTGTCTTCTTAATTGCGTGCGGATTGGCTAGTTCACCAGCAGCGCGTGCGCGCTTCTGCTCTACCAACTGAACACGGAGTTCAGTAATACGGTTTTGCAGGTCGTCCTGGGAAAGCTTCAGCAGGTCTTTGGTCATCTTAGACATGGCTTAGGCCTCCTCTCGACGGATGAACTTAGTCTTAACAGGTAGTTTGTGTGCAGCTAGGCGCATTGCTTCGCGAGCGATAACCTCTGGAACGCCCTTCATTTCGAACATGACGGTACCAGTCTTAACCTTAGCGACGAAGAATTCTGGGTTGCCCTTACCGCTACCCATCTTTACGTCCTGTGGTTTGCGGGTAACTGGGGTGTGTGGGAAGATACGGATCCAGATTTTACCACCACGCTTGATGTAGCGGGTCATAGCCTGACGAGCAGACTCGATTTGGCGAGAGGTAATACGCTCGTTGCCAACACTTTGCAGTGCGTAGTCACCGAAGGCGATGTAGTTGCTACGAGTAGCGACGCCATCATTCTTGCCTTTGCGGACTTTGCGGAACTTGGTTTTCTTAGGTAGTAACATAGTTCATTTCCTCTTAGGCGTTAGTTTCGCCCTTGTAGATCCAAACCTTTACACCGACGATACCGGCGCCAGGCAGCTGTGCGGTTGCCTGGTGGTAGTCGATGTTGGCGCGAAGGGTGTGCAGTGGTACAGAACCCTGGATTTCCTTCTCGTGTCGGCTCATTTCCGCACCATTCAGTCGACCGGCAACCTGGATACGAATACCCCTGGCACCTGCATTCATGGTGTTCAGTGCGCTCATCTTGATTGCACGGCGGAAGTTAATGCGGCGTTCGAGCTGGCGAGCGATGTTCTCGGCAACCAGCTTTGCGGCCAGTTCAGGTCGCTTGACTTCTTCGATGTTGATACGAACCTGGCGGTCCATAATCTTCTCGATATCAGCCTTTAGCTCCTGGGCACCTGCACCACCGCGACCGATAACAACACCAGCCTTGGCTGTGAAGATAGTAACGGTTACGAGGTTTGGTGCGCGCTCGATGTCAGTCTTGGCAATCGTTGCGCGAGTCGCGAACTTCTTTTCGATCAGGTCGCGAACCTTCAAGTCTTGGTGGAGGAACGTTGCGTAGTCGCGCTTGTTAGCGAACCACTTCGAACGCCAGTCTTTGTTGACCTGAAGACGAAAGCTAATTGGGTTTACTTTTTGGCCCATCTTATGCCTCCTTCTCGGCCTTCTTTTCGGCCGGCTTAGCTTCAGTTGTCTTCTTTGGCTTCTCGGCGCCGGTCAGAACAACCTTGATGTGGCTGGTCTTTTTCTGGTAAGGGAGGGCGCGTCCCTGTGCGGCTGGGCGGAATCGCTTAATACGAGTACCGGCAGTGATAGTCAGGTGCTCGATGATCAGGCTATTTGCGTCAGCCTTGTGGTTGGTGACAGCGTTAGCCTTTGCACTGGCGATTGCCTTCTGCACTGGCTTAGCTGCACGCTTTGGGGTGTGCTCGAGAATAACGAGCGCGTCGGCGACGGTTCGGCCACGAACAAGACTAGCAACGAGGCTAACCTTGCGTGGGCTCATGCGTACGCCTTTAGCGAGGGCGGTAACTTGCATTACTTTTTACCCCCGTGGGTGCGGAACTTGCGTGTTGGAGAAAACTCACCGAGTTTGTGGCCAACCATGTTCTCGCTAACGAATACTGGCACGTGTACACGACCGTTGTGAACAGCGATAGTGCGGCCCACCATCTCTGGGAAGATAGTGCTGGCGCGTGCCCAAGTCTTGATGACGGTTCGGTCGTTAGAGCCCAAAGCCATTACTTTTTTGGCTAGCTTTGGATCAATGTATGGACCTTTCTTAAGTGAACGACTCATATACTATTTCCTCTTCGCCTCATGACGACTTTTTACAATCATCTTACTAGTTGCTTTACGGCGTCGGGTTCGGTAACCAAGTGTCAGCTGACCCCATGGAGTGCGTGGAGCCTTACCAGTACCGTGACGTCCACCGTCACCACCACCATGTGGGTGATCTGCGGCGTTCATAACGACACCACGCACACTTGGGCGGATGCCCTTGCGACGGTTGCGACCGGCAGAACCGATCTTGATGTTCTGGTGCTGTTCGTTGCCGACAACACCTAGAGTAGCCATACATTCGACGCGGAAACGACGAACTTCGCCTGAAGGCATCTTCACCTGAGCGTAGTCGCCTTCCTTAGCCATCAGCTGAGCCTTGGTGCCCGCGCTGCGGACAGCCTGGCCGCCCTTGCCTGGTTGGAGTTCAATGTTGTAAATGAACGTACCAGTTGGGACAGCGCTGAGTGGCATGCGGTTGCTGGTTTCAACAGCTACGTTTGCGCCGCTCGTGATAGTCTTGCCAACCTTCATGTTGTTGTCAGCGATCACGTAGTGGTACAGGCCGTGCTGGTCTTTGACACGAGCGATACGAGCAGAACGGTTAGGGTCGTACTCGATGTGCTCGATGGTAGCAACAGTACCGGCGGCCAACTGGTGGTTAACGATACGGTAGAAGCGCTTAACACCACCACCGCGGTGACGGGTGGTAATGCGGCCCTGGTTGTTGCGACCAGCGGTTGACTTCTTGATACGAATCAGAGACTTGAGCGGCTTACGGGTCGTAATACGGTCAAAGTCCTGGCTGGTCATACCGCGACGGGCTGGAGTGGTTGGGTTGTATTGCTTAATAGCCATTACTTCTTCTCCTCGGTGGCTGGAGCTTCAACTTCGTCGAAGATCTTGATGCTGTCGCCCTCGACCAGAGTGACATATGCTTTCTTAACGTCGCTGCGGAAGCCTTCGTAAGGCTTGCCGTTGCGGATTGTCTTCTTACGCTTGCCCTTTGCGATCACCATGCGAGCGTCTGCAACCTTCACGCCGTACTGTGCAGTAACGGCAGCGATGATCTGCTGCTTGTTGGCGGTCACTGGGACCTTAAATACGTAGGTGTTTTCCTGTGACTGGCCGTAGGCCTTCTCGCTAATGTGTGGAATGAGTGTCAACATGATTTATGCTCCCAGCCATTCGTTAACGGCAGCGAGTGCGTCCTTGGTAATGATGATGCGGTCAGCGTTCAGGATGTTGTAGACGTTCAAGTAAGTTGCCTGAGTCAGGGTAAGGCCCTGCAGGTTGTTGCTAGAACGAACCAGCTCAGGAGTCTTGTCGGCTACAACGACGACGATGCGCTTGCCCTCAGCCTTTTGAGCTTCGAGGAATGCGACCATGTCTTTGGTTTTGCCGGTTACCTTGATGTCGTCTACGACGGTGATGACGTCGGCCTTGGCGGCGAGAGTCAGTGCCTGGCGGAGAGCAACGCGCTTGCTAGCGGTGCTAATAGTCAGGCTGTAGTTCTCGTTACCGAGTGGACCGAATACGATACCACCCTTGCGCCAGATTGGGTTACGAGATGAACCAAATCGTGCGCGGCCGGTGCCCTTCTGGCGCCATGGCTTCTTACCACCACCACTTACTTCACCGCGGCGAAGTGTCTTGGCGAGGTTAACGCGGCCGTTTGCCAGGTAGGCGTTATAAGCGAGCTTCAACAGCTCGTGGTTTGGCACTTCTACGTCGAATACACCCTTAGGAAGAGTGGTTGCTTTGGTAGAAGTGGTCTTTGGAGTAGTGTCGGCCATATTACTTTACCTCTCCGAGTACAACCAGGCTGCGGCGTGGGCCAGGGACTGCGCCCTTAACACCGATAAGGTTGTTCTCTTTGTCTACAAGGGCTACAACCAAATTTTTGACTGTAACTTGCTCGGCACCCATACGGCCTGCCATGCGCTTACCCTTAAAGACTTTTTGTGGATACATTGAGCCGATCGAACCAGGCTTGCGAACGTTACCGTTACCGCCGTGGGTGCTCTTGCTTGTATTGAAATTGTTTCGCTTAACGTTACCAGCGAAGCCTTTACCCTTGCTGGTGCCGGTTACGTCGATGTGGTCACCAACCTCGAAGGCAGTAACGTCAACCTCAACGCCGACTTTTACGTCGTCGCCTAGTTCAACATCGCGGAACTCGCGAATAAATTTTGGTGTCACGCCTGCTGCCTTGACGTGGCCAGCAACGGCATTGCTCAGGTT
>CAZPGP010000025.1:0-14470 GCA_964586395.1 uncultured Candidatus Saccharibacteria bacterium
AATAGCCTCCAGAACAACATCTGCGTTCCCCGCAGAGTGAGCCGCTGTTTGCGGCGAGGGCCGTTGTGAGGGAGGTTATTTAGATTTATTTATAGAGTCGCGGGGTCAGCAATAACACTCGATTCAACATCGGTGCGCTTCTGTTGGCGACGCCAGAGCTGAGCATAAATGCCGTTCTTGGCCAGTAGCTCGTCGTGGGTGCCGTCTTCGGCGCATCCGCCATTCTCTATCACAATTATCCGATCCATATGCGACAGCGTACTCAGACGATGAGCTATTACCACAGCCGTTCGGCCCTTCAATATCTCGGTGAATGAGTTCTTGATGATCTGCTCGCTCTCGCTATCCAGCGCACTGGTGGCTTCGTCCAAAATCATGATGGGTGCATGCCGCAAAACCGCTCTCGCGATCGCGATGCGCTGCTTCTGACCACCGCTGAGCTTTACGCCGCGCTCACCCACAATACTATCCATTCCATCCGGTAGATGCTGCACAAACTGCCATGCGTGCGCCATTCTCAGAGCTCGACGAACTTCGGCATCGGTTGCCTTGGGATTAGCCACGAGCACATTCTCTTTGACGGTCGTATGGAACAGGAGCGGCTCCTGAGGGACGTAGGCAATCTGAGTTCGGAGGTCGGTCTGCATCACATCGCGGACATCAGTTCCGTCAATCAAAATCCGACCCTCTGACACGTCGTTGAAGCGGAGGAGCAGTTTGGTCAGCGTACTCTTCCCTGCCCCGCTCAACCCGACCACGCCAACTTTCTGGCCAGCCGGAATTTCAACCGAGAAGTCGCTCAACACCGACCGACCATTCTCGTAGGCAAAGTTCACACCCTGGAAACTTACTCTGCCCTTCGCCTTGCCTAATTTCTTAGGCTTCTGCGGGTCTCGGACGTTGTTTTTGCGCTCCAGTATCTCAAAGGCCGGAATAACCTTATCTATCAGATCATCGTGCTGGTCGAGGTCGTCCGACAGTGCGTAAATACCAGTGAGAATCGTAAACGTATACGTCGCAACCAACACTGCGGCGGTGATGTCGATAAAGCCGGCACTCATACGCAAAACCGTCAGCCACAACAGGACCAGGAAGAATCCTACGGTAATAAACTCACGAACACCCGTCAGCTTGGCCTGCATCGCATAACGGCGCTCGAAGGCATGAGCTTCCTCCTGTGCACCATCGCGAATCTGCTCAATGTAAGCCGCTTCCTGGGCGGTCGAGCGAACGGCCAAGATGTTGCCAATGACGTCGGCCATACGGCCAGAGTTCTTCTTGTAAAGTTCGCGCGCCTGAGTTCGGAACGGCGTGATTGCATGCGACGCCCAAATCAAATAGGCGGCCTGCACAATACTCAGCGCCAAGGCGACCAACCCAAGCCAGACATCCAGCCACATAATGACGACTAACGGAAACAGAATGCTCAACACCGTTGTCATGTAGCGGTCACGCAGCGCTCGCACCAGTTGAATGCAGCTGTCCACATACTGGCGGGTTGCGGCGGTCAGATAGCCTGCAAGATTGGAGTGGAAGTAATCGATGTCTGCATTAACCAATTTCGAAAAATACTCTCCCGTCGCTCGATCGTACACTTTATTTTCGCCGAGCATACCGACGTATTTAGTTAGTGGCGACAAAATTCCAATAACCAACGACGCCCCAACAAACAACCAAACGCCCTGATAAGCCGCGTCAAAATCCTTAATCGACAACTTAGTGATGATGATGCTGACCGCCACCGGAAGGATTATCAGTTTACAAATGCGTGTAATCAGAAAAATCGCAAAAGAAATCCGGACCAAACCAGATTGACCATACGTACGCCACAGATGAGCGTATACCGAACTATACTTCCCTATTCCGTGAGCCATTTAGCCTACTTCTCGAGTAGCTCGCGAATAACTGTCGGTTCGTGCCATGGTTCGCGGCGGCCATCGATGATTCTATACTGCTCGTGGCCCATGCCAGTTACAACAACCGTGTCGCCACGGCGAGCGGTTTCGAGCGCTTTCTTGATTGCTTCCTTGCGGTCGGCGATTTCCTCTGTCTTGGAACCACCGCCACCAGCCACAACTCCCTCCATCAGCATGTGGCGAATCTGGGCTGGGTCTTCGGTGTAGCTTTCTTCATCGGTCAGGAAGATACGATCTGCTAGCTTGGCTGCGATCTCACCCATGATTGGACGCTTGGCTTTGTCTCGGTCACCTGTGGCACCGAAAACCAAAATAAGTCGGTTGCGTGTCAGGTGTTTTAGCGTCTCGAGCAGATTCTCGAGAGCGTCAGGGGTGTGGGCGTAGTCCACAATGACATCATATGGCTGGCCAGCGTCGACACGCTCCAGCCGGCCAGGTATGCTATCGACGGCTTCAATGCCGTCAACGATCTGTTGGGTGTCGACGCGCATGACGTATGCAGCGGTCGCAGCAGCAGTCGCGTTATAGACGTTAAACTTGCCTGGTAGTTTTGTCGCGAATTCCAATGAAGTCGTGTGGTCGATCTTGAGACGAACGTCGCTCCCCTTTTTGTGCAGTTTGACGTAACTGATTCGGGACTCGGCAGCTTCGTCGGCGCCATAGGTGATCTTCTGCTCGCCTGCCGGAAACTGGTTGAAGAATTCAAACCACTTGTCGTCTCGGTTGAGGACAATAAATTTAGGTTTACGGGCAAACATCTTACCCTTCGCCGCGGCGTAACGCTCCATTGTACCGTGGTAGTCCAGGTGATCCTGCGTCAAATTGGTCATAACCGCAACATCGCACGGTATGCCCCAGACGCGGTGTTGCTCGAGTGCATGGCTGGTCACCTCAAGCACCAAGTGGTCGACACCAGCTTGCTTCATCTGCTTCAACATAGCTTGCAATTTGAAAGGATTTGTCACCGTAAAGTTGAGATCGTTGGCGATGCGCTTACCATTGATCTCGAAGTAGGCGGTGCTGCAAACACCGACGTTGTGGCCGGCAGAATTGAGGATGCTACCAAGGTAACTCGCCGTTGTGGTTTTACCGTTTGTACCGGTAATCATTACGACGTACATGTCGCGCGCCGGGAATCCGTATCGGACGTTGGCAACAAACGATTCTACCCAGTGATAGGGGTTGATTAACTGGCTAAAAAGACTTCGCGGAACTAACTTTTTGATAACACTCTTCGCACCTTGCATATCGCACCTTTCAGTAACACGTATCACTATAGCAAAGTCTCGGGGTAGACGTATATCTTGCACAACTTGCAGGCTTGTTCTACACTGGCAAGCCTCAGCAGGTCCTTCAGTGAGGAGTAATTTGTGGCCAGTTTCCGTGAGCGTGCTTGGAACGCATCGCGTGGCGCCCTGCGGCCGTCAGCTCAACGGCAAGTTGAGCCGGCCATCTACGACGAGTTGGATATAACACCTCTCGTCAATGGCGTCGTCCTCAATCACGTCGCCATCCTGTCAGATGTGCGCATCCGCAACAGCAGCACTACTGGCACCATCATCGTTCCCGAGGGGACAACAACCATCGACCTTGGCGACAGCCAGGTCAACGTGCTCTACCGTGCGTGGAGTCAGATCTGCGAACGATACGGCGCATGAATATGGGCGGGCGGTGGCGCGAAGACTGCGCCCCGCCCTCCCAGCTAACCCCACGCTTATGTTTAGCCTCCTGGGATCACAGCAGGGCGCTAGCGACGTGTAAATGCTCAATTCGTGACTTTATCCAATTGGCTCAATCAACCATGCTGTCACGGCTTATACGCGCTCGCTTACGAATCGCTGGATAGCCGTGCGGTGCCACACCAGTGCGGCTACTATCCCCCACAGATGCCCTCCCGCATGCATAATTACATTTGTTGCGCCGTCAATATACTGTCGCTCGGGCTCAACGACACGATCAACATTTGGGATAAGACAGAGGATGTTCGCCCTTCTCTCGCTATCCAGGCTGGTCAGCGACTTCTCTGCTGCGTCCCCTGCCCTATGCCAGCTAGCCTTAGCGTACGGCGAGCCATGCTTGTCGCCCGCCTTGAGCCGCACAAAACCACAGATGGAAATCAGCGCGGTCGGCGGCTTTACCTTCTGTGCCATTGCCAGCATCGCCAACGAGCCACCCGCACTAACACCTACCAGCACTACTCCCCTACCCTGTTGCTGCTCCGATTCTATGAGCTTCACGAGTCGACCATACTTCTCTTCATACGACTCGCCACTCTCCCACTGTGAGCGGAAAATCTGCGTCTGCATACCTTTGCGGCTCCAGCGCTTCCCTATTCCGTCATAGAACCATCCGAATATCGGTTTATGGTCGCCCAGTCCTGGCACTACGATGTAACTCACCTCTTTCATTCCATTAGCTTAGCAAAAAGTATTTACGCTGAGGTAACCTGTGCTATATTGCAGGCGTCACTAACTTTGGGAGGTGTTAAACAGGGAGGAGGCGCAGCGCATGTTGAGGTGAGTTTGTGCTATACTAGAGCTTGAAAATAAAGACAATCAAAACCAATGTCGTTTTTTGATTGTATCAGAGGTGGAGCAGGTCTGATCTTATTTTCTTTTTCGTGTGAAATTATAGGAACTCACTGACATGAAGCTAGCAAAAGTATACGAACCACAACAATACGAACCCAACATCTATCAGCTCTGGGAAACAGCGGCGGCCTTTACGCCTCGCAAAGACGGGGAGGGGAAGTACAGTATCGTCCTGCCACCGCCGAACGCAAACGGCAATCTGCATATGGGCCATGCGCTTACGATCGCCGTCGAAGACGTCTTGATTCGCTACAACCGCATGCTCGGCAAGCCAACACTGTTCTTGCCTGGCGCCGATCACGCCGGCTTTGAGACATGGGTCGTATACGAACGGCAGCTCGAAAAAGAAGGGAAGAGCCGCTTTGATTTTTCTCGTGAAGAACTTTACAGAGGTGTATGGGACTTTGTTCATCAGCACCGGGGCAACATGGAAGTTCAGCTCAAAGAGTTGGGCGCGAGTTTAGATTGGAGCCACCTGACATTCACACTCGATAAGAAAGTTGTTAAAACAGCGTACCAGACATTCAAGACGCTATGGGACGACGGTCTCGTATACCGAGGCAAGCGCCTGGTCAACTACTGCACCAAACACCACACGGCATTTGCCGATATCGAGGTAGAGTACGAGGACCGTACAACACCTCTGTATTACCTCAAGTACGGACCATTTGAACTCGCAACAACTCGCCCCGAGACCAAGTTTGGCGACACCGGCGTCGCCGTCCACCCCGATGACATGCGCTACAGGGAATATGTCGGTCAAGAAATAGAGGTCGAAGGCGTAAACGGACCGTTCAAGGTACGCGTCGTTGCTGACGATCATGTCGATCCTACCTTTGGCACCGGCGTCGTAAAGGTTACCCCTGCGCACGACTTCAACGACTGGGAAATGGGCCAGACCCACAACCTGCCGGCCGTCCCTGTTATCGACCTTGATGGCAAGATGACTGAGCGGGCAGGGAAGTACGCCGGCATGACCGTTTTGGAAGCACGCAAAGCTGTCGTCGAAGCCATGAAAGAGAAGGGGATCCTCCTACGCGTCGACGAAAACTACAAGAACCGTGTCGGCGTCTGTTACAAGTGCGGCACCGTTATCGAGCCAATGCTCCTAGATCAGTGGTTCCTGAAAGTTGAAGGCCTCGCCCAGCGCGCTAGGGACGCAGTAGAAAACGGCGACGTTACTTTCTCGCCAGCCTCTCGAGGTAAAGCCCTCATTAACTATTACGAAAATCTGCACGACTGGAACCTCAGCCGCCAGATCCCTTGGGGTATCCCAATCCCTGCGTTCCAGAATGTCGACAACCCCGAGGATTGGATCTTCGACGACCGCGTTGAACTCGAAACAATCGAGGTCGACGGTAAGACCTACAAACGCGACGAAGACACATTCGACACATGGTTTAGCTCTGGTCAATGGCCGTTCGTGACCACCGATTACATGGACAAGGGTGAACTCAGCAAATTCTACCCATTAGACGTCATGGAAACAGGCTTCGACATCTTGTACGCCTGGGTTGCAAAGATGATCATGTTCGGCCTGTACCGCACCGACCAAGTTCCATTCCGACACGTCTACCTGCACGGCCTCGTCCTCGACGAGCACGGTCAGAAGATGAGCAAAAGCAAAGGCAACGTATTGAACCCACAAGAGATCATGTCTGAATACGGCTCAGATGCGCTACGCATGGGTCTGCTGGTGAGCCGTAGCGCCGGCATCAGCCAGGCGTTCACCCTCAGTAAAGTCGTCGCTGGACGCAACTTTGCTAACAAGCTCTGGAACATCGCACGCTTTATCGAAGATAGGGTAGGGGAGGAGGAACCTTCACGTGATCCTGAACCATTCACCGACGCCGACCACTGGATGCTTCGCCAGCTGAACGACGCAAGCGAGCGTATTGGCAAGCTAATCAGTGACTATCGTTTTGCCGAAGCGTACGAGCTGATGTATCACACCGTTTGGGACGATTTCGCCGACTGGTACATTGAGGCCAGCAAAGTCACCCAGAACACTTCAGTTCTGACCCATGCGCTTCGAACTATCCTGAAGTTCAGCCATCCATTCGCGCCATTCGTCACCGAGACTATCTGGCAAACGCTGAAGTGGGAGGACGACTTGCTCATTACAAGCTCATGGCCAACCGCCCAAGCGTTCGACGCTGACGCAGCAAAGCGCTTTGAAGGCTTGCAGGCAATCGTCGCCGAAGCGCGCACTGTTACGACCGACCTGGGCCAAGGCAAGCAGACACTTCTGTACCGCCAGGACAAACTGATCGACCAGACCAAGGATGTTCTAGTCCACCTAGCACGCCTCAAGGGAGTAGAGCAGGTGAGTGAAGCACGCGGCCTCCGCCTCGCCGTTGCGCACCACGAAGCATGGCTCGACATCGACGAAGAGACTCTGGCCGAGCACAAGGGCAAACTCCAAGTCCGTATTGATGAAACGAACGATCAAATCAAGAAGCTTGAAGGACGTCTCAGCAACAAGAGCTACGTCGACAACGCCCCCGAAGCCGTCGTCCAGCAGACGCGAGATCAACTCGCTGACGCCCAAGTACTCACCGAGAGACTTCAGCGCGAATTGACTGTTATATCCTAGAGTTGTCCATAACACAACAATATAGCTTGCGTATTGTGGTATAGTTGCCCCTTGGTTTTGTCGTCAACGAGAGAGGTGTCCCATGCCCGACGCCGGCTTGCCAGTGCGCAAGCAGTACGTGATCACCCGTGTCGTCGCTGTCATCGACGCCACCGGGTCTATTCCGATGTCCGTCGCGACCAGCATCACACTCCCCAGCCGCCCGACAGGCAGGCTGGGTGAGCGTCAACTACTCAACTTCCTCAAGTCACTGGTGGTGCCCGCCGCCGATGGCGTTCGCGCGCTTAGCGCCGCAGAAGCGCAGTCGAGGGCACCCCAAAAGACCAAGCCCGCAAGCGGCCGCGTCAAGATCGAGGTCAGAGGCAAGGTCGTAACGCCAGCCTCTGAAGCAACAAGGACCCCAATCGTTCTTGGGTGGGCGCTCGGAGACGGCAGCGTCACAGCGCACGGCCGGCTGGTCGTGCCCGCCACACCGACAGGGGATCCTCGGATGGCCCAGCGGCGATCCGACCTACCGCCGGAGAAGTGACGACAGAATCAACAGGGTCGGGGCGCCTCACGGCAGCCCCGGCCTCGTCGTCAAAACTTATTCATGATGATATGGTTCGCCGCGGCGAATCGTGTTGGCCCGATACAGCTGCTCGGCCAGCAGCAGTCTCACTAACTGATGAGGGAAGACAAGTTTAGATAGCGACCATAGCATATCGGCCCGACGCTTGAGCTCGTCGGTGACACCATAGGCGCCACCAATAATAAATACGATTCGCTTGGATGCCTGCATATCCAGGTCATCCAAGATACCCGCCAGCTCGTTTGAGGACAGCTGTACGCCCGCTTCGTCCAGCAACACGATATAGTCATCGTCTTTGAGATACGTGAGCAACAGCGCGCTCTCAACGCGTTTTGTCTCGTCCACGCCCATCTTGCCTTTGGCGGGTGGCAAAATCTGCCAGTCGAAGGTCGCGTAACGGGTCAGGCGCTTGGAATAATCATCAACCGCTCGAGCAATGTCGCTGTCGTGCTTCTTGCCGACGGCGATGGCAACGATCTTCATTAGAAACGCAGCCTCTCGGCTTCCGCGGCTAACGCGTCGTGATCTGGCTCGGACGTCATTGGCTCGTGGTCAAGAAAATCCTGCCCAGTTCGACACGGCACGACCTGCACGTGTGCGTGTGGCACGTCAAAGCCGATCACTTTCACACACGCCCGATACTCACTCCCGTAAACCTCAACCATACGGCGCATCACCTTGCGCACTGTACTCATGACGGCCTCATAATCCTCATCCGAAAGATCTTCGAGTCGATCAACCTCAACCTTTGGAATGACAAGGGTGTGCCCAGGCTTGGTCGGCATGATATCGAGGAAGGCGAGGGTACGCTCGTCTTCATAAACTTTATGAGAGGGGAGTTCACCCCGGATAATCTTAGTAAAAACTGACGGTTCGCTCATGCCTACAGAATAGCAGGATAGAACCACACGACCAATGCGCTGACCGCTGAACCAGCAGCCAAGAGCCAGATGCGCCACCAGACAAAGTAATCACGCTTAGCACGGAAGAGCGCACTCACGCCGGCGATTGCCGACAGGGCCAGCATCGTCCACGGTGCCCAGAAGTACCCAGCGTCACCAAAAACATTTGCGGCCAGTAGGAAGTGAGTAAACAGGAAAGGCACGTTCAGCCAGATCAGCATGTTGATCTGTTTCCACCACTTCACGTGAGCGTAGCTCCACTTGTTGCTGAGCGCCAGAAGCACCGTAAAGATCAACAGCGATGCAGTCAGTAGGACCGTCTCGCGCTGCGCAAACTGAGATACGTAGAACGGAACGCCGTAGTAATCCACCAACGCGAGCGCCGAGTAGAAGATAAACCACAGGCAAGTCCAAATGCCCAACCATTTGCCCTGATACGAAATCTTCAGGAGCTCAGCCTCAAAGTTAGCCGGCCACTTCAACCCCAGTAGCCGGGCGGGGATAAGCGTCAGCGCGAAAATAGTCGAGCCAACCAGTGCCGCCATGTGTACGCCGCTGGTCATGTCGATAAACGCCAGGACACAGACACACGCCAGCAGAGTGACGTTGGCCATCTGGATTGTTTGAACTTCACGATTTGTAAGGAAGATCTGCGCGAACTTGCTCATAGTGCTTTTAGCATAGCATGAGGATGAGGTCCACCCCAGACCTGTAAATAGCACAGACCAAAGCCTGTGCTATTTACATGGCGGAGAGGGAGGGATTCGAACCCTCGGTACGAGTTACCCCGCACACCGGTTTTCGAGACCAGCGCCTTCAACCACTCGGCCACCTCTCCGTATAACAGGAGTCATTATATCAGATAGCTCCTAGCGCGGCGTAGTACAATAAGTGTATTATGAATTTTCTTCGAGCACTTCTCGCATCACTTTTGAGCCTGGTCTGCACCTTAGCGGTCAGCGGCTTTGTCACATTGCAAACCTTTAACGCAACACTCCTCGATAGAGCCGAGGTCAAAACGTGGCTCAGCAATAGTGGCGTCTACAATGATTTACTCGACACCGTGCTTGCGAACGACTCAACGGTTAAGGAGCAAATCCATGCCACCGGCACCAGCATTTCGCCAGAAACAGTCAAGCTAGCGCTCGTTCAGACCTTTGATCCAACCTTCGTAAAGTATTCCACCGAGAAAATCCTGGACGGGACCTACAACTGGCTCGACAACAAAGCATCAGGGATTCAGTTCGAGATCAACACGACCGAATATAAAGAAACTTTTACCCAAAAGCTCTCAGCGCTCCTTGAGCCACAGCTCGCCACTATGCCACGCTGCACCAGCTTGGCGCAGTTCAACGCCAGTAGCCCAACGTGCTTGCCTCCTGGCACAACAGTCAAACAAGCTGCCGACGCAATGGCTATCGACGCCAGCAATCGCGTAAGCTTCTTCAACCAACCTGTTACCACGCAGAACGTCAGTCAAATCACCGAGGCAGAAAGTCCGAGCAGCCAGACCTTGGCCAATCCATCACGCCAGCTCCCAGAGCTCATTAGCACGATGCGCATGTGGCTCATTTGGCTCCCATTGATCGCTTTGGCGAGCGGTGGCCTCATGGTGTTGTTGTCGCGATTGCACTTCAAGGCCGCCAAGCATCTGGCTGGTCGGCTTACTTTTGGGCTAGCCATCACGTTCGCGCTAGGCCTTATCGTCGCTAATGTCGGTAAGACCCTGCGCATCAGCGAATACTACACGGCGGCAGGCAGCAGCGCCGTAACGACCAATATCGCCGAGCCAATCTTGCACCAAGCTGCACCCGCTATGGGCAATTACCTCGCCATGGTGAGCGGTATTGCTGGCGGTCTCACACTTGTACTCTGGATCGTGCTACAGGTCATCCACAAACGCCGGGAAAAGGCAGAATTACTCAAGCCGGCAGAGACCGAAGCAACAGCTCCAACAACACCCGTCTCAGTCGCTAAACCTTCGCAAACCTCGGCACCAAGCGACCCTCAACAGCAACCTGAGCCAACCAGTCCTCCAAAGGACGAACAAAAGTAGCTCGCTCCCCATACTGCGCCTGATAGACGACGCACGGCTTGTTGGTAGATTCAATGAGCGCAACAGCGATAACTTTGTAGCGCATGTGCTTATAATGTTCGTATTCCGCACCCACATCCACTTGCTGTGCGGCACCCGCCAGGCGAGTAGCTAGCTCGTCCTGTGATAGGCGTTTGTCCATGGCTAGTACGACTTGAGGTCCTTAAGCAGTTCGGCCGTCTCGTGCAGCTCAGGGCAAGCCTTCTCGATATACAGATATGCTGTTTTACCGTTCTCGAGCTGCACTGTCTGGCGGAGTTCTTTCTCTGCGTCGTTGACCTGCTGGTAAGCCACCGTTACGCCACGCTGACAGGCCTGGAGGTAGGGAAGTTTAGAGAATAATTCGTTGAAGCCCTGCGCGTTATACATCGAGGCGATGCCTTGGTTGAGTGCGGTCTTGTTGGCAATAGTAAGGTCAGCGTCGTCGCCTGGGTTATAGGCGTATGTTAGCTGCGTGTAGCTAGAGGCGTTTGGAACATACAGTCGTGCCTGGGGGAAGTAGATGCCGCCGGTTTTAGCGTCGACAGGGGCGTCGGTCTTCGTATTGCGGACTGCGTCTATCAACATCTCGCGGATTGGTGTGATTTCAGCCTGGAACGCCGCAGCATTGAGTCGCTGAACATACGCCCAGCCCCATATTGCGCCGACAATGACAACAACCACAACTAGGGCTTGGAGCAGAAGGCGACGAGCCACACGAATCTTTGCTTCACGAATTTTCTTGTTCATGAGCTGATAATAGCATAAGGATTTTGTAGAAAATACTGGGCAAGATAGACGCCCGCTACAGCCCATGCTCGGAGTAAACTCCTGCGCTTGGGCTTTGCGAACGAACTGACGACCTGCGTCTTGCTTAGGCAAATCCGCGTCGTAAGTTCTCACGTAAACCAAGAAAAATACCCCATCAGAAATGGGGTATTTTTCTTGGTACACCTGGCAAGATTCGAACTTACGACCTTTGGCTCCGCAAGCCAACGCTCTATCCAGCTGAGCTACAGGTGCACGTAGCGGCATGTTTCAGCCGCTCCTTGAACCAGAAGGTACATCCTGCAAGTAGAACACTGACAGAACAGAGATAGACTATATCATAACAAGCCGGGTGATGAAAGCCTTATCAGGGTATTTTAGAATCTGAGGCGTCGCATCATGCGATCGACAAGGTCCAAATGCAGCTCTTCCATCGGGAGGCGAGAGCCAAGAATATCCACGATGTGCTCGCCATCTTCTTCGGCAAAATAAATACTCACCGCAGGCATAAAACGCTTCGTTGGTATCAACATTATGGAATATAGACCGCCATCAGCGATAATGCCAAAGGCCCTGAAATCACCATAATGGTAGCGCGATTCCTCAATTTGCAGGCCCTCATCGGTCAACGCGTAGTGCAATGTGCGAGGTGGGCGAGTCGCAAAAACGCCAATAGCCACCGCCATAACCACAACCAGCACCACAAAAGTCCAGGCGTGGGTCAGAAAGTAAGCAACCGCCAGCAGCACCAGCATAATGCCCGCGTACCCCATAAACCATGCAGGCGACTTGGAGTGATGAATGTACTCCGAAGCTTCCCAAGTCAGTTCAGCATCTTCGTGGGCTGCTGGCTTCGGAGCCGTAGCGTTTGGTACCGATTGCGGTGTCGCGGCCAAATCATACCCACTAAAAGAGGACGTGGCAGCATTCTCAGCCTTATACAAAGGCTGACTACCCTCTTGCTGCTGCACGGGCGGCAGATTTGGCGGCTGCGGCTGCTCGTTCATAAGCATTAGTATAGCCATTTGGGATGGTGAGGGGAAGGGGATTGTTGGCCAAGAAAAAAGCACCAGACTAATCTGATGCCTTTTTCATGGCGGAGGAGGAGGGATTCGAACCCTCGCTAGAGATTGCTCCCTACTAACGATTTAGCAAACCGTCCCCTTCAACCACTTGGGTACTCCTCCATAAGTGGTCGTAACTTGAGGTATTGTACTACATTTTTTCCCTGTTGGCGATATCCAGACATATTTTGGCCGGATCGCTATAATAGAAGAATTGGAGGGGAAATGCTGAGCTTTCTTAAAACAATCAAGAACTACGAGATTATTGCCTTTACGACCGGGTTTGCTCTAATGGCGTACGAATTGGCTGCGGCCCGGCTGCTCGCGCCGAGTATCGGCAGCTCGACTTACATCTGGACGAGCGTTATTGGCGTCATTATCGCGGCACTATCGCTCGGTTATGCCTTCGGCGGCACCATTGCCGACAAACGCGTCAAACCCAGCGACATCGCCTGGCTACTGCTAGCTGCAGCGGGTGGTGTGCTATTAACGTTAGTCTTCTCGGACGGGACGCTACGCGCGCTCCAAAACGTCAGCGACCCGAGGTGGCAGGGGCTTCTGGCGTCGCTGTTGCTCTTTGCGCCTGCCAGCTTCCTACTGGGCGTCATCAGTCCGTACCTGGCTCGGCTGCGCACCGAATCGCTGGCCAAGACCGGCCGAGCAGTTGCGTCTCTGAGCGCCATGAACGCCGTGGGCGGGATTGTCGGCACCTTCTGTGTCGGCTTTATATTCTTTGGGCTTATTGGCTCACGAGAGACGATGCTGATCGTAGCGATACTTCTGGCAGGGGCGAGCTGGCTAATACTGCCAAAGGAGCGTACCTTCCGTCGAGTAGCCGCAACCGCTTGGATTGTGTTTATCGCGACGCTACAGCTCATGCCAGTGCTACCGAAGGGTGTTACCGCCGACATCGACACGCCATCCTCACGCTACCAGGTCGTGAAGGGTGAGTACTTCGGTGCGCCAGTACGCATTCTGACCATGGGCCCGCGTGGTTCACAGTCAGGTGTGTACACGAACGGATCAACCGAACTAGTCTTCGACTACACGCGCCAGATGGCTGAACTGGTGGAACAGGCGCCGCGCAAAGAATCCATCCTCATCCTCGGTGGTGGTGCGTTCACGCTGCCTGCATATCTGGCCGACGAGCACGGCGACAGCCACATTGACGTTGTCGAGATCGACCCTGAGCTGGTCGAAATCTCCAAAGAGCACTTTGGGTATTTCGACCGGCCCAACGTCACCATCCACACTCAAGACGCACGAGCCTTCCTCAATACGAACCAGAAAAAGTACGATCTCGTACTGGTCGACGTATACTCAGACACCTCAATACCTTTTGCAGTCACAACACAAGAATACGCCGCTCAGCTAGCGCGAGCGATCAAGGACGATGGTGCGGTTATCGTGAATGCCATCGGTGCAAATACGCCGGCCTGCGGACCTCTGCTGCGCAGTATCCACGGCTCGTACCTGACACAGTTCAAAAACTACAAGGTTCAGCCGCTCCGCGACCCCGAGATGAACGGCCTACAAAACATCGCCATCACATACGCACGTCAACCGCTCGACTGGATCGCCGGGCCAGACATCAAGCTTAATGGTGACGTGAAGCTGACCGACAATTTTGCGCCTTTGGAGCGATTGCAGCAGATGTGTTGGGACGGACAGAGGGAGGGATAGGCGCCCACTTCACCTCATGCTCGGGGTAAACTCCTGCGCGTGAGTCTTGCGAACGAACGCCCCTGTACGCATCGCTTCGCGCTGCACCGAGGCTTCAAACCCCAAACAAGATTAAAACCAGACGCACAGTCTGGTTTTAATCTTGGCGGAGAGGGAGGGATTCGAACCCTCGGTACCGTTGCCGGCACGACGGTTTTCAAGACCGTTTCCTTCAACCACTCGGACACCTCTCCAAGTGTCGTAGCAGAAGTATTGTACCACATCTGTTAGAGCTATTCGAGAGTGTGCTTTGCGACAACCGCCGC
>CAZPGP010000026.1:0-14412 GCA_964586395.1 uncultured Candidatus Saccharibacteria bacterium
TGCGTATTTACGCCTTCTCGGCGCTTGCGACGATCGCAACATTTGTCGCCGTCGCCTATTACGGTGGTGCAGCCGCGCTGCTAACCGTCCTGGTGCTGAGCGCGTTGGAAATTACCTTTAGCTTCGACAACGCTGTCGTGAACGCTAAGGTCCTAGAGAAGATGCCGCCATTTTGGCAGAAAGCCTTCTTGACCGTCGGTATCTTGATTGCTGTGTTTGGTATGCGCCTTGTACTACCAATCGTGCTAGTAGCTGCCACAGCCAACCTGGGAATGGGTGACGTCGTCCGGCTAGCGATGGAGCATCCAGAGGAGTACGCGCACCACCTTGAGGAAGCGCATCCGATTATTGCGTCGTTCGGTGGTATTTTCCTGCTGATGATTTTCATTGAGTTCATCCTGGACTATGGCCGCAAGGTGCATTGGCTGAGTGTGCTTGAGGCGCCGCTGGTGAAGATCGGTCGTATCCGTCAGGTTGCGCCGCTGCTCGCATTGATTGCGTTGGCTGCTGTAACGCACTTCCTGGCCGGAGACCACAAGTTTGAGGTAATGAGTGCGGGTATCTTGGGCCTAATTCTTTACTTGGGTATCCGCAGCCTGGCTGAAGTCTTTGAGCTGAAGCACCAAAGCCAGATGAAGAAAGCGGGCCTAGACAAGAGGGCTCTCATGCGAATGGGCGCTATCAACTTCCTATACCTGGAACTGTTGGATGCCAGCTTTAGCTTCGATGGCGTGATTGGCGCATTTGCCATTACCAACATGGTATTGCTGATCGCTGCTGGTCTGGGTGTCGGTGCGGTGTGGGTCCGTTCCATGACTATTCACATCGTTCGCCGCAAGACTCTGCTGAAGTACCGCTACCTCGACCACGGCGCGCATTACGCTATTGGTGCGTTGGCTGCGATGCTGCTTCTGGGTATGAAGTACGAAATTCCAGAGGCAGTGACGGGTACAATTGGTATCGGTATCATCGCCTTTGCCTTCTACAGTTCATGGCGATACAACCAAAAGCACAAACCGCCTGAGGCGGAACTGCACCGAATCTAGCGCTTGCTTCGGCGGCGTTTGGCCTGTGGGCGCGGTAGGAGATCACTTCTCTCCACCGCGCCTTTTGCTGGTGGAGCAACTTGGCGTTTGAGCTCGCAGAGTTTGACGAATCCATCGCTGATGATGCGTACACCGAGCGTCTGCCCGCGGCCACGGTACGGCTCGCCTGAGCGGATGTCGCTGACGTTTCGCAACACGCCGGCTTGTTCGAGTGATTCGATGATGAAGTCGCGTTCGAAGTTGGCGTCCGGGTGGACCTGGTGGGTGATTTGGCCATTACGCCAACGGACGGCGACAGGACCGGAGTCATAAATAGCTGCGCCTACCCACAGGGAGTATTTGCGACGGAGTAATCCCTTGAAGAGTGTGCGCCAGAATCCTTGGTGCTCGTTCCATTTTTGTTGCTCGAACGGATTGTTACGTGCATCAACACGCCAGAATCGTACGTGATGGCGGTGGCGTGGGCTATTGCCGACAGGAATTTGAAAGCCGAGGTCCTGGCTGCGGCCAAAGAGATAAAGTCGGCTGAAGGGTGCGGTCAGATATGGTCGGTCCATCAGGAGTGCCCAACCTTCGCGGAGAGAGTTCTTCCAGGTTGCTGGGTCGGCGGTGTGCCAGCCAGCTTTCTGCATCGCCCAGATGAAATCCTTCTCGGAATGCGCCAGTACGGCGATATTCACCGGGTCCGATGCCCAACCATCTCCGGTGGTTGTTACGGCTGGGACGTGGTTTGGCTTGTATACAAATCGCAGAATTCGGACGGCTGCCGGGATGCCAAAATACGCCATGACGCTGTAGGTTATCAGCGCCGCCCACAGGGCCGGAATGCGTCGGTCGAGGAATGGGAATAATGTGAACGCCGTAAAATAAGCCAGCGCGATTACGGCGGCCAGAATACCAAGACGACGAAGCACCAACACGACGAAAGGGATCATAGTAGTTCATTATACCAAGCGAGTGAGACTCGCTTGCAATATGAGCGCGTCGAGCTATGCTTAAAAGTGATGCAGCAGCTCACTGATATTATTATTCGAATCATGGCTGATGGCCTGGTTGTGCCAATTGTTCTGGTGGCAGCCTGGGCGATGTTGCGGCTGCCCCAGAAAGAACGACTTGATCGAATCGCGCGTGGAATTGTGGCTGGACTGGTTGCGCTGCTGTCGGCGAAGCTCCTGAGCCTGTTTTATCAGGATGGCGAGCGACCTTTTATGATTTTGGGCGTTGATGCTAAGGCGGCGTACCTCAACAACCCCGGCTTCCCATCAGACCACGTGCTGTTCGTGTTTGCGATTACATTTGTGGTGTGGGCGAGCACCAAGAATAAGCCGCTTACTTTGGCCTTATTGATTATGAGCGTTATGGTTGCCGCCGGCCGCGTGCTGGCGCTGGTACACACACCACTAGATGTGCTGGGTGGGTTTGCCGCGGCACTGTTGGCGGTGACTTTGGTGTACGGTCGTAGCTTTTACCGAACTGAGCAGTTGCCTCGTTAGGCTAACTTCTAGTACAATAAGCAAAAATATGGTAAGTGAGGTACAGACCGTGGCTGCAAGTGAAGGTGTTCCCCAGATTCCGACCGTCGAGGACGATTCGAGTTTATTGATTATCCCTGAAGGCATTGACCTGCTGCGCGTCGGCTTGCTCGGCGTACTTGTTGGCGTGTTTATCCCGGCGCTGACTTGGCTGCTGCAGAAGTTCCTCATCACGCCAGTCTTCTGTCGTGAAGCTTCGGCCCTGTCCGTGTGTGGTACTGGCGATTTGACGACCTACTACATCGCGACCGTTGTACTGGGCGTGGTGGCTGTCGCCCTGATGGCGAACTGGCAGATTTTCCGCCCACTTCTAATCGCCGTTGCCTCGGTTGCGGCTCTCTGGGGCTTGCAGCGCTACGCTGGCGACACCATTGCGAGCGCTGGCGTTGAGTATTACGTTACCTCTGCAATTCTGTTTGCACTTGCTTTCCTGCTATTTTACTGGCTGCTTCGTCTGAAGAGCTTTGCGCTGAGCGTGATATTAACGGTAATCGCGGTAGTTCTGATTCGCTGGGCACTCCTAGCGTAAGCAGTTATACTGGAGGGTGGAATGACTACGACTATTTTGATTGTGCTGTTGGTGCTGGTGGTGGCGGGCTTTGGCTTCGTTGTCTATGTGCTAGAGCAGCGACTTAAAGATCTCAAAGAAAACGCCGGCACGGCAATGCTCAAGCAAGACCTCGTCGGCCTGACTGACGGCATTGCGCAGCTGAAGGACGGTCTACAGATTCAGCTCGGCGACCGTATGGACAAGAACCAGACTATGATGCGCGAGTCGATCATGAAGCAGTTTACTGAAAGCTCCAAGCTGATTGCTGACGTGACGCAGCGTCTGGCCAAGCTGGACGAAACTAATAAGCGTGTCGTTGACGTTGCCGACGAGCTGAAGCTTCTCCAGAATGTCCTGCAAAACCCCAAGCAACGCGGTGTACTCGGTGAATACTATCTGCACACAGTGCTCCAGAATGTCCTACCGCCCGACCGATTCCAGGCGCAGTACAAGTTTAAAGACGGTGAAATCGTGGACGCTGTCATCTTCCTAGAGAAGGGGAAGGTCCTGCCGATCGACTCCAAGTTTAGCCTTGAGAACTACAACCGTTTCGTCGAAGAGCCTGACAAGACCAAGCGAGAGGCGCTTGCCAAGCTCATTCGCTCTGACCTAAAGGGTCGTATCGATGAGACCAGCAAATACATTCGCCCAGACGAAGACACGATGGACTTTGCGTTTATGTTCATTCCGAGCGAGGCCATCTACTATGACCTGCTGACTGGCAAGGTTGGCGGAATTATCGGCAGTACTCGTGACCTTATCGAGTACGCTTTCCGTGACAAGCACGTCATCATCGTGTCGCCGACGTCGTTTATGGCGTATCTTCAGACCGTTCTGCAGGGTCTGCGAAGCCTGCAGATCGAAGAACAAGCCAAGGATATTCAGGTTCGCGTGGGCCAGCTCGGTCGCCACCTGGAGACATACAATACGTTTATGCAGAAGCTGGGCGCGAGTCTTGGTACGACTGTCGGCCACTATAATAACGCCGCCAAAGAACTGCGCAAAGTTGACAGAGATGTCGTGAAGATCGCAAAGTCGCAGCCGGTTATCGCCGAAGCAGTGACGCTCGAGCGTCCGTTAGCGGACGAGTAGCTAGATCTCGCCGCGCATTCGCGCCAAGTAGTCTTGGTTGTAGGGTTCGGCCTGATAGAATTTGGTTGCGGGTAGAATCTCGGTCACAATCGGTTCGTCGTATTCGGCTTGCTTGGCGTTTTTGCTTTCCTCGGCCAGTTCGCGTTGGGTTTCGTCGAGATAAAAGATTATCGAGCGGAATCGGCTTTCGTATTCAGCGGTCGGGTCGTGCAGACTCCAGAATTTATCCAACAATTGTTCGAAGCTAATTGCGTGCGGATTAAACTCTATCTGTACGGCCTCTGTATGGTCGCTAATGTCGTGATACGACGGGTTACTGCTGGTGCCGCCGGTGTAGCCCACCTCTGCGTGCACGACGCCGTGAAGCCGGCTGAGCTCGTACTCTGGTTCCCAGAAGTTTCCCAGGGCGAAGACCGCAGTTTCAGTCGATTGGTTCATGGAATCTATTGTACCAAAGCTCGCCTCGGTACAAACTCTCAGGTTGGCATGATATACTCTGAAATATCACATCATAACCATTTCATGGAGGGAATTTCCACATTATGGCCAAAGCTACTACTAAGAAACCGGCAGCAAAGGGTAAGCTCCGTCAGGAACTCGTACTCGGCGCGCTGGTAGCCGAATTGCTCGGTGGTGCATTGCTTGCATTTGCCGCACTGATGACTCAGAACAACCCGATCCTCGGTGCTCTGGCAGTCGTAGTTGGCGTGCTCGTGTTCACACAGGTGTCAGGCGCCTACCTCAACCCTGTGGTTGTGGTTGCCGCGTTGGCAATGCGACAGATTAGCTGGGTAAAGGCAGTTGGCTACATCGTCGTCCAGGTTTTGGGTGCGATGCTGGCATACGTCATCGTATCGAAGTTTATGACCGATGGCGCAGTCTTTACGCTGTTCACTAACCCGAACGATCCACAGGTTCAGGCTGGCTACATGCAAGCACGCATGCCAGGTGAATGGAAGCCAATCTGGGGTGAATTTGTCGGTGCAATCATCTTCAGTTTTGGTATCGCGAGTGCGGTACTGGGCAAGAAGGTTGGCTTTGACCGTGCCTTCACTATCGGTGGTGCACTGTTGATTGCCCTGATTGCCGCACTGGCTGGCAGCTCTGCTGTCCTGAACCCAGCTGTTGCAACTGCTCTGAGCGCATTCTCGCAGGGTCAGTTCTGGTCATTCGCCGCTTACGCGATTGCGCCACTCGTTGGTGCTGCGTTGGGTGCTTGGCTGTTCAAACTGCTCCAGACCGACGTCGACAACTCTGCTACCAAGGCTTAGTCTCGGTTAGCTCAAAACAAATAACCTCCCGGTGTGAGCTGGGAGGTTATTTTATGTGATACGCTACTACATAGTATGGGATTATTTCTGAATCAAAACGAACAGCGTAGTGAGCTGCAGAGCAAGATTGCTGCAGATCTACAGGAGCGTCTCAAGACTGAAGCTCTTGAAACCAGTGACAAGAAGCCGCAACCAGCTATCTTGGACAACCAACAGCAAACAGGATCGTTTGCGTGGCTTTGGATATTGCTGGGAATTGTAGCGCTCGTCGGCGCTGTGATTGTCTTAAGGTAGGGATTGTGTACGGCGGGTTTGGCCTAGGGCCGGGCGCTGACTGCGCGCCCGGCTCCTTCGCGCGTCTCAGCGCCAGTAGCTCTTGCCACAGTCGCCGATGACGCCTCCGTGGAAGCCGACCACCCATGCGGTGATCAACTGATCGGTCGGGTCGACCGAGGCAGTCTTGCCGTCGACTTCGATGCCGATCTTGTAGGAGAGGTCCAGGGCGACCGCCAGCTCCTTCTCGGTGAAGGCGCTCTGGTCGTAGACGCCGTGTGCCCACACGCCGGACAGACAGGCTGCCATGTACTGGCGACTGTCGGGCTCAGGCGTGGGCAGGCTCAGCTCTCGCTGGAGCGATGCGACCACGATCAGAGCTGACGTGCGGCTGGCGGTGATGGCACCGGCCAGATCTGCGACCTTGCGGTCGGCGCCCTTCTTCCACAGCCCGGAGATGACGTCGGCCGGCAGCGCGATGCTGCCGTTCGGCGCGTTGTCCGCGGAGCAGTAGAACAGGTACTCGTAGCTGGGCGTGACCTCGATCGGCTTGCCGCCCTTGGTGCACGCGCTGACGTAGCGGTCCGACCGGCTGGTGAAGTCGTAGGTGAGGGTCGGCATCTGGAGGCTGTTGGCCCCCAGCGTCGCCCTCCAGACGTCGCGGTTGGATCGCAGCAGGGCCAGGACGTACGTCTCGACGTTGACCGCGCCGTTCAGGTTCTGGCTGGTCGGGGCGGCACCGGTCGTGTAGACCGATGGCGTCATGAGTCGACTGAACTGTGGCGGTGCGGTGGGCATCGCCGAGGTGATCGACTGGGTCGGGGTGGCCGTCGGCAGCGTGGGGGCGTCGGTCGGCACGACGACGCTCTCGGTGGTCTGTGCCGGTGTTGCGCCGGTGTCGGTCTGCTGGCTCTTGGCTGCGTCACTGCCGCCGAAGCAAGCGGTGACCGCCAGCATCACCGTAGCGAGGCCGAGGCCGAGAGCGGGCAAATTTCGAGGAATGCGCATGAAGCACCTGCCTTATCTGGGTTGCGAGGCGGCAAATCCGCCGTACGAGCAATACAATACAATAATTATGCCGTTAAATCAACGGTAATTCGTGAAGTTCAGAGGGAAATCAAAGTCCTGTGTCTCCAAAAGTTTCATCGCAGCCTGAAGTTCATCTTTCTTAGCGCTAGTAACGCGGACAGCGTCACCCTGGATCTGCGTTTTGACCTTGGGGAGTTCTTGGCGGATGATTGCGGCGATTTTCTTGGATTTATCCTGGTCGAGGCCTTTACGGAAGGCGACGTCGCGTGTGACCTTCATATTGCTGGTGGTCGGTTCCTTTGAGGTATCCAGAATCTTCTGGCTGACATCGCGGCCGGCGAGTTTCTTGCGCAGGATATCGAGGATGGAATCGACGTGATATTCATTGTCGCCAGTTACGCTCAGGCCAGTTTTGGCGGCATCGCGGAACTCGACGTCGGCGTTTGTGCCCTTCATGTCATAGCGGGTGCCAATTTCACGCTTGGTCTGGTCGACGGCGTTAATGACCTCTGCGAGGTTGTATTCGGAAACGATATCAAAAGAAAATGTTGCTGCCATAGTAATTCCTATTATAACAGGAGATGCACTACAGTTTTTGCCGTTCAGGCGGTATACTTGTACTCAAGATATGAACGAGTCTATAGACACTGCCCGAACAGAGCTGCTGAAGCGGTTTGATGACCTAAGCGTGAAGCGCGATATTTTGAAAGCCCCTGAACTGCGTGAGCTGTATGGACGCATGAAGGACCTCAGCAATGAGGAGCGCCCGGCGTATGGTCAAGCTATTAACGAGCTTCGAACCGAGCTAGAACGCAAGGTTGCTGAGTCTGAGGCGGCCGAGGCCGATGCTAACGTGACGCCTATCGATGTTACCGCGCCATTCGGCCAGAATGTAGCCAGCGTCAAGCGTCCACACGCACTGCCAGCCGCTGACGGGAGTACCCATCCGTTGATGCGAGAGCTCGACCATGTTCTCGACATCTTTTATCGCATGGGCTTCACCGCTGTCGAAAGCCGCCAACTAGATGACGACTACCATATGTTCAGCGCTCTGAACTTCCCAGAAGGTCATCCGGCGCGCGACGACTACGACACCTTCATGACCGTCGAGACCGACAAGGACGGTAAACAATTCATCGCTCCCGCACATACTTCAACGATGCAAAACCGCGTACTTCAGCAGTACAAAGCCAACCTGGACGAAGGCAAGCCGATTGCCGTTGTCATTCCTGGTCGCGTTTTCCGTAACGAAGATCTCGATGCTCGCCACGAGCACACTTTCTATCAGCTCGAAGGCGTCTATGTCGACAAGGGCATCCACGCCGGCAACTTGCTCGCCACCTTCAAGACGTTCCTGAGCAATTATTACCAGCAGGACATCGACATCAAGAGCCAGCCGTTCTACTTCCCCTTCACCGAACCAAGCTTCGAACTGGCACTGAGTTGCCCGTTCTGTCAGAAGAAAGGCTGCAATGTCTGTAGCTACAGCGGCTGGATCGAGCTGTTGGGTATGGGTATGATCCATCCCAACGTTCTGAAGGAGGCCGGCATTGACCCGAACGAATACACCGGCTTTGCCTGGGGCGGCGGCATCGAGCGTCTGGTGATGATGAAGTACAATATCGAAGACATTCGTCATTTCGAAGCAGGCAAACTGGAATTCTTGAGGCAATTTTCATGAGAGTCGCATTATCACTCGCAAAGTTTTATACCAATCTAGACACTTCGGCTAAGCCCGTTGCTGAACTAGTTGACCGCATTGGCTCGCAGCTCGGTGCTGTCGAGGAAGTTATCAGCCTGAAGGATCAGTACGCAGGTGTGTTGATCGCGCGCGTCGTCAGTTGTATCGACCACCCAGACTCCGACCACTTGCACCTCTGCAAGATCGATGATGGCGGGGTAGCGGAGGGCGTCGAGCGCGACGAGAACGGCCACGTGCAAGTTGTGTGCGGCGCGCCAAATGTCCGTGAAGGCCTGTTGGTTGCATGGCTACCTCCTGGCTCAACGGTGCCAAGCACTTACCACAAAGATCCATTTGTACTTGAAGCCCGCAAGCTTCGCGGCACCGTCAGTAATGGCATGCTCGCCAGCGCCAAGGAGCTCGGCATCAGCGATGACCACGAAGGCATCCTGGAAGTCGACGAAGAAGTTGCCCCAGGAACTGCATTTGCCGAAGCCTACCACCTGAACGACCATATTATCGACATCGAGAACAAGATGTTCACACATCGCCCGGACTGCTTCGGTGTACTGGGTGTATACCGCGAGATTGCTGGCATCTATCATCAACAGTTCGAAGGCCCGTCGTGGTACACCAGCGACAAGTATTTGTTGAATTCTGAATCGACCGCATTGCCGCTGACCGTCATGAACGAGCTTCCTGAACTTGTGCCGCGCTTTGTGATGATCCCGATGCGCGACGTGCAGGTCAAGCCAAGCCCAATCTGGCTTCAGGTGCACCTCATGCGTGCCGGCATTCGTCCGATCAATAACATTGTCGACATCACCAACTACCTGATGTATCTAACTGGCCAGCCGCTACACGCGTATGACTATGATAAAGTTGCTGCGCTGACGGATGGCGAAGGCGCTGAAGTCACCGTGCGATATCCACGCGAAGGCGAGAAGGCGAAATTGCTGAATGGCAAAGAGATCTCGCCTCGCGCAGAAGCGATTATGATCGCTTCTGGCGACCATTTGATCGGCGTTGGCGGCATTATGGGCGGCAGCGAAACTGAAGTCGACGACAATACAAAGAATATTATTCTGGAATGCGCCACATTCGACATGTACTCCGTCCGCCGCACGAGCATGGTGCACGGCTTATTTACTGACGCAGTTGCACGCTTCAACAAGGGCCAATCACCCCTTCAGAACGTCCACGTGATCGCCAAGGCGGTTCACGAAGTGCGCTCGCTCGCTAGTGGCTTGGTGGCTGGCGAATTGGTAGACGATTGCCATGTCGACCCTGATGCGCTCGACAGCAATAGCCTGTATGCGCCAGTTGCCGTGACGACTGAATTCGTAAATGCCCGCCTAGGCTTACACCTGACCGCCGACGACATGGCGACTTTGCTGCGCAACGTTGAATTCCGCGTTGATATAGACGGCGATCAGTTGATTGTTGTTGCCCCATTCTGGCGAACTGATATCGAGATCCCAGAAGATGTCGTTGAGGAAGTTGGCCGACTGTATGGTTACGATCATTTGCCGCTTGAGCTGCCCCGTCGCGATCTGACGCCTGCAGTGAAGAACGAATCGTTCGAGCTCAAACGTCGCGCCCGCCAAGCGCTGTCCCGCGCAGGCGCCAACGAAGTCCTGACCTACACATTCGTGCACGGCAATTTGATCGACCGCGCCGGGCAAGACCGTGAGCTGGCATTCCAGATCAGCAACGCGCTGAGCCCTGACCTGCAGTACTATCGCCTAAGCCTTACTCCGAGCTTGCTCGACCTCGTTCACTCCAACATCAAGGCTGGCTACGGCGAGTTCGCATTGTTCGAGCAGAACGTTGTCTACGGCAAGAGCGAGATGGACGAAGACGGCCTACCTAAAGAGTTTGCCCGCCTAGCACTGGTTTGCGCGGCCGAACCAAAGGTCGCCGCGGAATCGCACGACGGGGCCGCATACTACCAAGCGCGTTATTACCTCGAGACTGTGCTAGATGAGTTTGCACTCACCGGTAATTTGACCTACAAGCCGCTCGCTGACGTCGACTTCAGCCAGCACCAACTCTTCACGCAGCTCACCTCGACTTTTGAGCCTAAACGCTCGGCGGTTGTCTTTAACGGAGAGCTCCTTGTCGGTGTTGTCGGTGAGTACAAGGCCAGCGTTGTCGCTGCGCTGAAGCTGCCGGTGTTCGCTGCTGGGTTCGAAATCTTCGGTTCTGCACTGGGCCGAGGTGGCGCTAAGCCATATGTCCAGATTCCACGTTTCCCAGGTTTGCAGCAGGACATTTCATTGAAGATTGCAGCTGACTTACCGTACGCTGAATTGTATGACTTCGTGCGCGATGAGCTTAAAGGCATCCTGCCAGGGCAAGTTCGGTCCTCAGTCTCGCCTGTAGACATTTATCAGCGCGAGGACGATCCAGAACACAAGCAGATTACACTTCGCCTTGCCATCGCAAGCTACGAGCGAACGCTTAAGGCTGACGAGGTCAACGGCTTCCTGGACGCGGTAGCAGCTAAGGCGAGCGAGCGCTTCGGCGCCGAGCGAGTGTAACGATGAAGCCGGGTGGTAAGATTGGCTTCTTCGACTCTGGTCTCGGCGGCTTGACCGTCATGCGCGCAGTGGTAGCCCAGCTACCGCAGTATAATTACATTTATCTCGGTGACACCGCGCACAAACCATACGGCTCCAAGCCGGCATCAGACGTGCGCGGCTATGTGCAGCAAGGCATGTCATTCCTCTTTGACCAAGGCTGTGAGCTGGTGATAGTGGCTTGCAATACCGCGACAGCTCAGTCGTTGCGCTTTATTCAGCAGCAGTTTCTGCCAAAGTTTGCGCCGAACCGACGCGTCCTGGGTGTCATCGTGCCTGCCGCCGAAGCGGCCGTAATGGCGACGCGGACGAATCGTATCGGAGTTATTGCGACGCAGGGTACGGTCGAGGCAGGTTCATTTGCGGACGAGATTCAGAAGCTACGACCCGAAGCCACCGTCTATCAACAGGCCGCGCCAGAACTCGTCACAATGATCGAGTCTGGTTTGCATCACGGCAAAGAAATGAGCATGGTCCTGCGGCATTATCTCCAGTCGCTGCTGGCGGCCAATATCGATACGCTCGTGTTGGGCTGTGCGCATTACGAGCGCATTGCGACCCAGGTGGCCGAGATCGTCGGGCCCGGCATTACGCTCATCAACCAAGGGCCGATTGTCGCTGAGCGCACCCAAGATTACCTATTCCGTCACGCTGACCTCAGCCACAAGCTTGTGCAGGGCGGCGAGCGTCGATTCTACTTCACGAGCAACGCTGAGGTATTTGCCGGGATGAGCCGGGAATTCTACGGCCAACCCATAACCGCCGAGGAAGCAAAGATCTAATGGGCAAGCAGACGGCACGCGCGATTATCTTCAATAACGACGGCAAGCTCCTGATGATCGAGCGCCACAAAGACGGTGAGCATTACTTTGTGCTGCCCGGCGGACATGTGGACGAAGGCGAAACGCCTGAGCGTGCTGTCGTGCGCGAAGTTTTTGAAGAGACCGGCCTGGCAGTGACCATCAATAAACTGCTTTACACTAGCACCGACGACAAATATCAGAACGATCAGCGGATTTATCTGTGTGACTACCATGGTGGCGAACCGGAACTACAGCCTGACAGTATCGAGGCGCAGCTCCAGAATTCTGGCGAGCCACAGGAATGGAAGCCGGCATGGTTTAGCTTCGACGACGTGCGTGAGCAGACGGTCTACCCGGCAGGGCTCCTGCGCTACCTAGAAGAAGATCGCGCTATCAGTTATCATCACAACCCCTATAAAATTATTGAACGAAGGGTATAATAGGGATAACGCAATCAATTCCGGAGGGAGCAGACAGTGGCAGTTAGTGGCAAGACGGTGCAACGCATCACTATTATTATCATCGCGATTGTTATGACGGTCGGTACGCTTGGGGCTTACTTTATCGTCATTATGCAGCAGAACGAGCAGCAAGCCGCATCGCAGAATCAACAAACTAAGTATCCTGACTATCCAGTGGATGCAACAGCTTACAAAGTGGAGGGAAGTGTGAAAGAACTCGTAAAGACAGACCTGAAGACCGGTGAAGGCGCCGAGGCTAAGATCGGCGACAAAGTAAAAGTTCACTACAAGGGTACCTTTGCCCAGAGCGGTAAGAAGTTCGACAGTAGCTACGACACTGGCGAGCCTGTTGAGTTCGAGCTCAGCGAAGGCAAAGTTATCGACGGTTGGGTACAGGGCGTACCTGGCATGAAGGAAGGCGGCAAGCGACGCCTCGAAGTTCCATCGGCACTCGGCTATGGTCCTAACGGCTATCCTGGCGCGATTCCACCTAACTCTGACCTCGTGTTCGAGATCGAGTTAATCTCTGTTACTCCGAAGCAGTAAATACAACATATAGCGTCTTGAAACGTGCGACGGCACTATATATAATGAAGTGAGCATACAGAAAGGGTGAATACTTATGGCAAAAACAATCAGCATTTATACAACAAACACGTGTGTTTACTGTGTTCAGGTCAAGAAATTCCTGGAGAACAAGGGTCTAACCTACACGCTCATTAACCTGGACGACAATCCAGAACGAACCAACGAGTTGTTGGAGCTGACTGGTCAGCTGGCAGTGCCTGTCACTGTTGTGGCAGAAGAAGGCGACGACGACGCGCCAAAAGACGTGACCGTTGGATGGAACCCTGGCAAGCTGACTGCAGCAGTCGCTTCTATGGTTAAGCCACAGGCAGCTTAAGTACTATGGCGGATCAAAACATTCGCGATTTGGTTATTGTTGGCGCTGGCCCAGCGGCTTTGTCGGCTGCGGTTTACACAACGCGTGAAGATATTGATACGGTATTGCTAGAGAAGGGCGCTGTCGGCGGCCTGGCTGCAGTAACTGACTGGATCGATAATTATCCTGGCTTCAGCAAGGGTATTAGCGGCCTGGATCTCGCTGCCGAACTGGAAGGTCAGGCCGAACGATTTGGCGCCAAGATCGAATACGCTGAAGTGATCAAGATTGTCGACGAGGGCGCAACCAAGAAAGTCGTCACGATGGATGGTGAGTTCAACGCCAAGGCTGTTCTGATCGCAACTGGTACCGACTACAAGAAGCTGGGCGTTCCGGGCGAGCAAGAATACTACGGTCGCGGTGTGCACTATTGTGCCACCTGTGACGGCGCATTTTACCGCGACAAGCGACTTGTCGTGGTCGGCGGCGGCAACTCCGGAGTGCAGGAAGCTTTGTTCCTGACGCGATTTGCCACACATATTGACCTGTTGGTCCGCACTACCGTTAAGGCTTCTGAAGTTCTGCAGCACGAGCTGGCTAAGAACGATAAGATTACCGTACATCTCAATACGACTATCGACGAGATCGTCGGTGAGGACAAGAAGGTTGTGAAGGTTGTCGGTCAAAAGGACGGCCAGCCAGCGACCTTCGAAACTGACGGCGTGTTCGTTTTCATCGGGCTGCTGCCCAACACGACATTCCTGAAGGACAGTGACATCGAGCTGGACGAGTTTGGATTTGTGAAGACTGACCTGTCACTCCGAACTAACATGCCTGGCGTGTACTGCTCGGGTGACGTGCGATCTGGCGCGACAATGCAGATTGCGACAGCCGTCGGTGAAGGCGCAACTGCAGCACTACAGATCCGCCACTTCTTGGAAGACCATGGCAGGAAGAGTGCTATGGTTGTGGACCAGACTGCCGAGTAGGCAGCTTACTCAGAAAGTAAAAGACGAGGTGCTTGCCTCGTCTTTTGTTATTTACGGATCTCGTCGAACTTATTAGGAAAATTCGTCACAATACCATCAAGGCCGAGGCGTTTGAGCTGCTTGGCTTCTTCAACGCTATTTACGGTGTAGGCGTAGGTGTACAGGCCTTTGCGTTTGGCGAGGGCAATGATAAACGGCGTGAGCGCGGCGATGTGGTAGA
>CAZPGP010000027.1:0-12995 GCA_964586395.1 uncultured Candidatus Saccharibacteria bacterium
CTCGGGGAAGTCCTCGAGCAGCTTTACATTTTGGCTTGGCACCTTGGCGGAGTGGCGAGCATTGCCTGTGGCAATGTGAGTTTTCCTACTTTACGCCTGAGTGGAGCGCTTGCGCGAACGAAGGGAAAAATGGTACGCAGAGTAAAGCTTCTTTAATAAAACCCCTATACATGGCACCTTGGCGGAGTGGTTACGCAGAGGTCTGCAAAACCTCGTACACCGGTTCAATTCCGGTAGGTGCCTCCATGAACTTATCTTTATAAATCTAAAACGAGCTCAAGTGCGAGCTCGTTTTAGATTGGTATATCTTATTTAGTATTGTTTGACGTTGCCCTTCTTGACGTTCAAGGCCTCGAGCTGCAGGCTTATCATCTGCACATGCTCCTTGGGGACTTTTGTGTGGTCGGCACCTTTGGGCTGTGCGTAGCGTACGGCCGCGTGGCTACCGACTTTGATGTGCGCATCGATACCGTTCTGAGCGTATGGTGCGGTGAAGTCGCGGTTATATACTTTGAATCCAGCGTCGCCAACGGTCACTGTATACAGAGTTCCGCTGCGAGATTTTAGCGTCATAGTGTTGTCGGTGAGTTCGGTAATCTCGCCACTAATCTCGCGGAAGTCTGGGTCGGAATACTCCACCATGTAGGGGTTGATTGGCCCCTCGCTACCGTTGCGCGGGTAGACGTCGACAGATGGGGTCTGCGGGCAGAGTTCACCTTCATTGCCCATGCACTCAGGGATTTCGGTGATGTACTGCTGCTTCTGGGTGTAATACTCCAGGGGCAGTGTCATCTTGAAGGCGCCGACGATGCCGAGCAGCTTGGGCTGTTCTGGTTGGGCTACGAAGTTCGGGTTGTCCTTCATCTTGTCCGAGAGGCTCCAGTTGTTCGTTGGTTCGCTGTAACGAGCGATTGCGAAGACGGCGTCGCCACTGCGCAGATCGTTCAGCGCGACCTCTTTGCCGCCAGCAAAAGCTTTGATGGTCTCGCCGCTTGCTGTCGTGTAGGTCTTTGACCCGACAAAGTCAGCATTAATGGTCAGCGTATTTGCGCTTAGTTTCTCGAGTTTGCCAAGTATGTCGAGGCGCGAGTAGGTGACGGTGTCGCCGTCCTTCCAGGTCTCACTTGGAGGGCCTTGCTTGGGCCAGTGTTTCTCGGGGAAAGTCTCGAGCCACTTGAGTTCGCATTTGGCTTGGAGGATTTTCTGAACCTCTTCGTCGCTGAGCTGCGGCGCATCGGATTTGATCTCGAATCGTTTTGCAACCGGACTATCCTTTCGCTCAGCGCATTCTGCGAAGCCAGAGACCGAATATTCGGTTGCGCCCCGAGGGTTCGTCTCTTTGCCGAGTAGCTGAATCAAGGCGGGCGCAAAGTGTACGGCGGCGTAGACTGCGCCACCCAGCACTATGAGGGCCACGAAGGCCGCCAGTGCTATCGCTGGCCGGTGGAGTTGGAAGAGCCAGGCTTTACGAGTGGAACTTTGTGGTGTGGAAGCTTTAATCTTTTGCATAGTTGATCTAACGAATGTGTTTGTGTCGTCGCTGCGACGTTTAGCGGCAGCGACTAGTGTAGCGTCAAAACGTGAGTCGTTCATGACAAGTCGCTCCTTAGTTGTTGCTTTGCTCGGTGCAGCCAGGTCCGCACCGTATTAAGTGGTATATTCATTTCATCGGCGATCTGTTGGTAGCTTTTGCCGTGCCAATAAAAGGCCTCAACCACCTGCCGATGGGTCGGTGGTTGTAATGCTGCTACTGCGTCTCGGACTTGGCGATGTTGCTCTTTTGCGGCATAGTCTGGGGCTGCCTCGTCGGCGAGGTCGTCTATATCCTCGCTGGGCAAGACTCGCTTATTAGCCCGCAGATAGTCGAACGCTTTATTGGTCGCGATCCGATAAAGCCACGTACTAAAGCGCGATTTTGCGCCGTCAAAAGTCTTGAGCCGCTCGAATGCCTTTATGAATGCCTCTTGGGCAATATCCTCGGCAGCAGTGCGGTCGCCAACTAGACGCTCGCAGTGGATAATCAAGCCAATATGATAGCGATTGACCAGCTGTTCGTATTGATTGATGTCGCCACGTATGACTGACTGAATTATAGTTTCTTCATCCATTGCCCTCAGTATACGTTTGATGCAGGCAAAAAGTTTCAAGCGACTTGTCTAATCTGTTACAATCGAGCTAAACCAATTACGGGCAAGTGGCGGAATTGGTATACGCGGCGGACTTAAAATCCGCTGGTCTAAACAACCTTGTGGGTTCGATTCCCACCTTGCCCACCATAGATAGCACCTCTGATTACCAGGGGTGCTATCTATTTTTTAACAGAGGTGAGTATTGACATTTATAACGCTTATGCTATAATATTTCACGTTGGTCGAGTACTTATTGGCCACGTAACCCGCAGTTTCGGTTCTAGCACTGGAGAGTCTCATGACCTTCGCTTACATCGGTGAAGATGGCATGCCTCAGCCCCCGGTCGTTCTCGACCCCGTGGCTCAGGTACGGCAGATCTTCGCCGCGCTCGAAGCGCAGGCTCACCAGTCCCTCTGCCCCACGCGATTCGTCGATTTCGACGACGAGCTGCCGGAGATGGAAGAACTGGAGCACTGCGCTCGGTGTACCCACCCGATGAAATCGCTCTACATCGACGAGGCTGGCATCTGTCCAGACTGCCGCGACCGCGAGTTGACCGACGCCCTCCATACCCCGCCGTTCATGCGGACGGAGGCGGACTGGAGGTTCCTGGTGGAGCACGGATTCGTCTCCGCTGACGAGATCACGCTCAACCTCGACTGATCATCGGTCGTCCACCCACCCACTAGGGGCCCCACCGGGGCCCCGTTTCACATTTATGACTACTGTTGTACGGTAGTTGGTGATACTATTAGAGGGTAAATAAAGGAAATTATTCTTATGGAGTGGTTATTCATTCTTCTCGGTGTCCTGGTACTGCTGGCAATCATCTACGTCGTACTCTATAACAGTCTTGTTACATTGCGTGTTCGTGTCGAAGAAGCGTGGAGCGATATTACCGTTCAGCTGAAGCGACGTTACGACCTCATTCCCAACCTCGTTGAGAGCGTGAAGGGTTACGCCGCTCACGAAAAAGGCGTGTTCGAGGAAGTTACTAAGGCTCGCTCTGAGGCTATGAACGCTCAGGGTAAGGGCGTCAAAGAAACTGCTGCTGCCGAGAACCAGTTCGAAGCTGCGCTGAAAAGCCTCTTCGCCGTATCAGAGAACTACCCACAGCTCCGCGCTACCGAAAACTTCCAGCAGCTACAGGCTGAGCTGGTCGACACTGAGGACAAGGTTCAGGCTGCTCGCCGTTTCTATAACGGCGGCGTGCGCGACCTTAACACCAAGATCGAAGTTTTCCCAAGCAACATCGTTGCTGGCATGATGGGCCTCAAGCAGCGTGAGTTCTTCGAAGTCGAGAACATGGCTGAAGTTGAAAAGCCGGTCGACGTAAAGTTCTAACATCCCTTAGGTTCTAGCACGTATGTATTCTGCCATTGCCGCAAACAAACGTAAGACATGGCTTATCATGGCCCTGTTCGTTGCGATCATCTCTCTGCTGGGTTGGGTTTTTGCAAACCTATATGGTGGCGGAAATCTGAGCTATCTGTACATGGCGGTTGCCGTCGGCGCTATCTACGCATTGATTCAGTATTTCCTCGCCGCCAAACTGGCCGTCGCCATGAATGGCGCCAAGGAGATAGAGAAGAAAGACGATCCACGTCTGTGGCGAACGGTTGAGAATTTGGCGATCACCGCCGGGATGCCGATGCCGAAGGTGTATATTATGGACGACCCGGCGCCAAATGCTTTTGCGACCGGTCGCGACCCGAAGCATGCCATCGTGTGTGCTACAACTGGGCTTCTGGACATCATGAACGACACCGAGTTAGAGGCGGTGATGGCGCACGAGATGAGCCACGTTCGTAACTACGACATTCGTGTGATGATGATTGTCTTTGGTTTGGTGAGTGCTATTGGGTTCATCGCGGATATGTTGCTACATATTATGTGGTTCGGTGGCGGTGATGACGAAGATCGCCAGCCAAATGTTATCTTTATCGTGCTAGGCATTGCCGCTGCGATTCTTGCGCCATTGGTTGCGACGCTGGTCCAGCTGGCTGTATCTCGCCGACGTGAGTACCTGGCCGACAGTAGCGGCGCGCTACTGACTCGCTACCCAGAAGGCCTAGCCGACGCACTGGAGAAGATTGCCGCTCACGGTTCGACGACTCGTCACCAGAACTCGGCTACTGCACATTTATTCTTTGCCAACCCGCTGCGTCAGAAGAACTTTGCCGCACGACTCTTTAGTACGCATCCTCCTGTCGAGGAGCGTATCGCAAAACTAAGAAGCATGGGCGGACATGTCTAAAAAGAAACCATCCAAGACCAAGACGATAGCTGCAACTGTTAAGATCCGTGCTCAGCGCACATTCAAGCGAATCTTCGTGCGCACGCCGAAGAATCCACATCACTCGTTCCGCCTGACCAAACCGCGTATGTATGTCACGACTGCCGACCTACGGGCCACATGGCGTCTGCTGTTGGAGTCGTGGTCGTTCATCAAGAAGCACAAACGCATTTTGCTAAGCTTAGGCGCAATCTATGCGGTGCTCGGCTATGTTCTCATCGGTGGTGTTTCGCAAATGGACTATGTCGCATTCAAGGACGGCGTGACGGAATTTATTAGTGGAGACTTGGGCGCTTTCGAGACGGCCTTTTCGTTGTTTGGCTCCGCACTGACGGGCGGACTTGTTGCGCCGCCGACTGACTTGCAGCAGTTCCTATCGACGGGATTGATGCTGTTCTTCTGGCTGTCGCTGGTTTGGGCGTCCCGTATGCTTGCCGCCGATAAGGAGATTAAAGTACGCGATGCTTTGTACAACAGTGGCACGCCGATTGTTCCAACCTTGGTTATGTTGGCGATCGTTGCTGTTCAGCTCATCCCTGCCGCATTGGGCATCTTTGGTTACGCAACCGCGTTGAACGGCGGTTGGCTCGATGGCGGGGTAGAGGCGATGGCATTTGCGGCTGGCGCGCTGCTGCTATGCCTGATGTCAGCCTACTTTGTAGTGAGCTCGGTTACAGGTTTGATCGTGGTGACGCTACCGGGCACCTACCCCTGGCAGGCGCTTCGCACAGCCCGTGAACTTGTGATGAACCGTCGCTGGGGGATTGTGCTTCGAGTACTGATTTTGGTCGTCCACATGGTTGTCGTGTGGGGGCTTGTGATGATTCCGATCTTCTTGCTCGACAACTGGCTAAGGTTTGATTGGTTGCCACTGGTGCCAATATTCGTTCAGGCGTTGATGGGCTTCACCTTAGTCTACACTTCGGTTTACATCTATAGGCTTTACAGGTCACTACTATGACAAAGTTAACCCATGAACTAGCCGCGCGCCGAATTGTCCAGTTGCGCGATACCATTAACGACTATCGCTACCACTATCACGTGCTGGACGAGTCGATCATGAGCGAATCGGCCGCTGACAGTCTGAAACACGAACTGGCTCAGTTGGAAGAGCAGTTCCCCGACCTTGTGACGCCCGACAGCCCAACGCAGCGCGTTGCGGGGCAGCCTTTGCCCGGTTTTACGCAGGTGCGCCATAGTTCGCGAATGCTCAGCCTTAATGACGTCTTCAGCCGGGATGAAGTCGAAGCTTGGATAAAGCGCGTACAAAAGCTTGCGCCCGAATCTAAGCCTGAATTCTTCATCGACGTAAAGCTCGACGGTCTGGCCTGCGCGCTCCAATACGAGGACGGCAAGTTTGTTCGTGCCGTAACTCGTGGTGACGGATTTGTGGGCGAGGACGTGACGGCGAACGTGCGAACTATCGAGAGCGTGCCATTTGAGCTCCGTACGGCGAAGGGTTTCGAGCATTTCTTGAAGGGTCGTACTGAAATTCGCGGTGAAATTATCATCCACAAGAAAGATTTCGAAGAACTCAACAAATCTCGCGAAGCGGAGGGCAAACCCACCTACGCCAACCCTCGCAACACCGCAGCCGGGAGCATCCGCCAGCTGGATCCGAAGCTTGCCGCCGCCCGCCCATTACGCTTCCGCGGATGGGAGATTCTGCGCGACAATCCCGAAGAGATTGCGACATACAGCTACGCCTACAAGGCTATTAGCGCACTTGGCATCGCCAGTGGTCGACAGTCGGCTGTTATGAAGGATGTCGATGAGATTATGCATTACGTCGACGAGTGGGGCGACAAGCGTCGCCACTTGCCGTACAACACTGACGGCATGGTTATCAAGCTGAATGACCGCAAAGAGTTTGTCGATCTTGGTGTTGTGGGCAAGGCGCCACGCGCTGCGGTCGCCTACAAGTACGCAGCCGAAGAGGCGACAACCGTCGTTCGCGATATCGTGATTAGCATTGGCCGGACTGGTGCAGCGACTCCTGTCGCCGTGTTTGACCCGGTCGTGGTAGCCGGCACGACCGTGCAGCATGCAAGCCTGCACAATGCCGACGAAATTGCCCGCAAGGACATTCGTGTTGGAGATACGGTTATTATCTTTAAGGCAGGGGACATTATTCCGCAGGTTTCGAAGGTCCTCGAGAAACTACGCCCCAAGAAGAGCGAGGCCTTTGATATGGTCGCTGAGCTGAAGCGCCAATATCCCGAACTCGACTTTACCCGGCCTGAGGGTGAGGCAGTTTACCGCGTGAAGGGTGCAACAGGCAAGATCCTGCTGAAGCAAGCACTGGAGCACTTCGCCAGCCGCGGCGCATTGGATATTGAAGGGATGGGCGAGAAGAACGTGGCTGCACTCGTTGATGCGAAGTTGGTGCACGACCTGGCCGACATCTATGGACTCACGAAAGATCAAATACTGCAGCTCGACCGATTCGCTGAAATATCCGCCAGCAATCTTATCGACGCTATCGCTGGCGTGAAGCGTCCGCCACTTCCGCGATTTATCTTTGGCTTGGGCATACGACATGTTGGTTCGCAGACGGCAATTGACCTGAGCGAAGCGTTCGGTACACTACGCAAGTTATCGCACGCAACCATGGATGATTTGCTTGAGGTAGAAGGCATTGGCGACATCGTGGCCGAGTCCGTCCTGGCGTGGTTTGCGGATGAGGATAACCAAAAGCTGTTGGATAAATTTGAAGAACTCGGCGTACAGCCGGTCTTTACTTCCCACGCGGAAGGCCCGCTGCACGGCAAGAGCTTCGTGATCACCGGTACGCTCAGCGAGATGGATCGCGACGCAGCCGCTGACCGAATTCGCGAACTGGGCGGAACATTCCAGAGCAGCGTTGGCAAGACCACTTCATATTTGGTGCTGGGCGCGAATCCCGGTGAAAGCAAAGTCGTAAAGGCCGATAAGCTCGGCACGGCCAAACTCTCCGAACAAGAACTCATTAAAATGTTAAAGGGGTAAAGCATGCGAACGGTGGGTAAAGGAAACATGTATTGCTTCTCGCCGCCGGTGATGTTGGCTACATTTGTAATCGAGATTGGCCTGGCGATGTATCTGCTTTGGAAATACAAGCTCGATCGGATCAGTCGAATAGGTGTAGCGATGCTGGTTTTCCTGGCAACCTTTCAGATGGCCGAGTATATGGTCTGTGGTGGCATGGGGATGTCGGGCAATATGTGGGCACGGCTGGGCTATGCGTCCATCACGCTTCTGCCAGCCCTCGGTATTCATCTGGTGTATGCCCTTGCCGGCAAGTCGAGCCGCGTCGTGATTGGCGGGGCTTACGCGCTGTCGATTGGGTTCATGGGATATTTCCTGTTTGCGAGTGATGTCTTTGGCGGTAGTTCATGCCTCGGCAACTATGTCATATTCCAGCTGGGGACGACGGCTTCGCAAATGTATACCATTTACTACTACGGGCTGCTGTTGCTTGGAATCGGTTTGGCAATGCAATTTGCCGGTGATGTCTCTGGGAAGCAAAAACGCTCGCTAAGCGCCTTTGTGGTTGGTTATGTTCTGTTCATGGCGCCTACCACTATCGTGAACACCATCGATCCGTCGACGATTGCGGGAATCCCGTCGATTATGTGTGGGTTTGCAGTTATCCTAGCGTTGATCTTGGCTTTCAGGGTCATGCCGTTGGCTGGCAAGGAGCGTTTGTCTGCAGCGGCGGATCGACGCCATCATTCAGTTTAAGTAAAAAATAAGTTCAATTGTGGTTCCCGACCGGGAGGGCGCAACAGCTAGTGCTGCGCCCTTCCCGGCGGTGAACTCCACGCAACCGACCACGATGTTTGTAGGCGGACTACATCCCGAACTCGTCGAGATCGCCCCCGCCACCGGGGTCGCCCATTCCATCGTCATCGAACCCGTCGTCCGGCATCCCCACGACACTGTGGGCGAAGCTGGCGAGGGGCAGGAAGAGGTCGGAGTTGAGCGCTTCGAACGTGGTGCACAGCAACATGACGAGGCCGGCCGTCAGGATGAACGGCAGCGTCATGCCCACGTCACTGGGCCACGCCGATCCGAAGATGATCTTGTTGAAGCCGATCAGGTCCAGCACGCTGTCGAACAGTGTGACCGCGAGCGCGCCGTAGAACGTGAACTTGAACGTTCGGTCCAGGTCCTTGAGCTTGTACCCCTCCTTCCGGAGGTGGTTGTAGGACTCCCAGATCATCATGCCGGCGGCCGTGATGAACATGCTGAAGATCAGCCACAGCCACTGGAGCGGTCCCGCCTCGCCCCTCGCGGAGAGGGAGAAGAGCAGGATGTCCAGGCCCATCATGACGTATGGGGCGAAGGCCAGGGCGATCAGCTTGACCATGTTGTAGAGCTTGCCGGCGCGGTACACCCACTTGTAGATGTTGATGACGCCGTCGCCAGCGCCCATCCCGGGCTCGAACCGCACGCGACCGAGCATCCGTCCGAGGAACCGCTCGTGCAGCAGGCAGAGGGAGCAGATGAAGATCTCCGCCATCCACCAGTACGCGTGCTCCTTGTCGAGCGGCGGGAAGGTGCTCCAGAGCATGCCGGTCGAGTCACCGGTCTGGAACAGGCCTTCCCAGAAGCCGTCGGCCTTGACGAAGCCGTTCAGCCACGCCGTAAAGCCGCCGCCGTCCATGAAGGTGTCCAGTGCAGCGATGACCCAGCCCAGCTTGTAGCCGATGCTCTTCTTGTCCTGTCCCTCCTGGAACAGGGCGTACTGCACGCCCGTCGTTGCGAAGGTGACGAGGACCAGGGCCAGCGTCGCGAGGCTGAAGACCCCTCCCAGCTGTACGTGGTTTGCTTCCGCTTGGGCGAACAGGAAGATGGGGTTCATGAGCAGCTCGATGGCCAGCAGGGTTGCGGTGAGTGAGAAGATGATGAATCCTACAAACCACCCCAGACCCTTCTGGAACTTCGCGATCCGCCCTTGGTACTCGTCTTCCCACCCCGTCTTAAGTGGGGGGACTGTCATGACGCACTCTCCTAGAGTCGATGGCCAGTTGCGGGAATTCTTAAACCACGCCCCTTCTTATGCGGGCGCGGAATACATGGAATACCATATACGTTTCAGAGGCGGATGTCAACCTATGTTACAGATTTAAACGGTAACATCCTAAGATAATTTCTTTGTAGGGATCACCCAGGCCAGTCATCGTTGCTGGCCCGGGTGGGGACGAGTCACCTTCGTCTGCGGGTTTGGGCTAGTACCAGGTGGTCCGCGGATCTCCTGGGCCGCCCAGTTTGCCAACCGGACCGCCGGGGTATCTGGGGCAGTTGCTAGTGCACTGCCAGAACTCCCAGGCGTTGCATGAGGTCTTGTAGCGACCCCATACGTAGTCCATTCCCCAGACCACTTGGCCCTTCCAGTCGCCCACCTTGACGGGCGTCCCGTGGGAGCCTGGAAGGATCTGGGCGAGTCCGTAGGCGCCGCTGTTTGGGTCCGTGTTGATGGCCCAGGCGCTCCACTTGGACTCGTGGTCCCAGAGGTTGTCCTGGCACTCGAACTGCTTCTCGCCCTCAGCCTCACCGTGCTTCTGGACCAGCAGCTGCTTTGTGTATAGCTTGGCAGACTTGCAGGCCTCCAGTCGCTCGGGGGTGTTGAGGTTGATGCGCGGGCTGTTGTTCTGTACGCACGGCTTTGCGCCTTCGATGGAGACGCTGGGTAGTGCGCCGCCAGCTTGCTCTTGGCTCGTGCCTTCGCCGAAGTTGATGTCGCCGAAAGCTAGCGAGCCAACCCAGACGAAGAGCGCTATGCCTAGGGCAGCAATCACGTACAGCAGCGCTGGCGGTTTGCTCGGCATCGGTCGTCGGTCGGGTTGGATGATGTTGCGACGAGGACGGGGCGGCGGCCGATGAGCGGGCTGCTTCCGCGGTTGCGGTCGTCTTGCCGGCTGGGATGGCCGCGGTCCTCCCGGGCGTCGTCTTGGTTCGGGCATGGCCACTCCAAGCGTTGAAGGTGCGGTGGATGAGAATATGACTCGTCACTAGAAAGAGCGACCCTTTTAAACAGGGCGCCACTTTCCATCCGGAAACGATATCATATTTATCGCCTTTTGACAATCAAAGAAGTTGTCGTTTACAGGGGCGCAACGATGTTGATTAAACGTCCAGGGACGTAGATAACTTTGGCGGGTTTCTTGACGCCGATGTGCTCGATGACGCGTTCATGCTCGAGGGCGAGCTTAGTGACTTCTTCTTCGCTCACATCAGCCGGGACGTCTAGTTTTGCGCGCATTTTGCCGTTGATCTGCACGACGACGGTGATTACGTCGGCGATCAAGAATTTTTCGTCCCATGTTGGCCAGTGATCAACGTGAACAGAGTCGGTGTGACCCAAGTCACTCCAGAGCTCTTCAGCAATGTGTGGCGCAAACGGGGCAAGCAATTGGGCAAGGGTAGAGATAGCTTCGGTCCAGGCGGCGTTGCCTTTGTGGGGAGGCAGTTCAACCTTGATTTTGTACAGCTCATTCACGTATTCCATAAGGCCGGCGATCGCCGTGTTGAAGCCGAGGGTGTTGAGGTCCTCGGTGACTTTCTTGATGGTTTTGTGGGTTGCGATGGTTAGTCGGGTTTCGAGTTCGCGGTCTCCGGCAACTTCTTTGCCGTGCAGGCACTCTTGGCTGACGGTCCAAGCGCGGGTGAGGAACCGGTAGCAACCGCCCAGGCCTTCAGTGCTCCAGTTGGCGCCCTGGTTCCATGGTGCGATAAACAACTCCATTACGCGGATGGCATCAGCGCCGTAGCCGTCAGCGATCAAATCGTCTGGGGAGATGGTGTTACCGAAGCTCTTACTCATCTTGCGGCCGTCTGGTGCCCAAATCATGCCGTGGTTGCGCAGCGCGGTGAACGGTTCGTCGAAGTCGATCATCCCGGCATCATGCATGACCTTGGTCCAGAAGCGGGCATACAGCAAGTGCATGACGGCGTGCTCGGCGCCACCGACGTAGGTGTCGACAGGGAGCCAGTATTTGATCTTTTCGGGGTCAAAGGCGGCTTTGGTGTTGTGTGGGTCGGCATAGCGCAGGAAATACCAGCTGGAGCAAGCAAAGCCATCCATGGTGTCGGTTTCGCGGGTTGCTGGACCGCCGCATTTTGGACAGGTTGTGTTGACCCATTCTGGGACGCGAGCCAGAGGTGAGCGCCCATCGCCCGATGGTTCGTAACTTTCCATTGGAGGTAGTTCGACAGGGAGCTGATCGGCGGGGACGGCGACGAGGCCGTCTTTCTCGCAGTTGACGATCGGGATCGGCGCGCCCCAGTAGCGCTGGCGGCTGATTAGCCAGTCACGGATTTTGTAGTTGACGTGTTCGCGGCCGGTTTTCTGCTCATGTAGGTCGGCGACGATTCTCTCACGTGCTTCAGGGCTGCTCATGCCGTCGTATTTGCCGGAGTTAACCATGACACCTTCGCCGTGGTAGCAGGCGTTCTGGGCGAGTAGCTGGTAGGCGGTGGCGTGGAGCTCGTCTTGAACGCGGGCGATAACTTCGGCTTCAGTGAGCCATTGTACGGTGAACTTGCCCTTCTCGTTTTCCTCGAGGGCTGTCTCGGTCTGCTCGTGGTCTACCAGGTCGAACAGCATAGCGTGAGCTTCGATCTGACGCGCGACGTTCTTGCTGTGGGCAAAGTAGTGGTGGTGAATGCGGCCAGTTTTGCCGACAAGTTTTACGTTTTTGTAGCCAGTTTCTTCGGTAATTTCGCGAAGTGCGGTTGCTTCAATGTCTTCGTTTTCTTCGCGGCCACCACCGATAAACAGGTTACCACCGCTTTTACCCCAGTTGATGGACAAGTATTTCTGGGTCTTTGGGTCGCGTACGATGGCGACGATGCTGCGGCGGAATTCTGGATTCTGCTCTGGCTTGCCGGTGACTGGCTCGACAACTTCGATGATTGGCAAGTTGAACTTCTCGGCGAACGCAAAGTCGCGCTCGTCGTGTGCGGGAACTGCCATGATAGCGCCGGTTCCATAGCCCATCAGGACGTAGTCGGCTACCCAGATTGGGATTTGCTCGCCGCTCACAGGGTTGATGGCGTAGCTGCCGGTGAACACGCCGGTTTTTTCGCGGTCGGTTTCCATGCGGTCGACGTCGCTTTTGGCCATGGCCGCTGCGGTGTATTGCTCGACGTTTTCCTTCTGATCGTTGGTGGTCAGGTCGGCAAGCATTGGGTGCTCAGGAGCTATGACCATGAACGTCGCGCCGAACAGGGTGTCTGGGCGGGTGGTGAAGATTTTGATCTTGTGAGATGAATCTACGATCTCAAAGGTAACTTCGGCGCCCTTGCTGCGGCCAATCCAGTTGCGCTGCATGGCCTTGATGGCGTCGGACCAGTCCAAGTCTTCGAGGTCGTCGGCCAGGCGATCGGCGTAGTCGGTGATCTTGAAGAACCACTGGTCAAGTGGCTTCTTGGTGACCTTGTTGCCACAGCGCCAGCAACGACCAGCTTCGACTTGCTCGTTGGCTAGGACTGTCTTGTCGGTTTCGCACCACCACTGGAGGCTTTCTTTTTTGTAGGCCAGACCGCGCTCGAATAGCACCGTGAAGAGCCACTGTGTCCAGCG
>CAZPGP010000028.1:0-9548 GCA_964586395.1 uncultured Candidatus Saccharibacteria bacterium
GGCAATTTCTTCGTTTCTGTCGCCCGAAGAGTGGGTTGGTTATTTCCCGCAGTTTCTGCGCGACATCATCTCGCCTAATATCTTGCTGCCAATCTTTTCTGTCTACGAGTTACTGCTAACCGTGTGGCTATTGAGCGGACTGTATGTTCAGTACGCGGCATTGCTGAGTGCGGCAACGCTGGCAGGAATAGTCGTGGCTAACTTTCAATTATTCGCTATCACGTTCCGCGACATCGCGATGATATTTGCATCCGTCGCGCTCTACTTTGAAGAGCGTCGCAAGTCGAATAAGATTTTAGCGATTCGGGAATAAGCTGACAATATCGGGCATTGCCTCGATATACTTGTCGGGTTGTTCTCGAAGTTCTTTCTCTAGCTGGTCGCGAGGAATCCAGGCGATCTGCTCGACTTCTTCCTCTTGGATCGCAAAGTCTTCAACGTCCTTGTCGATGACGGTAACATACCATTGCACAAAGTATTGGCACGGTGTGGTAATGAACTGCTTAGGGCCTGCAGTGATGACCGCATTATCTATGCCGAGTTCTTCGGCGGCTTCGCGTACCACCGTGTCTTTGTAGTTGTCGTCGCCTTCAACAGTGCCGCCGACCGCTTCTGCCCATTTGCCGGGGTCGACTTTTTTGGTGTGCTTGCGCTGGGCGAGGAGTACGTCGCCTGCCGAATTTGTGATCCAGAGTGACGCCGTACGAAATATATCGCGGTCGTAATCTAGCTCGGCTCGATCTTTGTGGCCAATGATTTCATCGTTGAGGTCTACGAGTGGAATAAGCATAGCGCTTAGTATAAGTTCTGAGAGTTCGACAAGCAACTCTCGGGGCCTAGCGGGACTGCTCCGGTTGTTTATCCCGTGAGGGAGAACATAGCCGGAGGCACACGGCGCTTTCGTGCCTTTCCCACGCCGTCTTGATGCGTTGTGGGCGACGAATCGATTCGTCGGGTGCTCAGTCTCTACGCACTAGGACTTCTTCTTGGGCATCCTCTGGGTCGGGAGGGTCCGGGGGGCGCCGCCGGTCTTGGCGATCTCGTCCGCCATGTCCCAGACGCCCGGCTCCATCTGCTTCAGCGGCAGCTCGTCCGCGAACACGGCGACCTGGGCCATCATCCAGCTGTGGAGCGCGCCCTTGTCTTCGCGCTTGATGGGCAGCGTCACCGTCCCCAGCGTCGGATGCTGCTTGATGATCTCGGCACGGCAGAGCGGAAGCGCCTGGTTGAGCAGACGGCGGTCCATCGGTCCGTTGACCATGAACGCCACCAGGTCGTACACCCTTGAGGTGCCCGGCTTGCGACAGACGTTCTTGCCGAGGACGACCGAGAGGATGTCGCCGAGATCGAACGAGCGTGTTTTCACACTTGCTCCCTGGAGTTGCTTGTCGTTTCACTTCGTAAGTCACGAAGGTCCATAAAATTATAGAATAAATTCGCCTTTCAGGCAATACTCGTGGCATTGCACTCATATTTTGCTGAGAAAGATAAAAATAAGTTCTGAGAGTCCGACAAACAACTCTCGACGGGGTTGGCTCGACTGTTCCGGTTATTTATCCTGTGAAGGAAAACTTACCCGGAGCTACACGGCGTTTGATAACGCCTTTGCCCACGCGTTGCGCGTTGTGGGCGACGAATGGGTATCGTCGGGTAGCCTCAGTCTCGTGAGCTACTTCTTCTTAGGCGCCTCTTCTTGTCCGGGCTGTGGAGGCAGCTGACAGATCCGCAGCGTCGGCCCGAACACGGCTTCTTGCGCGATCAGCCAAGACAGGAGAGATTCCTTGTCTTGCTTCATGGGCAAGCTGACGGTGCCCAGGCGAGGGTGCTGCTTCAGGATTTCAGTGCGACACACTTTGACCGTGCTGGGCATCGCGTGTGCGAGCCCGGGGCTGTTGACCATGAACGCCGCCAGCGCGCGAACACTTGCAGCATCGCCGTTTCGGTTGACGATCTTGCCGGTGACGATTGTCAGTATGTCGCCCAGAGGAAACTCAAGGATTCTCACTACACAACACCTCAGAGGAGAACTGTCTGTCGGTGTCCCGGCGGTTGCCGGGGCGGTATGATTATAGAATAAAGTACAGTATTATGCAACAAACTATGTCGGCTCGATTTGTTATTTTGGGGTGAGTTGTTGATATACTGAGCAAGCATGCATGATATGACAATTACATTATTACCCCTGTTGTTCGTATTTTTAATTGGGTATGCCCTCAAGAGAGCGCACTTTCTTAGCTCGGCTGACGGTAGCGCCATGCTTAAGCTCATCTTCTACGCCGGTATGCCGGCGCTAATCTTTGTAGCTATAACAAAAGCAGAACTCGATGCATCTTTACTGAAACTCTGTCTTTTTGCGCCGCTCGTCGTATTGGTAACGCTCCTTGCAGCGTATGTTTTGCGAAAAACAGTACTTCGGGACACGCCCACGAAAACTTTTGGATCACTGGTTATAGGCGCGGTTTTAATGAATACCGCATTTTCAATTCCATTTGTACAAACTCTGTACGGAGCTGAGGGCCTAGCTCGGTTGGCTATCGTAGACGCGTTTAATGCTCTTGTTGCCTTTACGCTCGTATACGCGATAGCTGTAAGGTTTGGGCACGGAAAGCCCCAAGCCCAATTTATAGCAAAGAAACTCTTACTTGCACCCCCGGTGTGGGCGTTGATTCTTGCGCTCGGACTTAAGGTGATTGGAGTAAAGCCGCCTGACGTTATGTTAAATACCGCCGCTATGATAGCTCCTTTTGTCGCGCCCGTAATCTTGCTCGCCCTCGGTCTTAAGCTGACATTCAAGCTTGAAAATATAAAGCTGCTCATTGTGCCGGTTGCGCTACGATTTGTCCTGGGCGGCATTATTGGCTTTCTGTTCGTTAACCTATTTGGGCTTGAGGGGTTGAGCGCGCAAGTAGTTATACTTGCCAGTCTTGCACCTATAGGGTTTAATTCGATAACATTTTCTGAGCTCGAAAATCTCGATGTTGAGTTCGCGGCCTCCCAGGTTTCCGTAGGCCTGCTTGTGGCACTTGCCATAACTCCGTTTGTTGCGCAGCTGGTGTCATCGCTATGAGGCTTCGAAAATGATGGAACGTGCCGCGCTTCACCTGTACGGCCACTGGGATGGTGAGCCTACACAACCGGTAACGGACGCCATGTTCGACAGGCGAGACCGCCATCAGGAATGGCTCAGAGCCGCAGACGGAGACATAGAGCTTGACTATCATGTAGGGTATGTCATGAGCGCGCCATCTCCGGGAGATACAGTCCCGAGTGACATATTGATCGCGCGCAATCCTGAATTTGATTCGAGTGGTAGATTGATTAGTGCAGATTTTCGCCCCGGCGACATTAGAAACTATCCGTTCATTCTGGATCATTACGTCGCTGGCTTTAGGCAAAAGCGCGTAAACAGTGAGGGCCTTATCGAGGAGTTTGCGAGTGGTATTGGCATAGAGCCTGGGCGACTTATGAATCCTTGGCAGGTACAAAATTACGGCAACAATAAACGATCTGCCGAAAGGGATATTTTAGGACCGAGCGGGGTTGCGTTAAAGTCATACGGAGCAATACTCGATGCGCTTGATCAAATAAACGCCGAATGGGGAGATGGCGAATTTATCTTTAAGCCAGATAGCGGCGCACTCAGCCATGGAGTAGAGACTTTATTTTCGCTAGACGCCGTTCATAAGGCCTTAAAGACTCGGCGCATAAAGAACAATGGGCAAATTCAGCCCTATATTGACCTCACCCTGCCAATCCCTCGCCTCAAAGCTTTGAACGAGGCGTTCGTTGATCAGCTTCGCGCCATGAACGGTGAGGCCGATCGCGTCCGCGAGATACGGATGCATTTTTTTGCAACTACTATAGATGGCGTCGAAAGCGTTGAAGCCTATCCTATGCTCCGCTCCAGTAAGCCTGGTACAAAGATTATGACCGATTGGGTGTACACTCCTCTTGACCCTGAGGCATTCCAGCAGAGTTATCCTGAGCTAGTCGTAGGCGTTAAGCGCACGGCATCGAAATTGCTTGAAGTAGCAAAGGTTCCGCACGCGTACGGAGTCTCCGATGTGTCTATCGGCGTAAGTAATCACACGAGGCGTCGTGGGGAGCCCGTTACTTTTACGGGAGACTTTAACGTTCGCGGGCCACGCTTACCGGACGTTTCTTTGCCAGGAGAAGAAATCATCACGCCCGCGCAAAAGGCTTTTATCCGTATGCAAAAAAAGATGGCAGCTGAAGCGATAAGACTTACAGGCGAGTAAGTCTACAATTTAGAAAAATTCGTTACATGTCGGTTATGCTTGGCTATAATGAGACAAATGAGCCAAGCAAATTGCCTGTTTACGCCAGAGGATGCCGATGTTTGATTAGCCTGTAACTGTTTGTGCACGTATAGACTGGGTTCGTATACAAATTTATTTCGCCGGGACATGGGGGGCTTAGGTCATGGCAATAGAGTTACAAACAGATCTTTTACGGAAAGATGTAGGGTCTGACAGTGTAGTGTGTGATGTGCTGCGGCACAACGTTGAGCAAAAGAGTCGTCTGGTTACGATTGCGAGCTTGCGTGACGGTAAGCCTACTACGCAAGCAATCGCCTATACACTACTCGCGCCCCATGCCTGGACTGAGGATGTAGCGCGTATCGACCAACTGCTTAAGCGTGGGAGCCTCATGGGCGAAACCTTTCGGTCAGAAGGCTATGCTATCCGCCAGAATCGTCTGCTGCATCTACGCCTTCCCGTTGTGCGGCAGGACTTTGCCAGGCAGTTTAACTGTAGCTGGTGGAATCTTGCCTGCGTCGAAGCGTACGAATTTTGGGCAGACGATTCTCTTTATGGAATAGTGCTTGAGATTAAGAACCCGCATCGCCGCCTAGTACCCAAGAGGCCGTGCATGGGTCTTTATGCGATCCTTCGGCGTACAGGGTACACGACCACTCACCTTTTTCAGTTACTAGATGGAGCGCACAGTGATTCTAACGTGATGTGGCGTTTAGGGTTAGCGCGCTTTTCCGGCGGAGTTGTCGGAGCGTGGCTTTACGGCAAAACTATGCTAGTAAGAGGCGTGCAGCTGCGTAATGACTGATAGGCCATATAAAAATACCGGCACGTAAGTCCGGTACTTTTACATGGTGCTGGGAGAGGGAGTCGAACCCCCGAAGACATAAGTCGTCTGATTTACAGTCAGATGCGTTTGACCACTTCGCTATCCCAGCCTGGAGCCGACAGAGGGATTTGAACCCACGACCCGCTGTTTACAAAACAGCCGCTCTACCACTGAGCTATGTCGGCGTGTATTTTGCCGCTGGTTCATCGGCACGATTACTGAATTATAGTACCATTCCGCCCCTGTTTTTTCAAGAAGACGGCCGTCTAAACTACATTACCACTTTGCGTGGTTGGCGAATCTTGCGTGTTGAGTTGGCACTTTCGGCGATGCGATTGAGCTTCTCGCGAATGGCGAGCGCGAGTTCGGCTTCGTTAGCGCGCTCGTAGGCGTCGGCTAGGATCGACAGAGATTGAGGGTTTGGTTCTAGCTCAACGGCTTTTTCGAGCGCTTCAATCATCTTGCGGGTGTGCCCGAGCTTCTCCTGTACCTTGGCGTAGGCGATGTGGCGTGCGGCGAGGCTGCTTTCCATTTCGATAGCTTGCTCAAACGCAATTGCGGCTTTATCGAACTGCCCCGTTTCGTAGTAGATCAGCCCAACGTTGTGGAGGCTTGATGCGCTTGGTTCCAGGCTCTGTGCGATCTCGAAGCATTGGATAGCGTCCTGGTACGCGCGCTGCTTAGCATACAGAATACCAAGTCGGTTGTAGGCGGTCGCATTGCGTTCGTCGACGCGGAGGATGGTTAGCAGAGCTTTCTCGGCCCGCAAATACTTCTGTTCTACGATGCCCTGGTGGGCAATTTCCCAAAGCTTCTCGACGCGGCCGCCGAGCTTGGAACTCATAATCAGATCCGGCTCTTCGTCGGTTCGATAAAACATGCGGATGGTGAGCGCTGCAAGTGCTGCTAGCAGGAGTAATGAATACATGATTTGACTCTTACTATACCAAACTTAATACCGACTGAACAGTTGTAGCAACTGTGCTTTGACGTTGCCGTTCCGACTAATAGCGAGCTGTGCTTCCTCGATTGCCGAGGCGAGCTTGGTCCAGTGGGTGGCTTGCGTGGCGCTGGTTGCTGAGCTGAGCTGGACTTCGACAACGCGTGCCATCGCGCTGAGTGTTTCAAGGCAGTCGTCGCGACTACCAGATAGTTTGCCGGTCAGAACGAAGCGTTCATGTGGTTTGGCTGCCAGGAGTTGCTTCACGATCTGCATTCGATCTCGTTGCTTGGGAAGGGCGTCCCCATCGAGTAGTTGCAGTGCGACCCCTGGGCGACCCTGCGCCAGGAAAATGAGCTGTGATAGATCGCTTTGCGCAATTCCTGGCTGCTTACTCATGACGAGTCGACGAATAGTGTTGTCGGGCAGTGGCGCGAGCGATAGTTGCTGGATGCGGGACAGAATAGTCGGCAGCAGAGACTCGAGCTGGAGTGTGGTCAACATGAACGTCAAGCCTGCGCGTGGCTCCTCTAGGAGCTTCAGGAAGGCATTCTCGGCCTCCATGCTCATACGGTCGGCTCGCTCGACGATGACGACCTGGTGGCTTTCCTGCTTAGCTCTCGTGGCTTTGTATAGCTCGCGGATGGTTTCGATGGCAACAGTACCTTTCTCGTCCGGCGAAATAACGCGAATATTCGTCGGATGATCGACGAGGTGACTGGCTAGCGCGTTCGCGACAGTCATCTTACCAATCCCTTCTGGCCCGACGAACAGGATACCTTGCGGTGGCCGCGCGGCAAGTGCTTCGAGGTTATGCTTGACCGATTCGTGCAGAAGGATAGAGCCGAACATGTCTACTCCAATGTGTTTAGGTAGTCTTCGAGTTCTGGTGGTAGTGGTGCCGTGAATACTTTGCGCTCTCGGGAAGGAAGCGTTAGCTCGAGTTGATGAGCGTGCAGGAACATGCGGCCAAGTTGCTTTGATTCCTCGCCGTACACGTGGTCGCCAACGATCGGGTGACCAAGATACTCGAGGTGCACGCGTAACTGATGGGTTCGCCCAGTATGCGGCTTGAGCTCAACCAGGTCGAAGTCTTTGTATGACTTAGTAACTGTGTAGGCCGTCTCGGCCGATTTGCCATTGGCGCCGACACGGAATGTTTGCGGCTTCTTAGGGTTGCGCTCGATCGGCAGGCGGAGGATAGCTTCTGGATTGCGCAGATGACCGCGCACTAGCGCCAAGTAGGTTTTCTTGACATTGCGTTTGCTAAATTGACCTTGCAGCCAGCGCTTGGCCTCCGTGTTTTTGGCGGCGATAATAACGCCGGATGTGCCGCGGTCGAGGCGGTGCACAATGCCAGGTCGGTTGGTATCTACGCCGTCAGTAGTCTTTGGACGTACAAATTCGGCTACGGTGAACTCTTGGCTCTCGGCGCCTTTTGCGTGGGCCAGCACGCCAGAGGGTTTGTTGATGACGATAACGTCGTCGTCTTCGTATATGACTGGCAGGGATTGTCCCTCGAAGGTTGGTGCGTCGGGTACGGTAACTTCAACAATATCGTCGAGTGCGAGTTTGTAGCTGGCTTTGACTGGTTTGCCGCCAATCAAAACCTCACCGGCTTCACATCGTCTCTGCCAGTATGATCGAGAGTACTCTGCTGCGGCATGCGCGAGGAAGGCGTCGACGCGCTCCCCCGCTGTTTCGGCGACAAATCGAAGTTGATTCATTATGACCGTGGGCGCAGGCCAACTGCTTGTTGTGCGCGTAGAAGTGTGGCTTCGGCGATTTCACTCACCTTGCGCTCGTCCTCTTCGAGTTTGGCCAGGAGTTTGGCTTCGTCGACGTTCTGGACGCGCTCTTGGAATTCGCGGAGGAAAGCTTCGACCTTTTTGGCTACGGCGGTCTTCAGCTCGCCGTAACTGCTGCGGCCTTTCCATTCGGCTGCAACTTCTGCGACAGGTCGTTCGCTCATGAGAGCGAGCATTTGGATCAAGTTGGAGATGCCCGGCTGATTAGCCCAGTCGAAGTTAATCTCGCCAGCGCTGTCCGTCGTGGCACTCATAACTTTCTTGGCAGCTTCAGCTGGGTCATCGGTCATGCCGATAGTACCGGCTGGGTCGTCTACGGATTTGCTCATCTTTTTGCCTGGGTTCCGGAGGCTGCGAATGCGTACGCCGTTGTCGCGCTCTGCAAACTCAAGCTGAGTCTTCCAGTCTTCGGGTACGGTGAATACGCCGTCGGTGAAGACATCTTCGAACTTGTTGTTCATGCGCATACCGAGGTCGCGGGCAAGTTCGAGGTGTTGCTTCTGGTCGTCGCCAACTGGCACGTAGCGGGCGTTGTAGAGCAGGATGTCGGCGGCCATCAGGACAGGATAGTTGAAGAGGCCGACGCTAACGTTGGCTTGGCCGTCGGATTTGTCCTTGAACTGTGTCATGCGACCCATTTCGCCCATGTAGGCGAAGCAGTCGAGAATCCAAGTGAGTTCAGAGTGGGCTGGGATATAACTCTGGCGGTACAGATGCGCGCCGTCTGCCCAGAAGTCCATGCCTGCGGCTACAAAATATTTGAGGTTACGAACGGTGTTTTCGTACAGTGTGTTGTGGTCGATGGGTGTGGTGAAGGAGTGCAGATCGGGCACGAAGAAAAACATATCGTGCGTGTCGCCATGCGCCTTCTGGATTTCAACCATCGGCAACATTGCACCCAAATAATTACCGAGGTGCGGCTCGCCGTTGCTGCGAATGCCTGTGAGGACTCTATCTCTGTTCATTACTAGTTAAGTGTAGCATATTGACCTTGGCTAAACCGTGCATCTGGGGCATAATTGCGGCTGATATGACAGAAATTCCTCCTACCTCAGCGCCTCTCGACGATTCCGAAATCAACCAAGCAGCAGAATTGCTCGCTCGCCTCCCGGCCGGCTTTCTGCCCTTCCCTATTTTCCGGCAGGTTGCGCGGCTTGCTGTCTTCTCGATTGTGGAGGTTGTCCCGATGCGTGTACGCAACGGTCAGGTTGAGGTACTGCTACTAAAACGTGGCGAGGAAAAGCAGGATTGGCCGGAGCTGTGGCCGGGTATTCTGCACACGCCCGGCACGGTGATCCGCCCGACCGATGAGCTAGGATCGTACAAGGAAGCCTTCAGACGCATCCTGCAAGACGAGCTACACGGCGTGGAGCTGGCTGGCGAGCCAGAGTACGTCTATAACCTCCTGCATCACAACAAGCGCGGGACGGAAAGCGCGCAGGTGTTTATTGTTGAGGTTGCTGGGGAGCCAACGGCCGGCGCCTTCTATCCCGCCGACAAGCTGCCGACGAATATTATGCTGTCGCAGCTGGACTTTATTCCGGCAGCAGTTGCTGCCTTTAAGCGTGCGAAGGGCTTGGTCTAAGCGTTAAGCCACCGGGTTCTAGACCCGGCGTTCGGGGGTTCGAGTCCCGTCTCTCCTGCCAAGTACTTTTCACTAGGTCCACAGAGTATGAATGTAGACTTTTTAGTAC
>CAZPGP010000029.1:0-7373 GCA_964586395.1 uncultured Candidatus Saccharibacteria bacterium
AGCCGCACTACAGTGGACGAGCCGCGCCCGCCCTCGAAGCCATGCGGCGTCCGCGCAAAGACCATCACCCCTGTGGCGACCTCTCGCTGAGCACGCAACTTCACGGCAGCCTGTGCCGCAAAAGTCGCAACCGCCCCTTCCAGCTGATAATAGTCGCGAACCGTATGCCCAAATGAACGTGTGCGAGCGATAGATTGCTGCGGCTCGACTACGCTTTCCAGAGGCAGACAGCTCTCGCCCTTCAGCTCCCGAACCGTCTTGAGGCCACGGATAGACAGGTGTTTCTGCACCCAAGCCTCGCTAACCTGCGTCAGGTCCCAAGCCGTCGAGACGCCGCGCGCCCGAAGCGTCGGTGCCGTTCTCCAGCCCACGCCCCAGACGCTCCCGACAGAGAGCCATTTCAACAGATCCACTCTGTTCTCCTCTGTCACGACGTGTGCGCCAAGCGAGCTGGGCGTCTTCTTGGCGAATTCCGAGGCTGCCTTGGCAAGCGTCTTAGTTGGCGCAACCCCTATCGACACAGGAATGCCCGTCCACTGATAGATCTGCGCCTTCAGATCGCGTGCCCAGGAAGCATAATCCGTAACTGGCAGGCTTGATATCTCCAGAAAGGACTCGTCGACCGAATAAACTTCTATCTCTGGTGCCGCCTGGGCTAATATCTGGATAACCCGCTGCGAAAAGTCACCATAAAGCCGAAAATTAGCAGAGAACAGCTTCACATCCCGTCCCTTCATCAGGTGTTCGATCTGGAACAGCGGTGCACCCATAGGCACTCCCATCTCTTTGACCTCGTTGCTGCGCGCCACAATGCAAGCGTCGTTATTACTGAGCACTGCAACGGGCTTATCCCAGAGGTCGGGACGAAACACCCGCTCACAACTCACAAAGAAGTTATTGCAGTCTACCAGGGCAAAGACGGGTTTTTTACGTGTCATTGTCTTTACTATATAATGGATAGTCAGTTATGAATGGTTTTAAATCGCTCAACCTTACGCTGGCATTTATACTTGAGCTCTCGATGCTGGCGGCGTTTGTTTACTGGGGCTTTCACCTGCCCACCAATATCTTCTTCCAGATCATTGCCGGTGTTGGCGTACCAATGGTCGTTACTATCTTTTGGGGTATTTGGCTGGCACCGAATGCTGACCTGCGGCCTGGACTCATCTGGCTTGTTGGCCTCAAGACCATCCTGTTTGGTCTCGCCGCTCTAGCACTTATATCTGTTGGCCAATCTTCACTCGGCGTCGCGCTGCTTACCGCCTTTGCAGCCAGCGAAATCCTGGGTCTCGTCTGGGGTCAAGAGAAGAAAAAGAAGTCCTAACTCCTCGCTCGGTGGATCACAAAAGTCACGACGCCCCAGAGAGCAGCATCTGTCGCTTCGTGGAGCGCAATAGGCGGGTAGCCAGGGTGTTCGGCGATTAACCATGCCTCTGAACCCTGTTTCTTGAGCCTCTTAAGCGTAAAGTCGCCATCAACCGCCGCAACCACAATGTCTCCAGTTCTCGCCTCGAGAGATTTGTCTACGACCACCAGATCGCCAGAGGTGATGCCCGCACCGGTCATCGAATCGCCCTCGACCCGTAAATAGTATGTGCTGGTAGGACGCTTGATCAGATACTCGTTCAAATCCAGCGCGAAACCACCCGCCTCTTCCGCCGGGTTGGGAAAGCCGGCCCTAACAGGGGCAGTCATAAGCTTTGGGTGGTCTGAAGGCTCTTTCTTCATGACTTCCAGTATGGCACAGCTGACGCTGAAATAACAGGGGTCGATATCTGTTATGTTTATGAAGCTTAAGCGTAATATTGACTATTTGTCATTTTTATGATAATATGCTTGAAAGTTTAGGGAGATGACTTTCAATGAATATTATCAATCGTGTTTTGAACCGTGTTCGATACGCTGGTAGCAGCAAGCTACTCGTCGGTGCTCTTTTTGTGGGCATGACTGGTGTTGCGCTGACAGCTAACTTTGCAGGCGGCCCATCTGTGTATGCGGCTGAATGTAAGGCAAATAACATCATTAACTGTGGCGTAACTGGCGTTTCTGACTTCGTTGCCAAGTACAACGAAAACGCTAAGGGCGACCTGGATAACATCTACGCTCATTACGGCCTCGCACCTGACGAAATCGACCGCTTTGCCAAGACTGCAAAGATGGGTGAAGCTCGCAAGAACGGCGACATCGTCCTGGACGGTAAAGTTGTCGCAACCGACGCAACCAGCCTTGGTCGTGAGAAGAAGTCTTACACAAGCAACCTCGTTATCGACGGCGTAACTTACTACTCTAGCCGTAGCCAAGATGTTTTCTTGAGCAACAGCATTCCTGCATTGGTCATGATGAACGGCGAGCAGTTCGAGTTCGCAGCCCTGACCGTTTGTGGCAACCCTATTACTGGTAAGCCAAACGGCAAGGCTCCTAGCTACAGCTGTGACATGCTGAATCCTAAACAGATCGACCGCACAACATTTAGCTACACGACCGACACAACTGCCCTCAACGGCGCTAAGATTGCCAAGCTGGTTTACGAATTCGGCGACGGCAAGACTGAAACCGTAACAAACCCTTCTCAGGCTGTTACTCACAAGTACGCCAAGGAAGGCAACTACACCGCTAAGGTTACCGTCTACGTAACCGTTAACGGCGAAACCAAGACCGCATCTGGCCCTAAGTGTGCCAAGCCTATCGAAGTTAAGCCTGAAGCGCCGAAGCCTGCATTCGCATGTACTGCGCTAACCCCTACCACCATCAACAAGGAAAAGCGCGAATACCGCTTTACCGCCAAGACCACTCAGAGTGGTGGCGCTACCCTTAATGACGCAAGCTTCAACTTCGGTGACGGACAGAGCATCAGCGGTGTTAAGCCAGCTGACGCAAGCACCGTTGCCAGCACCCACACCTACGCCAAGGATGGTTCATACACCATCGTTGCAACGGTTAACTTCTCTATCGGTGACGAAGTAAGGAGCCTTACCTGCCAGACAAAGGTTACCCCTGAAACTCCTGCTGAGTGTAAACCCGGCATCCCTGTAGGCGACGTTCGCTGTAAGGAAGAGTGCAAGCCAGGTATCCCTGTTGGCGACAAGAAGTGTGAAGACACTCCAGCTGAGCTGCCAAACACCGGCGTCACTGACGTCCTGGGCGGCACAATCGGCCTGGGCGGTGTACTGACCGCTGGTGGCTACTTCCTCCGAAGTCGCCGTAACCTGCTCGACAGTTTCCTGAACCGTTAAGCAACCACTGACCGCATCCCTTAAAACCACCCCGCATGCCGGGGTGGTTTTGCGTTTGCCATAAGGATAATATGATGCTTATGAATATTGACATTTGATCAGTTTAGTGTTATATTTATATAGACATCGTTTTGCGGCGAACTCGTATGGGGACCACCCTAACTAGGCCGCAAACCGGGCAAGTTAACAGGGAACGAACAATGGGTCTCTCAATCATTTTGATTGAGAGGCTTTGGCGTTTCCGTTTGCCCCAGCAAAGCGATTATGGCACATTAACAAGTCAGATCATTTTAGTTCACTTTGCCGCTCGTCATCCGGGCGCAGCAGAGTATCTACTGAGCGTCGCCGCAAACTTTTCTCAGTAGGTACTCTGCTGCGCCTTCACAGGCAGCGGCAGGTAAAGCATGGCTCCCTTTTCCGGAGGCAGCACCCGTGTCAGTCGTCGACCGACTCGCGTGCTGCTTCTGGGCTCCAGCCCCATAGCAGCTGTCCGCAGACCGCCCGCGCGGTTAAGCGGGCTAAAACCTTGGGGCTTCGAGACGAAAGGAGCGCCCCCACAATGTCAGGAACTACCATCAGGCGTCAACTCAACGCTGCGAACAAGCCGCGGCGTCACTTCTACCTGGGATCGCTGGTGCTGCCTCTGCTGCTGATCACCGCCTTCGTGGCAGTGATCCTCGGTGGACAGCCCAGCAACGCCCAGCGACCGGACCTCAGCCTGGGGACCGGCAGCGTCACCTGCATCACCGCCCAGAACACGGCCATTTCCTTCCGGAGCGCCGTGGACAAGGTGAAGCAGTCGCCGCCGGACTACAGCGAGGTCACTGCCTTCGGCTTCAAACCGCCCGTCAATCCGTCCGAGTTCAAGGACTTCCAGTCAAACCTGGATGCCCGACTCGGCCAGGTCGACACCAAGGCGAAGTCCGCCGCCGAGGGCACGTGCACCGACGACCCGACCGCAACGATCGTCGACGCCGATGGCAAGACCAAGACCATGGCCGTTGTTGACGGCGACCAGCCGTTGACTCCGGTCAGCGGCAGCGAAGCCAACCGCGACCCCCGCACCGTGCCCGTCACGGTCGGGACCGACGGCGACAAGACTCGGACCAACAACTGGGTCGAGCTCGACAAGCTGTTCGGTGACACCAAGTGGTACACCGACTGCTCGAACACCAACGTCGAAATGAACTGGGACAGCGATGTCCCGAAGTTCGCGATGACGGAGGGCGAGCACGACCTGCGTTTCATCGTCGCGATCAACGTCAGTGACTCGATCACCGACGACCAGATCCGTACGAAGGCGGCCGCTGACGGCAACCCCAACACAGGGAAGCTGCAGGTCGTCCGTTACGAGACGGTCATCAACACGCGCAACCTGGAAGACAACCGCTGCGACCCGTTCATTCACACGAAGTCGCAGATCCGCGTCACGTTGGGCAAGCCGATCTTTGACGAGAACGGCAAGTTCAAGGAGCTGGACACGACCCAGGGCATCTTCGTCGACTGCCACAACATGTGGCGGGCACCGAAGAGCAAGCCTGTGCCGACTCCCACTCCGTCAACGAGCACGTCCACGCCGGGCCACACGCCCAGCACGACGCCCTCGTCGACACCGCCCACGTCCAACCCGCCCCAGAAGTGCGTGCCGCCGAAGGTCCCGAACCGGGACGGCGACTGCGTGATTCCGAAGAACGAGTCGGACGGCAACGGCCGCAAGGACATCCCCGAGCAGGTTCAGGGCACCAACCCGCCTGCAACCCAGGAGACGCGACCCGCTGAACCGACGAGCAGCTACAAGGCGCCGCCCCCACCGGGGCAGACGTCACAGCCGCAACCCACGCGGTCGTCGATTCCGCCGCCGGAAGATCCTGAGCCGGAGAAGCCAGCACAGTCCGGCGGACCCTGCGCTCCAGGCATCCCGTCCTGCTGAACACCACGCGTCGGCCGCCAGGCCCCTCGAACCCGAGGACCTGGCGCCGACCGTGGCCGTACACATGCTTTACCAACTACCGAGAGGAGTAACCATCTGGGCAATAACCCGCCCCGACCTGCGTTGCTCCCCTCGGGGAACAACCAAGCGAATTGAAATGATCTGACTTGCTAATCAATACCTGAGCGTTCATTAACAATTCGGACCAAAGAGATTTGCAAAAGATTTTAGAACGTAACGCTACTTTATGATATAAGTAAACTACTAAGGGAGAGACACATGAAGCTATTACAAAAGCTTCGTCACGCACCTAAGCAGTTGATGCCTATGGCTGTTGCCGTAGCCGCTATCGTGATTCCTGCAGCCGTAATGGCTTTCGGACCCGACCGCCCTACCTACACCATGGCCGCACCTGCTGGCCACGTGACGTTTAACTCGATCACCGACAACCCAGAGGTTGGCGATGAACGAAACTTTATGGTCATCAAAGATGCCAGCAATACATCTGCTGGTGGATGGCAAGACAACGTGACAGCTGAAGCTGGTCGCGAATACCTGGTTCGCATGTACGTCCATAACGACGCATCTGCTGACCTCAACCTAAAAGCAACTAACACCCGAGCAAAGGCTAGCGTCCCTACGACTACTGGCAAGAGCGTACAGCTTGGTGGTTTCATTACCGCCGACAACGCTACCCCAAAGGAAATCTGGGATTCAGCTACTCTGAACTCGAACAGCGACTTCAACGTCGCCTACGTCGCTGGTTCAGCTACCTTCTACAACGAGGTATTCACCAGCGGCACCAAGCTGAGTGACAACATTGTCACCAGCACTGGCGCACAGCTCGGCTACGACAAGCTCGACGGCGTCATTCCTGGTTGTTTCAAGTACGCTGGATTCGTAACCTTCAAGGTTAAGGTCCAGGGTCCAACCAAGACTGACTTCACCATGAGCAAGCTTGTAAGCAAGCACGGCGAAAACAAATGGGTTGAGAGCTACGCTGCTCAGCCTGGCGAAACTGTTGACTACCTAATCCAGTACAAGAACACTGGCAACACTCAGCAGGACAACGTCGTAGTCAAGGACACCCTGCCTGCTGGCATGACATATGTCGACGGCAGCTCTGTACTCGGCAACAGCAAGACTCCAAACGGTGCCAAGATTTCTGACAACGTTACCAAGGGCGGTGTGAACATTGGTTCATACGCCGCTGGTGCAAACGCTTGGGTTATCTTCAGCGCCAAGGTTGCCGCAAATGACAACCTGCCAGCCTGTGGTCCTAACAAGCTGATCAACAAGGCCTCAGTCGAGACCGACAATGGCAGCAAGGACGACACCGCTGACGTCACTACCGACAAAAAGTGTGAGGAGCCTAAGGTTCCTAAGTACGAATGTACCGCAACAACTGTCGACAACATCTCTCGAACTCAGTTCAAGTTCACGACTACCAAGGTAGTTGAGAACGCCGAGTTCAAGAAATTTGTATACGTTGTTCGTGACGACAAAGGCAACCAGATTGCCGGTCGCGACAGCACTGACGGTGTATTCACATACACCCAAGAGAAGGTTGGTAAGTACACCGTAGAAGCTACAGTAGTTGTAACCGTTAACGGTCAGGAAAAGATCGCTAGCAACCCCAACTGTAAGAAGAACTTCGAAGTTACTGAACAACCCGTTGAAAACAAGTACGTCTGTGAGTCACTGAAGAAAATTCAGAAGACACGCGACACGTTCGAATTCACCGCTAAGGCTAAGATGCAAGGCGACGTTAAGGTTAAAGAATACAAGTTCGACTTTGGCGACAACCAGAACATCATCGTAGGCGCAGGTCAGGAAAAGCAGACCCACACCTACGCTAAGCCTGGCGAATACAACGCAACTCTGACCGTAACCTTCGAAGTCGCTGGTAAGACCGTTCCTGGTATTACGAGCAACGACTGTAAGGTCAAGGTCGTCGTAGAGCAGCCTCCAGTTGAGGAATGTAAGCCTGGTATTCCTAAGGGCGACGCAAAGTGTGAAACACCTAGCACCCCTGGAACTCCAGACAAGCTTCCAAACACTGGCGCCGGCCTCGCTCTCGGCGGTCTCTTTGGTACCAGCGCGCTTGGTTTGAGCCTTAAGGCTTGGACCGACAGCCGTCGCAAACTGCGCGGCACATTCAAGCGCTAAGTGATTTGACTGATCGCTCAACAAACATTACCACCCTGGCT
>CAZPGP010000030.1:0-6149 GCA_964586395.1 uncultured Candidatus Saccharibacteria bacterium
CCCCCCCCCCCCCCCCCCCCCCCCCCCCCCACCCCCCCCCCCCCCCCCCCCCGCGCCCCCCCCCCCCCCCCCCCCCCCCCGGGACGGGATGGACTACTCGGGTCATCCTGAACTTATCACTGAAACTTATTTCACTAGATTTGTGCTTATATATTGAGTAATTTGGGGCCATAGGAGATCACATTATGAGTATCGACAAACAACTTCACCCTGCACACGTTGCTATCTTGCACGTATTGCTCTTTCGCCCTGATGCGCGCTTTGCTGAGCTGCAAAAAGCGAGCGAACTGAGCAGCGACCACTTCAATTTCTACCTGAAGCAGTTGCTAGACGAAAAGTTCGTTAGCAAGAATGACGCCGGCGCATACCACCTGAGCCAGAAGGGCAAAGAATTCGCGAACCGTTTTGACACTGATGAGCGCAAAGTTGAGCGTCAGCCAAAGGTTGCCGTGTGCTTGATGATTCGTCGCGACGATGGCAAACAACTTCTGCAACAACGCCTCAAGCAACCATTCTACGGCTACTGGGGACGTCCGACCGGCAAGATCCGCTGGGGCGAGACAATCCTGGAAGCCGCTGCGCGTGAGCTCATGGAAGAGACTGGTCTCGAAGCTGACTTGGAGTTTGAGGAAGTCTACCACAAGATGGACTTCAACAAAGAGACAAGCGAGCTCCTCGAAGACAAGATTTTCTTCACCATTGCTGCCACCAACACTCGAGGGACACTCATCGAAGAGTTCGAGGGCGGACGCAACGCCTGGATGACGCAGGAGGAATACAACGCCCAGCCGCTGTCGTTTGGTGGGCATTTCAAGAGGCCCGAAGCATTCCGAATTTTAGAGAATCGTCACGAGTACGAACCCAAGAATTACTAGCGTTAAGCTCGCTCTTGCCGAATTCTCAGCTGCGCCGTAAGCTTATGCTTATAAGCTAAGGAGAATATATGAATGCATTCGTGAAGCCTGTCGAAGAGGCGCTCCTGCCAATCTTTAAGGGGCTACCTTCTCTGCCTGAAAGTGGTCGCAAAGTACTCGTAAAGATTTGGCCGATTTTGGCACTGGTCTTTGGTGTCTTGCAGGTGCTCGCTGCGTGGACGCTATGGAACTTGGGTCACACGGCCAATGGTTTGGTGAATTATGCCAACCAACTGTCCACTGCCACCGGTGGTAGTTACGTGACGCCTGAGCTCGGCGTGTTCTACTACCTTGGTCTGGCGGTTGTGGCCATAGACGCAGTTATCTTGCTGATGGCAGTTGCGCCACTTGGTGCTCACCAGAAAAAGGGCTGGGACCTGCTGTTTCTGGGCGCTGAGCTGAACCTGCTTTATGGTTTGGTGATCTTGTTTGACTCATACTATGGTGGCTTCAGTAACCTACTCAGCACGCTCTTTGGAAGTGCGATTGGCTTCTACCTGCTGTTCCAAGTCCGTGAATATTACACTGGCGCAAAGTCAGTCGCTGACACGCCAAAGAAGTCGGCGACCCCACCTTCTGCCGGTACGCCCGAGCAAAAAGTCTAGGGAAATACTCGTCCCTGCGGTGGTATAATTGGCGCATGACGCAGCCCCTGAGCCGCATTCGTGCGACAATTGTCCGACTTCACCGCGAACATCCTGCTAAGTTTTGGCTGCGAGTGTCCGTTGTGACACTCGCGGTTATTTTATTTGTCGTAAAGCGCAATTTCTGGACGCCGGATACGTTATTTATAGTGTTGCTGGTTTTAGCTGTGGCGTTCGGTAAGGCTCGCCCATTCCTCGTACGGTTCGTACCATTCATTGGGCTTTTGCTGGTGTATGATTCCTTCCGGGGTATTGCCGATGACCTCAACAAGTCCGTGCATTTTACCGAAATGATCGTGGCCGACCGTGCGCTGTTTGGCGGCGTGTTGCCCACCGAATGGTTGCAGAAGATTTGGTGGCATGGGCAGGTTATGTGGTATGACTTTTACTTCTATTTCCTGTACACCATTCACTTTGTAGCGCCGGTGTTGGTGGCGTTGCTTATCTGGTGGCGGCGCGAGCGGATGTATTGGCCGTACATTGCTGGGTTTATCTTCCTGAGTTTTGGCGGGTTTATCACTTATGTCCTCTTCCCTGCAGCTCCACCGTGGATGGCGTCAGACTTGGGTTACATCGAGCCGATCCATCGCATCAGTAGTGATATTTGGTATGCCATGGGCGTGACGAACTTTTCGGAAGTCTACAGTCGTCTCTCGCCAAACCCTGTCGCGGCCGTTCCGTCACTCCACGCTGCCTATCCGACACTGATGGTGCTATTCCTGGCGCATGCCTTTGGCTGGAGGCGTACGTGGTGGTTGTGGTTTTATCCAATTTCGCTTTGGGTTGGTATCGTCTACCTGGGAGAACACTATGTTGTCGACGCGCTGCTTGGCGCACTCTACGCCTACCTCGCCTACGTGGCTGCTGTGAAGATTTTCAACTGGAAACGATCTGGCGGCCTCGACCGTCTAGCTGACGAAAGCGCACGCCAATGGGGTGAAGCCTTGGGCCGACGTATTCGTGCTCGATTTACCCACAGGTAGCTGCAAGCATAAGCCTTGTCTGTGGCCACGCATCTCTATATAGTAGAGACTGTAACAAAGGCGCATATTTTCGTGAGGCTAGGAGCGCACAAAATACACACCCGAAGAGGGATATTCCGTAGGTGGCGTGGACGTTTGGCGGTAGGTGGAGTTCTACTACTGTTGGCGGCCGCTGTGCCATTTCTGATGTCCATCAATCAGGCTCAGGCGGCATGTGAATGCAATGTCTTTGGCACGCCAACTGGCCAGAGTAACTTCGACGATGGCTCCGACGTCGAACTCGGTTTTAAATTTATCCCTAGTGTTAACGGTACGATCTCTGGCGTTCGGTTCTACAAGCAAGGCAGCATGGGTGGCACGCACGTTGGCCGCCTATGGCAAAGCGACGGCACACCCATGGCCAACGCCACATTTACAGAGACGGCATCTGGCTGGCAGTCGGTTTCGTTCAGTTCCCCCGTCACCGTGACGGCTGGTACGACCTATGTTGCCTCAGTAACCATGAACGACGGTCGCTACATAGCGACGCCGAACTACTTTACGTCGAACATCGTGAACGGTCCGCTCACTGCGCCTTCAGGGCCTAGCTCTGGCGGCAATGGCGTCTTCAATGGTACTGCAGGTACGTTCCCGAACACCGGCTCCGGTAACAACGCAAACTACTGGATTGACGTCGCGTTCTTTGCGACAGATCCGCCTACCGTAACAACGGTGACCCCAGCCAATAGCGCTACCAATGTTGAGCCAGGCGATACGGTCTCTGCCGTATTTGATCAGTCTATGAATGCTGCCTCCTTCACTAGCAGTTCGTTCACCGTCAAAGACTCAAACCAAAATGCCGTGGCGGGTACGTATAGTTACGACGCGGTCACCAAAAAAGCCTCATTTGCCCCAACCGAAGGCTACAGCACAAATATGACATACACGGCGACGCTCAAGGGCGGCTCTGGTTCGACCGTCAAGAACGCTGGCGACATCCCGTTGGCGTCCGACTACACATGGACGTTTACTACCACGACAACCAACACTTGCCCGTGCAGCTTGAAAGACCTTGTAGCCCCTGTCAATGCCGGCACATTTGATGACACCGGCACCTCTGAGCTGGGCGTCAAGGTCAAGCCGAGCACGAACGGCTACATCACTGCACTGCGATTCTACAAACCTATTGTTAGCACCGAGACGACGCACACCGGCAACATCTGGAGTTCCACCGGAACCAAACTTGCGACAGTAACCTTTAGCGACGAAAGCGATTACGGCTGGCAGGAGGCACGACTATCGAGCCCATTGCGCGTCAGCGAGGATCAGCTCTATGTCATTAGTTACGGTACGACCACCAGCGTTTATTTAGCTTCTCAAGGCGCGCTGACGGGCACGACATTTGGTAGCGGATACCTGAAGGCTTACGCCGATCAGTCGTCCGAGAATACCGCCACTGGTAGCACTACGCGCAACGGCGTCTTCACCGCAACCGCTGGCAACTACCCTAATAACGGCAGTACTAACGGTAGCTATTATTGGATCGACGCCGTCTTCTCGGTTGCATCCAGCTCTAGCGCTCCGCTTGAAGTTGGGGTCACCCAGCCAAAGACCGACGCGATCGGTATTGCCCGCAGTCAAGTCATCACCGCCAAGTTCACGCGCCCAGTCAACGCAGCCACGGTTACTAACTCGACCTTCCGGCTCTTTGACAATAGCGGTGCGCAGGTCAGCGGCACCGGTACGTTCGACGCGGCCAAGGGAGTTGCGTCATTCACGCCATCCAGCCAGCTGGCATCAGGCCAGAAGTATACCGCAAAGCTTTCGGGGTCCATCGCCGATACGGCTGGCGTTTCGCTCGGGAGTGAATACAGTTGGAGCTTTACGGTTGGTTCGCCCGTGAGCAATGACCCACTCGCCTCACCTGGTGGCCCGATTCTCGCCATCACGAATAGCGGTCCAACCAGTAAGTACTACGGCGAAATACTTCGAACAGAGGGCTTGAACTACTATGACTCCAAGCTTCTGGGGGATGTTACGGCTTCGAATTTAGCGAATTACAAGACAGCTGTGCTTGCAGAGACAACACTTACCCAGGCTCAAGCCGATATGTTTAGCGATTGGGTAAACGCTGGCGGCAATCTCATCGCTATGCGCCCGGATAGCAAGCTTGCTGGGTTGCTAGGTTTAACTTCGGCCGGCACGACGCGCACCAACCAGTATATGTTGATCAACACGTCGAGCGGTCCCGGCCAAGGCCTGGTGAACGAAAGTATCCAGTACAAAGGCGCAGCGGATAATTACACCCTGAACGGCGCTACTTCGTTGGCGACCTTCTATAGCGATGCCTCAACCGCCACTAGTAACCCTGCGGTTACGACTCGTACAGTGGGTAGCAATGGCGGCACGGCGGTAGCCTTCGCCTACGATCTGGCCAAATCGATCATTATGCAGCACCAAGGCAATCAGTTATGGGTGGGCCAGAACCGTGACGGTAACGGCGCGGTCCGCGCGAACGACCTTTTCTACGGCAACATGACAGGTAACGTGCAGCCAGACTGGGTGGACGTGAACAAGTTCCATATTCCACAGGCCGACGAACAACAGCGATTGCTCGCGAACATCATCATTGAATCTACCAAGGACAAACAACCGATGCCGCGATTTTGGTATCTGCCCGGCGATAAAAAGGCAGCGCTAGTAATGGCTGGTGACGATCACGGACTAGGAAACAACGACGGTACCGAGAAAGTTCTGAATAACTTCTTGAACAACAGCGCCAAAAACTGTTCGGTACTGGACTGGGAATGCGACCGAGCAAGCCACTACGTCTACCCTAGCGCAGGCCTCACCAATGCACGCGCCACCCAATATGTAGGGTATAACTTTGAGATCGGCGACCACATTGCGTCCAACTGTGACAGCTTTGTGTCGTACGCCCAGCTTGATAGTGACTACACCACCGCGCTTAATAGTTGGCATGCCGATAAATACACCACCGTCCCCCGACAGGTATCGCACCGCTACCATTGTTACGTCTGGAGCGACTGGGATAGCCAGGCGCGTGTAGATGCAAATCACGGCATTCGCTACGACCTTAACTACGTTGCTTTCCCTGGAGCGTGGTTCGGTGCGCGTGCGCCGCTCATGACCGGCTCGAGCATGAACATGCGCTTAACCGACACGACCGGCGCGCTGCTCGATGTTCGCCAAGGCGTTACGAACCTGGACGACCAATCGACTACTGCCACCAACGTGGATGCGCTGCTGGATGGCGCCTTAGGCTCGAGTGCCTTCTACGGCATATTCGGGACGCATTACGATATGAATAACTCCTTCGACAAGACGCTTATCGCCTCTGCAAAAGCCCACAATATCCCGATGATCAGCTCGCTTCAGGCGCTGACTTGGTTGGACGGCCGCAACAACTCAACATTCAGTAACTTTAGCGGCAGCAATGGCCAGTTTAACTTCGACATTACGGCAGCTGTCGGTGCCACTGGCCTTCGTGCCATGCTGCCGACGCACGACGCTGGTGGTACGTTGAACGCGTTGACTATCGGTGGCTCGAACGTGACATATCAGACGCAGACAGTGAAGGGCCAGGAGTACGCGGTCTTCAATGCCAT
>CAZPGP010000031.1:0-5944 GCA_964586395.1 uncultured Candidatus Saccharibacteria bacterium
AGGCGGCCGCCCTTGGCCATGTTCTTGACGCTGACTTCAGCACCGAGGCGCTTGCTGAGTGCTTCGGTTTCTTTGGTTTCGGTCTTCACTTTGGCGACAGCAGTTTCTTTGTCTTTCTTGCCTTCTTTGTAGCCCACGACGAACTGCTCGGCTTTGCGCACGGACCAGTCGTTCTTAATAATGAGCTCCAATAACTCCTTCTGAATGTCTTCTTCCTTGATGGCGAGAATTTGGCGAGCGTGACCTTCGCTGATCTTGCCTTCTACCAGGGCTTCCTTGGCCTCTCGCGGCAAACCTAGCAAGCGTAGGATGTTGCTGATAGTGCTGACAGCCTTGCCGCCCACACGTTTGCCGATTTCGTCGAGCGTGAGGTTGAACTGCTGCTGCAGCTTGTAATAAGCTGTGGCGGTTTCCAGGGGGTTGAGGTCTTGGCGCTGCAAGTTCTCAATAAGCGCAATCTCTAGACGATGCTGATTGGTCAGAGTGCGTACGATGGCCGGAATCTTGTCCAGCTCGGCAATCTGCGCAGCGCGCCAACGCCGTTCACCGGCAACAATCTCGTACTTACTCCCCTTCGCGATCACCACAATCGGCTGCAACACACCGTGCTCCTTGATGGAAGCGGCGAGTTCGTTCAGCGCATCGTCGTCGAACTGGCGGCGTGGCTGATCAGGGTCGGCGCTAATGTCGGAAATCTTCAGGTTGCGAAGCTGCGAAACCTGCTCGTCCTGCTGGGCGGTTGGATCGAACTCTTCGTCCAGAAGTTGAGTTGGGATGAGGGTGTCAAAGCCACGGCCCAGGCCGCGCTTGGTAGCATTAGTTTTCGACACGCTGAGATACCTCCTTGGCTAGAACTTTGTAGGCGCGAGCACCCTTTGACCAGCGGTCGTAGGCGCCAACAGGCAGACCGTGGCTTGGCGCTTCAGCAAGACGGATGTTGCGCGGGATTACGGTAGTGAAGACTTTGCCCGGGAAGTGCTTCTTGACTTCCTCGTGTACCTGACCGGACAGCGTCGTGCGGGCGTCGACCATCGTTAGTACGACGCCAAGCAGCTCAAGCGTCGGGTTGAGGCCCTTGCGGACCAGCTGCATGGTCTCGAGCAGCTGTCCCAGGCCTTCCAGGGCGTAGAACTCAGCCTGGACCGGCAGCAACACGTACTGCGCTGCGATCAGACCGTTCACGGTCAGCAGGCTCAGCGACGGTGGACAGTCGATGATAACGTAGTCGTAATTATTTTCGGCCAGCGCACTCTTCAGCCGCGTAAAGCGGTGCTGCTCTTTCGCCAGTTCAGCTTCAGCGTTTGCCAGCTGAGGGGTCGCGACAACACAGTCCAAACCCTTGTGCTTGGTGTGGACGATACAGTCCTCCAGCTTAGCCTTCTCTTGGATAAGATCAATAACCGTCAGCTCTGTGCCGTATTTGTCGATGCCCAGACCACTGGTAGCGTTGCCTTGCGGATCAAAGTCGACCAGCAAAACCGACCGCCCCATCTTGGACAGGTAAAACGCCAAATTCACAGCAGAAGTTGTTTTACCAACTCCGCCCTTCTGATTTGTAACAGCGATAATGGCTCCGGCCATAGGTGTAGATTCTTCCCTCTCTTTTGTCCCACTCATTGTATCAGACCCTGGCAACGCGTGAAAACAAAAGAAGCCTCCGCTGCCGGAAGCTTCCTGTTGTGTGTCTTGCTGATCAGCTGATCTTAACCGATTGAGTCGATCTTGATGCGGCTGTACTGCTGGCGGTGACCGTTGATCTTCTTGACGCGCTTCTTTGATTCGAAGCGGACAACCTGGATCTTGTCACCCTTAATCTCTGGCTCATCTACTGTTGCCTTGACGGTGACGCCTGATACGGCAGGGCTGCCGATCTTAGTGCTGTCGCCATCAATGATCATCAGTGGTTCAAGCGAGAGCTCTTTTGTGCCATCCTGAAGGCGGTCCACCAGGAGGGTCTCTTTCTCGGTGACAATGTATTGTTTGCCACCAACTTGAATTACTGCTTTCATTGCTGAAAATCTCTATTAAATATCCAAATAATCGTAACAGATTGGCGCGTATCTGTAAAGGTTCGTACTCTTATGATTCAAGGTCTTTTGTTGCGTCGTCCCAGAACTGGGCAAGCGCTTCACCGTCGACGTCTTCGTGGAGGTCCCACTGGTTGTCTTGGTAGATCGGATCGTTCACTGCGACTGCGAGCTCGTCGCCGTCGCCAAGCTCTGCGATTGGCTCAAATGCGACTGGCTTGTGGCCGAAGTTTGCGATGGTGTCTAGTAATTCGTTTTTTGTCATAGCTTTTTGTTTTGTTTGATAATGAATTAACATTAGCACTTTCGTGCGATATTGTCAATATAATGTCGTTGACATGGACTTTAAACCCCAGTAAAATTGCTGGGTTGTTCCGGATGGAAGGAATCCACGATGGTTCTCGTACTGGCACAAGCCGGCAAGCCGGGTCTCCTCGACTCGGCGTCGCCCCTCATGGTGTTCTTCGGCGGGCTGGGGCTGCTGGCGCTCGGCGTCATCATGCTGCTCATCGCTCGTCGCATCGACGAGGAAAGCGCCCCGGGCAGCCTGCTGAACATCTGCGGCTGGATCGTCGGCATCGTCGGCATCCTCGGCGTCTGCTCGGCCCTGGGCCTGTTCAACAAGTGACACTCGCCGGCTAGAACAAAACGAAGCTCGTTCCGGGCGCGCCCCTACCCTGTCGGGTGGCGCGCCCGGACGGGCTGTTCTTCATTTTACGAGCTTATTTTGCGCGTTCGAGCGAGACAGTCAGAGGCTGGCCTTCGACTTTTACGTTATCGACATGCGCGTAACCGGCATCGTCGGCCAGGTCTACGGCAAGCGTCTCGGCCATGAGCGTCTCTCGGTGTGCCTTCACGGCGTCGGTGAGGTCCTTGCTGTCGCTCTTCAAGCTTAGACGGATACGATCATCAACTTGCAGGCCGGCGTTCTTACGCGCGTTCTGAACGTGACGAACGATGTCGCGCATCAAGCCTTCCAACTTCAGTTCTCGAGTCAACTTAACGTTCAGTTTGATGGACTTGCCGCCAAACTTCACTGCTTTCACGTTCAGCTCCTCGGCGATGATGTCGGCGTAGGCCTCTGGGAGGTCGCCAACCGTTACGGTGCTGAGCGGCTGACGAACCTTCACCTTGGCTTCGGCGCGCTGGGCGAGGCCAATAGTGATCGCTTCACGTACGGCGACCATCTCTTCGAGTGTCTTGTGACTTACCTTACCGGCTTCTGGCCAGTCGCTGAGGTGAACCGACTTTGGCAGGTCCATGCCGACAGTTAGGTCGCGCCACAGCTTATCGCTGACAAATGGCGCCCATGGAGCGAGCAGCTGCGAGATACGCACCAGCGTGTAATGCAGCGTCTCGTAAGCGGCCTGCTTGTCGCCATCGTCTTCGCTCTTCCAGAAACGTCGGCGTGAGCGACGGACGAACCAGTTGCTGGCGTCGTCGATCAACAGGGTGATCTCGCGAGTCAGGCGTGGCGTGCGGTAGGCGTCGGCTTCTTCGGTTACGGCCTTGATGGTCTGATTGAGTCGAGCTACCATCCACTTGTCGAGGACGTTCTTGCTGGTTGGCGCAGTGAGTTCCTTGCCTGGCTTCCAGCCGTCGACGTCAGCGTACATCTTGAAGAAGCTGTGGACGTTGTTGAGGCGCTGGATGACATTGCGCTGTGCCTCCACGAGCGCCTTGGTATCGAAGGCTGCGGTCTCACCGCTGAACAGCGAGCTGTTGAGCAAGTAGTAACGCACGGCGTCGGCACCAACAGAGTCGAAGACTTCGTTCAAGCTTGGGTAGTTGCCAAGGCGCTTGCTCATCTTGCGGCTGTCGGTCCCCAGGACGATACCGTGAGCGACACTGTTCTTGAAGGCTGGTTTGCCGAACAAAGCAACCGCCAAAACGTGCAGCGTGTAGAACCAACCGCGGGTTTGGCCGACGTATTCGGTGATGAAGTCGGCTGGGAAGCCTGCTTCGAATTCTTTCTTGTTCTCGAACGGATAGTGCATCTGGGCGAATGGCATTGAGCCACTTTCGAACCAGCAGTCAAAAACGTCTTCGACGCGGTATGCGAGCTTGCCGTCCTTAGTCTTGAGCACGACGTCGTCGATGAATGGGCGGTGCAGGTCGTCGCCTACCTTCGCTGGGTCAACGGCGAGCTCCTTCAGTTCCTTGATGCTGCCGACGACGATAACTTCGCCGTCTTCAGTCTTCCAAACAGGGATCGGTGCACCCCAGAATCGCTTGCGGCTGATGTTCCACTCGCGGGCGTTCTCGAGCCACTTCCCTACAGCGCCGTCCTTGACGTTCTCTGGAATCCAGTTGATCTCTTGGTTGGCGTCGAGCATCTGCTGCTTGATCTTTGGCACATCCACAAACCACGCGCTCATCGCGCGGTAGATGATTGGCACGTCGGTGCGCCAACAGTGCGGGTATTTGTGCGTGTAGAGGGAGGTCTTGAGGAGTTTGTGCTTCTTGTCGAGGTCGGCGACGATTTCGTTGTTGGCGTCGAATACCAGGCGGCCGGCGTAATCGCTGACTTCGCTGGTGTAGCGGCCTTCGTCGTCGACTGGGCTGATGACAGGCACTTGCTCGCGCTTGCCGAGCCAGTAGTCGTCTTCACCGTGGCCAGGGGCGATGTGGACCACGCCCACACCTTCCTCGGTGTCTACAAAGTCAGCGGCAACGACGCGGAAACCGCCAGGAGTGTCAGCAAAATAGTCGAACAGCGGCTCGTAGGTGTAGCCAACCAAGTCGTGTCCCTTCATGCGGGCAACAACTTCGGCGTCGTCGAGTTCTGGGTAACGCTCGAGGGCCGCCTCAGCCAAGATCAACTGCTCACCGTCGTTGTCGACCTGTACGTAGTCGATCTTGCTACCGACTGCGAGAAGCAAGTTGGCAGGCAGCGTCCATGGCGTGGTCGTCCAAGCCAAAAGCTTGCGGCCATCTGGCAGCTGGAACTTCACAACCGCGGTGATGTCTTCGCGGTCGCGGTAGCTGTCGTCCTGGCGGGTCTCGAAGTTACTCAGCGCAGTCTGGGCACCGTAGCTGTAAGGCACAACGCGCTCGCCTTCTGTGATGAGACCCTTCTTGTAGAGTTCCTTGAACGCCCACATGACGCTCTCGGTGTAGCTGGTGTCCATGGTGCGGTAGTCGTCGTCGAAGTCGACCCAGCGGCCGATGCGGCGCACGTAGTAGTGCCAGTCCTCGGTGAAGCGCAGGACCGACTGACGGCAATAGTTGTTGAACTTGGCGACGCCGTATTCGGTGATCGCCTTCTTGCCTGACACGCCGAGCTCTTTCTCGGCTAACATCTCTGGCGGCAGACCATGACAGTCCCAACCAAAGCGGCGTGGTACGTAGTAGCCGCGCATTGTCTTGTAGCGAGCAACGGCGTCCTTTAGGACAGTTGTCATCATGCTACCCCAGTGCGGCTGGCCGTTCGCAAACGGTGGACCGTCGTAGAAACTAAAGAGCGGGTTGCCTTTGCGCATGCTCACGCTCTCTTCGAATGTCTGCTCGCGAAGCCAGGTCTGGACCAGTTCTTCCTCGAATGTGGCTAGTGGGGATTTGCCCTCGGGCTTGGTGTTGCTCATGAGTTTCTCCGTTCTTATGAGTTAAATAAAAATCACCTAATCGTTGATGCTGGAACCCGAGGATGTGGAGCCGACATACTTTGCCCGACGGCCGTCTTGTGCCTGAGGGTAAACGTATGTCGGATTCACAGCCATGCTTCGGGCGGTACCATCCAGCTTCAACTTTCGGTGATCGAAGTTGCACTTGGTTCGGTGAGTCCTGACGCGCTCTGATTTCGTCGGGTTCTACTCTCGCCTGCTCATTCGAGTTCTGGCGATTTCTTCCCGCTGCCTCGTGGTTGATAGCCACTTACTTGAGAATCTCCCAAGATGCTTTACTTTATGGATTGTAGC
>CAZPGP010000032.1:0-5091 GCA_964586395.1 uncultured Candidatus Saccharibacteria bacterium
CTCGTTCCCGAACGCTGGCACGAAGTGGAAGCTTTCTTCGTCGAAGTCGGCATCGACGTACGCCAACTCACGGCCAATATGTACCGCAGCGAGCAGCTCAATGAAGCCGTTGATGTAATTTTGAACACAAGCAGTCGGTTCCTGTATATTGCTAACGATTTCTTGGAGTTGTTGCGACTTGCACAACCCCTTGCTATCACTAATACCGAGCATAAGATGCACGAGTTACTTGGCGTCCTAAACCGCCGAATCAGCGCTCTCACCCCTGGCACATTGAGCCAACAGTTTACTCAAACCCTGGGCGACGACGAGCTGGCGCTACACGATGTGGCGACCGAAAACTTGGCACTAGCTATGGCAATCTAACCCTACAAGAGTGTCATTTGGGACTGATTTTCGGCCTCATCGGCTGAAACATCAAGTTGTTCACAGAGCCTGTCCACAAGCTCGACCTGACCTTTGACCAACTTCTGCTTGGCGATAGCCGGGGGGAACCAACCGGCGCGATCAACTTCAGGAAACTCCTGCTTACGGCCAGTCTTTGGCGGCCACTCCATTGTAAATGTATTGCTGTTAACGCGGCGCGCATCCAGACTACCTTCCATCGACCAAGCGGTCAAAATCTTGTTGCTGTACTTCACATTACCAAGCTCGCCTGCCTGCCCTTTCGGCATGTCAAATCCAGTCTCTTCACGGAATTCGCGCTTGGCAGCCGCAAAAGCGTCTTCGTCCTCAGCGTACTCGCCCTTCGGAATAGACCATGCCCCGACATCCTTCTTGGCCCAGAACGGACCACCAGGATGCACCAGGAAAATCTCCAGCCCGCGGTCTCCATGGCGATATAACAAGACACCAGCGCTCAGCTTGGGCACGGCTACTTCCCTCCTCGGTAGAGTTTGTGTTGTTCGATGTAAGTCGAGACTTCTGGCGAAACGTCGCGTATGGTCTGGCCGTGGCGCACGCGCGTCGAACTAACGGCGGCCAGCGGGCTTTCCACAAAGATAGCCCGCGGACGGACCTTCACATCCAATCCCCGGAATAACTTCTTGATCTCACGGCGGTCGTCGCCTTTCCTCAGGCCAACGACAATCGGCATGTGCAAAAATAGCTCGTCCAAATCCGCCCACCGATCCGGGAATGTCTTCACAACATCAGAACCGAGCAGCAAATACAAATCGACATCCCCAAACATTGCGCGCAACTCTGGCAGCGTCCCGCCGATACAGAACTGCTCGGCGCCCAGCAAACGCACACCCAGCCCCTCGTACGGATCAATAGCCCGCACTAAAAGTTCGAACCGATGTGTCAGGTCAGTAACTTCGTCCTTGCCGCGAGGAGTCTTCTCGGGAATAAATATCACCTCATCCAGCCGGGCAACCTCCAGCGCGCGTAGGGCGAATGCTACATGGCCGTTGTGGACTGGGTCGAACGTGCCGGAGTAGATGCCTATGCGCTTCCTCATGCTGCCCCTATACTATCAGATCGCGGCTGGGCCGTCTTCCTCTTTGACCTTCAGCGGTTTCTTGCTTTTAATCTCGTAACGGTTGCCGGTCATGCCCGATTCGACATAGTCGTCGTTGAGCAGGTTGACGAATATTGCGAGGTCTTTGGCGCTCATGATGATAATCGCACCCTCCTCGTCCACCATCAGGTTGAGGCCGAGTTCCTCGGCGTGCTCGAGCAGCTGATCCTGCGTGACGAGTGTCGCGTCGAGCTTCTGGAGCTTGTTGATGAGCGTCTTGTTACCCTTCACCATCGTCTGTAGGCTCATTTCCTCTTCGAAACTGAGCTTAAAGTTCTCTTCGATCTCACGGACTTTCTTGTCTGCGATCGCCTGCTTCTTGATGTTGTAGCCAAAGAGCTGTTCGAGCTTGGCTTGGTTGAAGACATACAGGTCGTCCTCTAGAACCATCAACTGGTTATCAGACGGGATACGCAGAACGCCAGCGACGATTGGCACAAAGTTGTTACCCTTCGCCACCCACGTACCTTCACCATCGAGCAGTTGCGCGGTTGGAAGCTTCTTGATCATATAGAAAGTCTGCTTCATCCCTGGGGCGGTACAACGAGCTAGGACACCGCGCATACCCTTCAAGCCGTGCTCTTCACTGAATTGCTCCATGGCGTGCTCTTGGTTTTTGACCCAGTCCATGACAGTCACGAGGTCGCCAATGCGCTCCACACGGGTACGCTGAATGACGTTCTCTTCGCTCTCGGCGTCTTCGAAGCCACGGACAATCATGCCGCCCTCGATACCATCCAAAACGTGCTCGAGCACACTGTCGACAAAGAGTGGCTGGAGTTGTTTCTCTAGCTCGGCATGAACTTTCGCGCGGTATAGCACGTAGTTCTTGCTGATCAGGAAGAGTTCGATCTTGAGGTCTTCCTTATACTGGAACAAATTATTCGCCCAGGCAAAGATGTCTGTCTCTTTGTAGCCAGTTGCCGATGGGTCGGCAGCCGGCGCTGGGGTCTCTGGCTGAGTTTGCGGAAGGGTTTCGGGAATGTCGGTCTCTTGTTCCATGGTAGCGATTGCTCCAAAAATTAACGGCCGCCGAGCTTAGGAGCGACGACGGCCGAGTTCTAATAAGCTTACGCCTATTCTATCTCATGTGCGTACGGAGTTAAACACCCATCCAGCCAATGATGGCCCCCATAACAAGCAGTGTAACGAGTTCATGTGCAATATTGATGGTCGTGAGCTTGGCGGGACGGCCCTCGAAAGCGTCATGGGTAATAAAGCGTGCGGCGGTGAAGCCAAGCCACACCCAGAACGCAGTCGACAATGAATCCATCAGGAATGAGTTGCCGAAATACTTGTTGGACAGGAAGGCAACGTGCGCCAAGACATAGGCCGTGGCCAGCGACACGACCAGCGTCACCAGGATTGGCCTGACGCCGCGCTTCTCAGCTGCTTTTTGGTCAACCTTTGCCAGCTTCATCCAGGTATTGCCGAAGGTTTTTGGCGTATACCAAATAGACCCAACCACCATACTTGATGCAGTAGCCAGCAGTACGGCTAGCCAATTTACTTCTACATTCATAGAGATCCCCTGTTATTAGTGATCTCAGTATATCAAAAACTAAATAAGTTCATGGATTTGCGGCGACGCCGCGGGCACAGATGAAGAATGTGCCTCGCGACGCCGCCTGGCGCAAGTCCGAGTCAGCCGCCTAGATCAGGCGGCGGGACGCGGGGTGGCACCGCTGCCGCGGCTGGTGTTGCTGCCGCTCGACGGGAGCTGGCGCACCTGTGCGCCGTCACCCTCCTGGGGCTGCCGGGTCTGACCCGGCTGGTCCAGGAACTGACGGGCGGTGCGGGGCCGACGGGCGCGAGGGGTGCGGCGGGTACCTGCGTGCTGACCGTTCAAGGGAGTGCCTCTCCATTAGACTGACAGAACTGCTTGCTGATGCCAATTGTATAATATAAACCCTAAAAGCACAACCCCTATGCCTTGCGAGACATGTAGTGGGCGCGCTTATCGGGCGGCAGATGCTCGATACTATAACGCAGCATAGTTCGCGGCATTTCGTGTGCGTGCTGATCTAGAAATTCCAGAAGCACTGCCCGGTCCACACGTTTGCCCATCTCGCGAAGCATCCAGCCAACGGCTTTTTGTATAAGGTCATGCGGGTCGTGCAGCAAAATCTCGGCGATATGCAGCGTGGTGGTCGGGTCGCCGTTTTTGAGGAACTGAAACGTACTTACCATGCTCACGCGTCGCTCCCACAAATCGCTGCTGCGAGCAAGCTTCTCCAGCAAATCCCGTGGTTTGTCCAACAGATGTTCGCCGACAATAAATTCCGCCGAGCTATCCACGAGATCCCAGTTGTTTACGTGCGCGATGTGTTTGAGGTAAAAATCATACACCGCCTGACGCTCTAGCTCACTCCCCTTTTGATATTGGCGCACCAGGATAATGAGGGCCAGTAGACGGTCGTCGTGCCATTTGCTGGAGATGAGTTTGCTTAGTTCAGGCAGCGGCATCGAGTAGAAGTCCTTTGCCACCAAGCGCGTGGCGGGGACCGAGCAACACAGGAATTGATCGCCTTCGGAGTAGCCACCTGGGTAGGCTTTGAAAAATCGCTTGGTCGATTCGACTCGATCAGGTCGAGCCACTTTCCGGAGAGCCTGCTGTGCATCATGGGCGGTCATGTTCATAGTGCTATTGTATCACTCGTTTCTTGACAGATGTGACCGCGCGAATTACAGTAGTGCAGTTCCGCGAATCCCGTAGAGGAAGGCTCAACCGCATTATGCGACTTGGTAAGAACACGGACTACGTCCTGGTCGAGACCAATCCTCCGGACTACCGACACATGTCGGCGGGCGACATCGTCGGTGTCATTCTGGAGGAGCCCGGCGGAGGCAAGTTCCGTCTGAGCGTTCGGCTGACCAACGTCGAGTCCGACGGCAAGTTCCAGGGCGTGACCATCGCAACCGACCGCGCCCGGGCGCAGTTCGTCGGCGGGTCGTTCGTCGACCCAGCCTGATCCTCCACAACCCCAGCGGGGCCGCCGTGGCAACATCTGCCCGGCGGTCCCGCACCTAACCTAGCTTTATTTCTTTTCGCCCGTCGTCCGGGAACGTCACTTCATCGAACAGAACGTATTTGGATGGCGTGAATTTGTACAGCACGTGCTGGTTCTGACCGGCCACAAACAGATCGTAAAACTGTTGCCCGGAATTATAGCGCTCGACATAGCGGCGCATGATATCAGCGATAGTCTGTTTGTCCGTCACTGGCGCGGCGACACCTTCGGCCTGAATGCCAGTGACTGGCTTGTCGAATTTAATCGGTACCGCCACGGCAACCTTACTGTGTGCGGCGATTTCCTGACTGTGGCGACGCGTCGGCAGACTCAACCAATATAAGTTGAGGTCGTCGTCTTCCACAAAGTAAACCGTGCAAATCCACGGCTGGTCGCCGCTAACCGTGGCGATTTGCATCATCCTACCCTTCGGCAAATACTGGCGGATAAGTTCCAGCGGATCCATTAGCCGTAGATATCCCGAATAGGCATGCGCAGGCGAACTTCCTCGATGGAGTACGTCTGGTCGTGCTGTTCGAACTGATATTCCACGTCGTG
>CAZPGP010000033.1:0-4797 GCA_964586395.1 uncultured Candidatus Saccharibacteria bacterium
CGGGCATGACAAGGAAAGAGGAGCGTGAGCGGCGTATCCGGCGCAACAAACTGTCGGCTGCATCAACAGCGATAGTTGTTGCGTTGCTCGCGCTCGGTTTGTATTTACGCAGCCGCGGCGTCGCGGTACTCAACCCGGCCGGGCAGGTGGCCGGTAAAGAACGGACGCTGATGGTCGAAGCGGTGCTGCTGGGGCTTATAGTCATCGTGCCAGTGTACATCTTGACGGTCGTTATTGCCTGGAAGTATCGCGAGAACAGTTCCAGTGGTAAAAAATACAGCCCTGATTGGGACCATAGCCGCTGGCTGGAAGGCTTCTGGTGGGCTGTGCCGTTAGCTATCATCGGTATCTTATCCGTAATTACCTGGCGCTCAAGCTACGCGCTGGATCCTTTCAAGGCCTTGAACAGCAACACCAAACCGCTCACGGTGCAAGTGGTTGCGCTGGACTGGAAATGGCTGTTCGTATACCCCGAGCAAAAGGTCGCTAGCGTCAACCAGGTACAAATCCCAGTTGGCACTCCGGTCACATTCGATATAACGTCGGACAGCGTCATGAATTCGTTTTGGGTACCGCGCCTTGGCGGGCAGATATACGCTATGACAGGCATGTCCACGCAACTGCACCTAATGACAGGTAAGCCGGGTACGTACAGCGGCTCATCGGCCAACATCAGCGGCAGTGGTTTTGCCGGCATGGCCTTCACGGCCAAGGCCGAATCACAGGCCGACTTCGCTAGCTGGGTCTCGAACGCCCAGAAATCGCAAAACAAGCTGACCCTCGACGCCTACAATCAACTTGCCAAGCCAAGCAAGGACAATCCTATCGGCACATATTCACTATCCACGAGTAATCTATATGACTACATCGTCATGAAATATATGGAGCCAGGGGTGGGGCAGTGAACATACTCGCTAGTCTGACAGGCAAACTGACTCTCCAGCAGTTCCCGCACGCACCCATAACTATCGGCGGCGCCGTATCGATGGTACTGATTGGCTTGGCTGTCGTTGGCTTCATAACATACAAGCGCAAGTGGAGCTGGCTGTACCGCGAATGGCTTACTACCACCAATCATAAACGCATCGGCGTCATGTACATCATCGTCGCGCTGGTTATGCTGCTGCGCGGTTTGGCCGACGCACTACTCATGCGCGCCCAACAAGCCACCAGTGTTGGCTCCTCGCACGGAGTAATCAGTAGCGACACCTTCCAGCAGGTTTTTTCGGCCCATGGCACCATAATGATATTTTTCGTTGCTATGGGACTGATGTTCGGTATCATCAATTTGGTACTACCCCAGATGCTCGGCGCACGAGATGTCGCCTTTCCGTTCCTCAATGCCACCAGCTTCTGGCTCTTTACCGCCGGTATGGTACTCATAAACCTTTCACTTATCATCGGCCAGTTTTCGGCGGCCGGCTGGCTGGCTTACCCGCCACTTTCGGAGCTCAAATACAGCCCTGGCGTAGGCGTGGACTACTGGATATGGAGTTTACAGATCGCCGGTATCGGCTCACTCATGAGCGGCATCAACTTCATGACCACCATCCTCAAACTTCGTGCCCCTGGCATGACCCTCATGAAGATGCCTATGTTCGCCTGGAACGTCTTTGGTGCCATGGTGCTGGTGGCCTTTGCCTTTCCTATTTTGACTGTAACTTTGGCGCTTTTGTATCTAGACCGGACCATGGGCATGCATTTCTTTACTGCGGGCGGGGGAGGCAATGCCATGATGTACGTCAACCTTATTTGGGCATGGGGACACCCTGAGGTGTACATACTTGTTCTGCCAGCTTTCGGTATCTTCAGTGAGATTGTGCCGACTTTTTCACGCAAACGACTGTTCGGCTACACCAGTATGGTTTGGGCCACCTGGGCTATTGTGTTCCTGAGCTTCATCGTGTGGCTGCACCACTTCTTTACCATGGGCGCTGGCGCGGATGTTAATGCCTTCTTTGGCATCATGACCATGCTCATAGCCGTGCCGACTGGGGTCAAGATATTCAACTGGCTGGCTACCATGTATCAGGGGCGTATCCACTTCGCATCACCCATGCTGTGGTTTTTGGGCTTCGTATTCCTTTTCAGCATCGGTGGATTAGCCGGTGTGATGATGGCCGTACCAGCCATAGATTACCAGGTTCACAACAGTTTGTTCCTGGTAGCGCACTTCCACACTATGATAATCAGCGGCGTGGTTTTTGCGTTCTTTGCCGGCCTAACATACTGGTTCCCAAAAATTTTCGGCTTTAAGTTGAACGAGCGGCTGGGGAAATACGCCGCCTGGTGTTGGATAGTTGGCTTCGTGCTGGCGTTCGTGCCGCTGTACATATTAGGGCTAATGGGCGCTACCCGCCGGCTCGACCATTACGATGCATCCTTGGGCTGGCAGCCGCTGTTCATCGTGGCAGCAGTAGGCGTCGGCGTCATCTGCCTTGGCGTTGGCTTCCAGCTACTGCAACTCACCTACAGCATACTCAAACGTGACGAAAACCGGGATACAACTGGAGACCCGTGGAACGCCCGGACGCTGGAGTGGTCAACATCGTCGCCACCCCCTGAATACAACTTTGCCGTCATACCTGAAGTAACGACCCGCGATGCTTTCTGGGCCATGAAACACTCCAAAAAACCAGATACCGAGCCACAGTACGAACCTATCCATGTCATGAAGAACACGCCGGCACCACTAGTGCTGGCAGCTTTCGCCTTTCTGTTCGGGTTCGCGGCCGTATGGCACATATGGTGGCTGTTCGTTGTAGCCTTCGTTGGCGCAGTGGCCACATTAATTATCCGTTTGAGCAACGACGACATCGAACGCACTATAGCGGTTGCGCAGATTAAGAAGATCGAGGAGCAAGCCGCATGAGTGAACTCACTGCTGCACAACTGCGCTTGCACGAAGAACACGCGGCCGCCGATGATAAAACGCTGCTCGGCTTCTGGACGTTCATAATGACCGACTGCATACTATTCGCCAGCCTATTCGCAACCTACGCCGTGCTGCACGTAAATACTTTCGGCGGACCGAGCGGAAAAGAATTGTTCAGCTTGCCCTTCGTCCTCAGCGAAACTCTCATCCTGCTCACCAGCAGTTTTACCTGCGGGCTTGCCTTGCTCGCTGCCCGTCGGCGTGATAAAACCCAGACCATCGCCTTGCTGGCACTGACGTTTTTGCTCGGCGCAGCCTTTTTAACTTTGGAGCTTACCGAATTCCGCCATTTGGCGCTCGAAGGCAATAGCTGGCGCCGCAGCGGCTTTCTATCCGCTTTCTTCACGCTCGTAAGCACCCACGGTGCGCATATTACCAGCGGGCTTATCTGGATGGCGGTCATGCTCGGCCAAATAGCCAGGCAGGGCTTTACCCGCGGCGTGACACGCCGGCTGACCATGCTTGCTTTGTTCTGGCACTTCCTGGATATCGTGTGGATATTCATCTTTACGGTCGTGTATTTATTGGGGGTAGCATAAGATGGCCGAGCGCGAACTAGTAGTACGCAACATAGGCCGCGAGCCAGGTACGGTGCGCTCTTACACTATCGGCTTCGTGTCGGCGGTGGCACTCACGCTCATAGCCTTCGGCGTAGCTGGCAAGCACTCGCTGCACGGTAATAAACTGATTGCGGTTTTACTTGGCCTGGCACTGGTGCAATTCGTGCTGCAGCTGGTGTTCTTTTTGCACGTCGGCCGTGAAAGCAAGCCACGCTGGAAGCAACTAGTACTGATAATGATGCTCGTTGTCGTGCTCATATTGGTTCTCGGCTCCATATGGGTCATGTACAGCCTCAATTACCGCATGACTCCGCAGCAAATCAACACATACATCCAAAAGCAAGATGGCGGCATCTAGCTTAGTGCGCCCTTACTACGAACTGATTAAGCCGGAACGCACTCTAGCAAACGGCCTCACCACCCTGGCCGGGTTTTTATTAGCCGCAAACGGACACATCAACTTCGCGCTACTTGCAGAAACGCTTATTGGAGTATGCCTGGTTGTGGCTTCGGCTTGCGCCTTCAATAATTACTACGATCGCGACATAGATAGCGCCATGCAGCGCACCAAGGGCAGAGTGCTAGTCAAAGGCGAAATACCACCGCTAGCAGCGGTGGCGTACGCTGCGATACTCGGACTGGCTGGTTTCGTGGTGCTGGGCGTATACACTAACTGGCCCACAGTGCTTACCGGCATTGTCGGTATGGTGGACTATCTGCTGCTTTATGGCCCGGCCAAACGGCGGACCGTTTATAGCACGCTCATCGGCACTATTTGTGGCGCGACACCTATCGTCGCCGGCTATACAGCTGTTACCGGCATGTTTGACCTTGGCGCGCTCCTACTTTTCCTCATTATGGTTTCTTGGCAAATGGCACATTTTTATGCCATCGGCGTTTACAGACGTAAAGACTACGCCGCCGCCGGCCTGCCGATCTGGCCAGTAAAGAACGGCGTTGCGAGCACAAAGCGACAGATAGTCTTTTTTATCGCAGTATTTATAGTAATCACCGCCCGGCTCACTCTTTCCGGCTACGCCGGGTTGGTCTATCTTGTGGTATCGGTCGGCCTAGGCCTGGCCTGGCTTTATAAGGGCCTGCGGGGCGTAAGGGCTGCCGATAGCGACAAGTGGGCCCGTGGTATGTTCGGCTTCTCACTCGTAGTCCTTTTAGGCTTTTCGACCGCGATGGCACTGAATGCTTGGATACCTTAATGAAGTGGCTCCAAACTTTTAGCATAATCGTTGCCCTAATTCTAACCGTCAGCGCCGTGGCTTTTGGCGTACACGCCTTTGCCAACCA
>CAZPGP010000034.1:0-4350 GCA_964586395.1 uncultured Candidatus Saccharibacteria bacterium
CCAGATGTATGATAATACGTGACCAAAACAGCAGTAATGCTGACGACGCGGGGTAGAGCAGCCCGGTAGCTCGCATGGCTCATAACCATGAGGTCGCTGGTTCAAATCCAGCCCCCGCTACCATGAAAAGACGATCACTTCGGTGGTCGTTTTTTCTTAGTCTGATATAGTTGACTCATGAAAAACCCTATTACCTGGCAAGATATTGAAGCACAACTCGACAGCCTGACACCTGTTGATGGCGGCTTTAGCCAGGCACATAGAGGCTTGATTAGCTTGCCAGACGGCAGGCAGCTCTTTGTGAAGATTGGTGTAGATGACAATACCAGGCAGTGGGCGCACAAAGAGATTGCCGTATATCGCTACCTGAAGCGGCAGTCCTATGGTATGGTCCCGGAATTAGTGACTTGGAATGCCGACGAGACTGCGTTTGCACTTGAGGCGCTGACGCCTGAGGATGGTTGGGACTGGTCCGAAACCTGGACGCCGGATCGTCTAGGGGTAACGCTAAAGGCCATGGATGAGTTGGCTGCGCTGAAGCCAGAGGGGGAGGACTGGATGGATATGGGCATGTTGGCGCTGGATGAGAGTCGAGACGGCTGGGCCGCTCTGGGACAATCTGCCGAGCACAGGCAGGCCCTGCTGAAAAAATTAGAGTCAGCAGGCTACAGGGAAATGGCAGCCACGCTCGATTTTGCCGAGGAGGCAGCCAAAAGCGCCGGCGTTGTATTTCGAACGGACACGCTGGTGCATTACGATGTTCGCGCCGATAATTGCGCCTGGAATCCTCGCACGCAGCAGGTCAAACTCGTCGACTGGAACTGGACGCAATATGGAGATGTAAGGTTTGACTCTGCGGCTATGCTCACGCATGTGCAGCGGCTGGGGCTTGATGCCAGCACGTCAGAACGACTCGATTCCGATGCACTCCAGTGGCTAGCTGGTTTTTGGTTTAATGCCGCCGCAACCCCTATTTGGCCTGGTGGCCCCGAACACCTACGTGATTTTCAGCTTCAGGCTGGCGTTACTGCTTTGAACCTCGCACGCAAGGTTTAGCTGACGCTATCTGATCTTGCCCGTGCTACAATCAGACGAGTATGCTTTGGGTAAAAGAGAAGTGGCCGTTGGTGGTTCTCGTCGTGCTGTTCGCGGTATCGGTGGTGATCCGCTTTGGCGCGTTCTCTACATCCCCTCAGCCTCATTACGCGGCTACGCGTGATAGGTTTACAAACAGCGAGGTCTACCTGCACACCGGCTATGTCTTTAGCGTGTATAGTGAGCTGCCTTTTCGGGAGCACAAGTTCCTGGGCTACGTGGGCAAGAGCGACAAGTTTTTGCAGCGAAGTGGGCTTCCTGATATGTACGTTTATAGCTCGTTCCCGCCCACCTTGTTTGTTGTGCCGTTCTTGGCTTTGACGTTCTTTGGTGCGAGCGCAAACTTGGTTGGCTTAGATATCTTTAACCTTGTACTTCAGCTCCTTTCGGTCGTTCTGTTGTATTACTTGATCCTGGAGTTGTTGCCGCCAAAGGGCATGAAGCGCAGACGCATGTTGGTGGCTATGCTCGGTGCGTCAGCGTATATTTTCGCCACGGGCACACTCCAGTATCACCTGAGTGTCTATTGGGCGCACGAGTTATTGCAGCCTGTGTTTATTGGTTCGCTTCTGTGGTTTGCGCGTCGTAAGGGCTTGTTTAAGTGGTGGGAGGCTGCGCTGGTTGGCTTTGGCCTGAGCGTCATCACTTGGACGGGAGTCTTTGGGGCTGTTGGTATGGCTATCTATGCGCTTTGGAAGTTCCGTGCCACCAGGGACAAGAGCTACTTACGAATGGTATTTGGTTTGGCTGGCGGTTCGGTGTTGGCGGTCGTGTTGATAATTACACAGGTGTTGGTCGGCACTGGCGCAGATTTTTTCAAGTATTTCTCGACCGTATTCGGGAGAGTTGAATCTCGCACACTTGCCAATCAATATTATGACCCCATTATGCTGATACGAAACTTTGTAATTTGGCTCTTTGAGGATTATGGCGCCTATATCTTGATAGCGTACACGTTCGTCGTAACGTACATTAGGAGGATTCGGCCAGGCTTTGCGTGGGCAGTTGTTGCTATCGCGGCACTACCATGCATCGAATCGTTTATCCTTGTCGAACATGACACGGTCTATGGTTTCGGTCGACTCAAATGGCTGACACCAGTTATTCTGGTCGCAGCGTTAATGAGCTATGAATTCTTGAGTCAGGGCAGCAAGAAGAGTAAGAAGCGCGAGCGCATCCTGATTGGTGTTTTTGTGGCCGCCGCAGTCTTCCACACATTGTGGTATCTGTATCTATATAGCGGTACCTTTGGCAAATAGCTACATCCGCGAAACTTTACTACAAGCAATTCGCACCGCCTCCGACCAAGTTGGGAAGGCATGAATGGTGTTGGCGACATCGTGAGCCGTCATGCGCATTTGGATCGCGAGTGTCAGCTCGTGCACAACTTCGCCGGCGCGTGGGCTGACGATGCTGGCGCCAATGAGGACGCCCTTATTGTCGGTGATGACTTTCACGAACCCGCGTTCAACGTTGCTGGTGTTGGCGCGACCGATGATGGCGACTGGAGCGACGGCTTTCTTGATGCGCATGTCGCGCTTGATGCACTCGTCTTCGCTGAGGCCAACGGATGCGACTTCAGGATTCAGGAATGTTACGCGAGGGACGGCGCGGTAGTCGGCGGCGATTTTCTGTTTGTGCAAGAGGTTGTTGGCGGCTAGGCGACTCTGATAGATCGCGGTGTGCGTGTAATTGTACGGTCCGACCACGTCACCGGCGGCGTAGATATGCTTGGCGCTGGTTTGCATGAACTCGTTGGTGGCGATGCCGCGCGGCGTGTATTCGACGCCTGCGTTTTCGAGGCCAATGTCGACGTTGGCTTGTTTGCCGGTGGCGATGAGGATTTCGTCGACCTTAACTGATTTTTCGACGCTGCCTTGCTGGAAGTAAACGCGCTTTGCTAGGCCTTCCTTGGCGACTCGCAGGACTTTTGTGTTGGTCAGGACGGTCATGCCGCGGTTACGCTCGAAGGTATCGCGGACGAGTTCGCTAACTTCCTCATCTTCGTGGCTGAGGATACGCGGCGTGATGTCGGCTAGGTGGATTTTGCTACCAAAGATGGCGAATAGTTCGGCGAATTCACAGCCGATTGCTCCGGAACCGACGATGAATAGGGACTTGGGCGGGCGAGTGAGGTTCACGGCTTCCTTGAAAGTGATGTAGCCAGTTTTCTCCAGGCCCTCGATGGGCGGAATGAAGCTGTGCGATCCAGTGGCGATCAGGAAATTCTCGGCACTGACGTGGTGGCGATTAACGCTGACTTCATGGGGGCTGAGGAAGTGTGCGGCGCCCTGGATGACTTTGATACCTTCGGCTTCGTATAGGCGTTTGCCTTCGCTGCTGCCGGTGCGCTCGACGGCTAGATCCTTCCAGGCCTTGAGCGACGGATAGTTGTAGGTGAGCGTGCCAGAACGGATGCCAAACTGCTGGCCGTGCTTTGCGGCGTCGTAGATCTCGGCGGCGTGTAGGAGTGATTTGGTTGGGACGCAGCCGTAGTTGGTGCATTCGCCGCCCATGACGTGGTCAGGCTCTATGATTGTGACGCGCTTGCCGGCGCCTGCGGCGATCAATGCAGCGACGCTGCCGCCTCCGCCGCTACCGAGTACACAGAGGTCGAAATCGTATTTTTGTTTTTTTGCCATGTCAGCTCCTTCTTAGTGAACTATGCCGTGATGTTTATATGTGTAGGCTGCGTTGGGGTTGTACTTTTGTAGTAATTCGGCGGCGCGGATACGAATGTCGTGACTGGTTATCTCTGGTCTTTTGCGAGCCCAGACGGCCAGGTCTTTCTCGACGCGTTTGGCGGTTATCTCGGCTTCGCCAGCTGGTGTGCGTACGGCCAGACACGAAGCGTAGATGCTCCGCAGCAACTTGTACGGGTCGTAGGGTTCGATGTGTTTGTGGCGTTTGACGATGGTTGTGTTCATGATTTTACCTAAAGCTTAGAACTCCACTGGTGGTGAGGATGATCATCCAGCCCAGCGCAATAAGGAGCAGGCCGACCGTGAGTCGTAACTTGTCCTTGGCCTCTTCCTTCCAGCGTAGGAAGGTACTGACCTTGGCGCCGTTGGCGATTGCGATCAGTACGAGTATCAGCGGCAGGACGAACAGCGAACTGTACAGGACTATCAGACTGACACTGCTGACACTAAAGCTCCCACCTAGCAAGGTGATGGTGGCGAAGTACGGCGCGCTGCTGATTGGCGTGCTCACGACCGCGACAAAGAAGCCGAGCGCTGCGGCACTGCCGAGTGA
>CAZPGP010000035.1:0-4013 GCA_964586395.1 uncultured Candidatus Saccharibacteria bacterium
AAGCCGGCAATTATTATTAGCACGATTGTCTGTCCGGTGGCGCTTTTGATCATCATGGCTTCCATCGCCAATCAGTTTGGTTACACTGTCGATTTGAGCAGTCCCGTGGGGGTCGGGCTACTCATTTTTCTTTTGCTGACCCCACTTCTAATGGGTGCAGTTGCCTACAATGACATTCGCTATCGGTTGCCCAAGATAAGAAACCAGTAGAATCTAATTCTGCTACAATAGCCACCAGTATGAAAATTCTTGTTATAGGTGGAGCCGGATATATCGGCAGCGTGGTTACTGCCATGCTGGCTGGTGCTGGCCACGAAGTTGTTGTTTTGGACCGCAAGGCGAGCTCGGCCCGTGGTTTTCTGCCTGTAAGCGTAAAACTTGTGGATGCTGAACTCGAGAATGTCGGTGAAGTACTCGATGCTGAGCCTGGCGTTGAGGCAGTGCTGCACTTCGCTGCCTACATCGAAGCCGGTGAGTCGATGAGCAAGCCCGAGAAATACTGGCGCAACAACACTATCGGTTCGCTTACACTACTCGACGCACTTCGCGAGCGGGGGATCCGTAAGCTGATTTTCTCTTCGACGGCCGCTGTCTACGGCAACCCTAATGAGACGCCAATCACAGAGGACGCCGAGAAAAACCCGACTAACACCTACGGCATGACCAAGCTGGCCGTCGACATGGCTGTCACAAGCGAGAGCGTGGCGCACGGTTTGGCCGCGACCAGCTTGAGATACTTCAACGTCGCTGGCGCGTATCACGATTGTGGCGAGCGTCATGACCCAGAGACACACATTATTCCGCTACTTCTTGAGGTTGCAGCGGGGAAGCGCGAATCGTTTACGCTGTACGGCGATGACTATCCAACCGAGGACGGCACAAATGTTCGTGACTATATCCACGTTGAAGACTTAGCGCGGGCGCATGTCCTGGCGCTCGATCACCTCGAGGAAGGCAAGCACGCCATCTACAACCTCGGTAACGGTAACGGATTCTCTAACAAGCAAGTTGTCGAAGCTGTCGAGAAGGTGGTTGGACACAAACTTCCCGTCACGACTGGTCCACGCCGCGAAGGCGATCCCGCTACCCTGGTTGCGTCGAGCAAGCGCGCTCACGAAGTCCTGGGGTGGTCACCGCAGAAGAGCCTCGAGGATATGGTTGCTGACGCATGGGCTTTTTACCAGTCCCGAGCTTAGGCCCTGCAAGACCCCAAGATTTGCTACAATAACTACATCATGAGTACTCAGTTCGAAGGCCAGCACGACGACGAAGAGGTGCACTTCATATTCCGTAGGCATCCGGTGGCGATGCGTAAGGGGTTCTATATGCTCCTCATCCCATTCTTGGTGGCCTCATTGCCGGTTTTGTTCTGGCCGGATAATTTAGACCTACTATGGCTAGCTATGGCCGGCTTTGCGCTCGGGACGTTGTTGTTCTTCTATCATTGGATTAGCTGGTATTTTAGTATCTTTATCGTGACGAGCACGCGTCTGCGGCAGGTTACTCAGAAGGGGTTTTTCAGCAAGAGCGTGATAGATGTAGGTATATCGAAGATCCAGAACATCAGCTATAATGTACCTGGTTTTAGTGCGGCCGTTCTCGGCTTTGGCACTCTGGTAGTGCAGACTTACGTGGGCGATCTCGTCCTAGATCGTATACAGCATCCAGGTAAGATTTACAACGAATTGCAAAAAGTAGTCCACAAGACTGGGAGCGACCAGGTGGACGGCGAGGGTGATAATGAAGAAATTAGTTAGCAAGCTCCGTAAGAGAACTAAGAAGGCGCCGATAGTTGCCGAACAACCATCGTCAATGCGCATTACGAACGAGACGGTTGCCGAGCACCGTGAACGAATCCTGGCTGGTGGCCGCAAGTTTAAATATCCGCTCCAGACTCCGAAGCATCGTGTTGTCTTGATAACAGTACTTATCGTCGTTTTAACTCTAGTAACGTTTTTTGGCGTATTCACGTGGAGCCTCTATGGCGCTCAGAGCACTGCTCAGTTTACTCAGCGCCTGACGCAAGTGCTGCCATATCCGGTTGCCTCTGTTGACGGCAAGCAGGTTCGTTACAGCGATTACTTGCTTGAGCTACGTAGCGCCCTGCATTATCTGTCGACCAAAGAGAACGTCAACTTTAGCTCAGACGACGGCAAGAGGCAGCTGGACTACCAGAAGCGCCTCGCCTTGAACAAGGCTATCGAGAACGCCTATGTTGCCAAAGTCGCATCACAACAGAAGATTACAGTTAGCGGCAAAGAAGTTGACGATTTCGTAAGTAGTGAGATTAACAACAACCAACTTGGCGTGAGTGAGCAGGTGTTCAAGCAAGTGATTCGTGATTACTACGACTGGTCATTCGACGAGTACAAGGCGTCGGTCCGTCACCAGCTCCTGCGCAAGAAGGTCCTGGCCCGGCTCGACGTCGACGGCCGAAAGCGAGTTGAAGCCTCTCTGGCGACTATCGTTGGCGGCAAAGACTTCAGCGAAGAAGTGAAGGCCGTTTCTGACGATCCACTCGCCAAGACCAGTGGTGGAGATGTCGGCACGGTGTCAAAGAATACCGACGACCCGAACGGCCTCATCGCGGCTGCACGCGGCCTGCAGCCCGGCCAAGTCTCGCAGGTTATCGAGGGGGTTGATGGGTTCTACATTGTTAAGCTCATCGAAGCCAAAGACAACACTGTTCACTTTGCAAAACTCTTCATTAGATACACGGCTTTTGACAAGCAATTTGCTGCCCTCAAGAAAGACGGCAAGATCCAAGAGTACATCAAGGTGACCGATAACGTTACCCCAAGCAATCAGTAGTTTAACGCTTGGCTTTCTTCTGAATTCGTTTCTTCTCTTGCTCGAGGTGTTCGTCGCTGAGCTCTTCGGCTCGGATAAGCTTCTTGGTGTCGATATTAAGTTCATCTAAAATAGCGTCGAGCTTAATGTTAATGGCCATGTTATCTCGGTTCTGGGTGTTCTGAATAATGAACACCATCAGGAAAGTGATGATGGTTGTGGTCGTATTTACGATCAACTGCCAGGTGTCAGAGAAGCCAAATAGTGGGCCGCTGACCGCCCAGCTGATCAGGAGCGTAAGCGCTAGCACGAACACCCAGGCTCGGCCCAAGATGATTGATGTTTTACTCGTGAATTTATTGAAAGCTGTTCCGATTTTGTCCATATATTCTCCTTATCGATACTCGGGATTGGGGAAGTCGAACCGCGCGCCTGCGTCCCATTTGCTGCGCTGGTTGCCGTGTGCTGGCAGGCCGCCTGCTTGGCGCAACATCTGCGCAGTGTGCATGAGATTCCAGGTCATGAAGGTGAGATTGCGATTGGTGAAATCATTGTCGAGCCCCGCGCCGTCCTCGCCGTAGCTTGGTCCGGGACCGGCTTCGCCGACCCAGTAGGTGTCGGCCTGGGGTGGAATCATGTAGCCGAGGTGTTGCAGGCTGTATAGGACATTCATGGCGCAGTGTTTGCCGCCGTCTTCGTTGCCTGTGATCAAGCAGCCGCCAACTTTGCCGTAGTAAGCATATTGCCCCTGGTCGTTGAGTAGGGAAGAGCAGGCGTACAGGCGCTCGATGATCTTCTTGGTCTCAGAGCTGTTGTCGCCCAGCCAGATTGGCCCGGCGACGATCAGGATATCGGCAGCCTCAACCTTTTTGTAGATCTCTGGCCATTCGTCGGTTTCCCAGCCGTGTTCGCGCATGTCAGGGTAAACGCCGGTCGCGATATCGTGGTCCGCCTGGCGGATGATTTCGGTTTGGATGCCGTGTTTTTCCATGAGGTCAGTACTCAGCCTGATGAGTTTTTCGGTGTGGCTAGGTGCTGGAGATTTGGTGAGAGTTCCATTGAAGACGAGAGCTTTGAGTCCTGAGAAGTCATAATCTTTTGCCATAGTGTTCCTCCTTATGCGTTACTCGTAGCATAGTGGGTGATGGGTTGGGTTGTCTATACGGCCGACCGCTGGGCAAGAAAAAAGCACCACCGAGGTGATGCACTTTTCTTGGCGGGCC
>CAZPGP010000036.1:0-4008 GCA_964586395.1 uncultured Candidatus Saccharibacteria bacterium
CCGTTGCGCTGTATGCACCTGTTCCACGCGGGTTGCGCGGCTCAGATCCTCGACAACCGCTGCCCGGTGTGCCGGTTGGCGATCGTGGCGTCGGAGCCCGTTGGGTACGGGAGCTCGTCGGATTCAGGGTCGCCCGAGTCGTCGGAGTCCGAGTCGACCGATGATTCGGAGGCTTCCGACTCGCCCGAGCCATCGGGTTCGGAGTCGGACTCTCCCGACTCTTCGGATTCTGATTCTGATGGGGACAGCAAGATGAGCGCTTCGCCGCGCGTGATCATTCGGATGGGGAATGGCGGCGGCCGCGGCGCGGGGCTGCATGTGTCTGCTGCCGCGTCCGCAAGAGGCGTTGCCCGGGGCGGCGGTTCGGGCGGTGTTAGTGGCCGTCCCGAGGCCAAGCGGGCCCGCCGCCGCTAGCAGCTCGGCCCACGCATGTGGCGGTGTCAGTAAACTAGTTTTACGCGCATGTGTCGGTGTCAGTAAATGCATTTTATGCGATGTTTGCAAAAAAGAGAGTCGCCGGCCGGTATGGGACTTGAACCCATGACTTTCGAGTTAGAGACCCGACACTCTGCCCGGCGTCAGCCTCCTGAGTTAACCGGCCGGAAACCGATTTTTGTACGCCTGCAATCGGCACTTGAGGAGCAGATTTGCAGCGGTCACGGTTTTTTGAATTGCAAGACGGCGGGGGTTTGGGGTTTTTATACCCTAGCAGTTTCAAGCCCTAGCAGTTTAACGTTTGAAACGGCGGGGGTTTAGGGTTTTCAGGCCCTAGCAGCCCAACGTTTGTAGCAGTTTAACGTTTGAAACGGCGGGGGTTTAGGGGTTTCAGGCCTAGCCCAACGTTTGTAGCAGTTGAACATTTGGAACGGCGGCCTGTTTGGCGTGTTGACGTCACAATTGCAAGACGGCGTCATTTGGCGTGTTGACGTCACGATTGCAAGACGGCGTCATTTGGCGTGTTGACGTCACGATTGCAAGACGGCGGCTTGTTTTGTGTTGACATCACCATTGCCATTGACGTCAGAGTTGCGGACGAAGGTCGTGAAATGAGACGTTCGCGTTTTCCGCATATCGCGCTGCGGGACGTGATGCGCGCGGCCGCGGTGGTTTGCCCAAGGGCCGGCGGTGTGGCCATTCGCTCCATGCTGGCATTCCGGTCTGACGAATCGTGTTCTGCTGTCAGATGTCTTCTGTGGCGGCGGTGCCTGCGGCGGTGGACGTTGAGAACGCCGCGATCGCGGCGGTGGCGGGCGTGGCGTCGGCCGACGCGCATTACATGCTGGAGGACGCTGCTCGTAACGGTCCGCTGCTGGCGTTCCGTCCGAATCTGGCGAAGGTCATCGCGTCGAACTTTGACTATGGGAGGCTGCGTTTCCGGCGTCTGGATCGGCTGGTGTCTGTCTCACAGAGCAACCCTGTTTCCTCGTACGTGACTCGGATAAGCCGCTTATTGGTGGCTGATGCGTTATGGTGTGTTTAGGTGGATGTCGTACACTGGTTTTTCGCCCGACTTTACGAAGTCGGCGGCCCGGCGGGCAAAGGCGAAGGCCATGGACCTGTACGGCGACGATCTGAGGGCGCGCCAGGCCGAGTTGTACGGCTTGGAGTTGAAGCACGTGAACGCGCGCGAGGCGGAGGTGCATCGCCGGTATTTCGGCGCGTTGGTGGACGAGATCGTGCGCCTCCGCAAGCAGTACGAGCCCGAGAAGCTGCAGAGTGAGGCCGTGAAGGCGATGGAGGAGCGCCTGGCCAAGAAGCGCGGCCGCAAGGGCTTGGCGAAGGACAAGCCCGAGGGCTAGCGGAACAACCGCGTGTCGTGGCGCTGGAGCAAAGTGTTGTCAGTAAAGGCAAATGTTGTGTGTTGACATTCGTTCCGATGTGGCGGACTGACGATATCACGTGCTTCTTCCTTTCACAGATGTCCTCGCGTTCGCGTTCCCGTTCGCCAGTTCGTATTGGAGAAAAGGCGAAAGGGGACGCATCGAAGCGGCCTGAGAAAAAGGCCCCTGCGCCAAGGAGCGCGCGGTGGGCGGAGCGCGTGGCTGGCCACATCTGGGGCGCCGAGGCTGGCGCGATGTTGGGCGCTCCCGAGCACGGCATATTTTTTCGGTGCCCAACGTGCGGTCGCGAGTATCAGTCGTTCACGATGGTGAGCAACTGCTGCGCGGACGCGTGCCCGTGCAGGGTGTGCGGCAGGGTGTTCAAGAGCGAGAGGGCGGCCGAGCGGTGCGCTCGGCTGGACGAGGAGCATCGGGCGTTCGCTGCGAGTTCGCTCAAGCTGGTGCGCAGCCTCGAGGCCGAGCGCGCAAAGGCGGCTGCGTCTGTTGCCGCTGCTTCTGGACTTGGCCCCGCTGTGACGCCGGCGCCGACCGCGGGGGCGCGCAAGCCCACGGACCTGGACTCGATCCTCGCCTCGATGTGAGGCGGGGCTTTGCTTTTGTGGTGCGCGGCGTTTTGTGTGGCCTAAATTCAGACCGCGATCAGTAAACAGCCTATTTTTGAAGAACGTGCGTTCACTGCATGAGTTTGCAACGCGTTGGTTTGACACATTTTGATACGTTTGACAAACAGCAAAAAGTTGTTGGGCGCGGTAGGATTCGAACCTACGAAGGATGCATGAGCGCGCATTATCATCCAGTCAGTCAAGCCGACCTCCTTTACCACTCGGACACACGCCCATTTCGCAGACGTTGGTTATGTCAAGTTGGTAATGAATGGATACATACCTTTGAGGAACGCACGTTCACCGCATGAGTTTGCCACGGGCAAATCGTCTGAGGACATTGTTTTATGGAGAGTTTTGATGGAAAAAGAAAAAAAAAAGCGGTTGGGTGCGGCAGGATTCGAACCTGCGAGGACTGTGCACATCCAGTCGAGCTTGAAACGACCTCCTTAGACCACTCGGACACACACCCTCTCGTACCGAAATTGGTTTTTCGACCTGCTAATGAACGGATGGTGTTGGTGGTGTTCCCATCAGTGGATTTATGGTTGAGATTTTAGGGGTTGAAGAGGCGGACAGTTGGTTTGTGGGCCAAGCGCGCCCGGAAGCTGACGCGTCGGATGAGGACTTCGACACCGCCGTGAGAACCGAAGTGGCCCCTTATTTGGGCCTGCTCGGCAGACGGGGACCGGGATGCCTCCGCGCTACTCTTTTGCTATTCGTGATCGTCGCGGAGGATAGTTCGTACTCTGATAACTTGATCGACATCGCTGTATTCGTCCATGATTTTATAGATGGCATCTTCAAGATGCACTAGCTGGTCTTCTGTTAGAGGATTCAGAAACATCCGCCTTTGATGATGGTTCAATTCGAGAAACGTAATGGCCAATTTCTCATCTTCTTCAGCCGGGTCATCCTCATGTCCGTGGAGATATCGTCGGATATACATATACTTATCCAGCTTGAGATCCGGTGTTCTCACAAGCGCTTCTCGTAATGCATCGGTGAAGTTTGGAAATCCTCGTATTTCTGTGTGCGGGAAATACCTGCCTTCATCCCATTCGGCTGTGTACGTGCCCGGTGTCGAAAGGCCGACATACTGCAAAGAAATTGCAAGCACTCCATCCTGGAACGCGGGATGTGGAACGCATCTTAGCAGAATTGCTCCGATAGTCGCAAAGTTTGAGAGTTTCGACGAAATCGGATAATTCGGATCCCAGCCCGGTCCGTTATCATTCTTTCCTGCTCTCGCATTAATCTTTCTGCGTTTCGGCGGACGACGTTCTGAAGTGTCATAGTCGGAAACGTTGTCGAATAAATGATGATTCATCATTTCGCTCTTTAATTTAACGCGGCACATTATTCGGATTCGTTTCAACACAACGAAAAATTAATAGTGTGGGAACCTATGTTATGCAAAAATGATAATTGATTTTATCATTGCGCTAACGTTTGAAGCGGTCACGGTTGAGCACTTTTCTAGGCCGTAGCAGTCTAACGTTTGAAGCGGTCACGGTTTAGCACTTTTCTAGGCCGTAGCAGTCCAACGTTTGAAACGGTGGGGG
>CAZPGP010000037.1:0-3708 GCA_964586395.1 uncultured Candidatus Saccharibacteria bacterium
CAAGTATTCTATGGCTACCACTGGTTGGTTCGGGCGGATGGTTCAAGAGAGCATTTGCTGCCAGATGAAGCGATCGGCTGGCAGGCTGGAAACTGGGACATTAACACCCGCAGTATTGCGGTGTGCTTTGACGGAAGCTTTGAAAATGGCGGTCAGCCAAGTGGCCCGGCATTGGAGTCGGCGGCTGAGTTGATTGCTGGCAACTATCCCCAAGTTGAATCTGCAAAGATTCTGGGGCACGGTGCGATTGTGCAGACTGCGTGCCCGGGAAGTGAATTCGACGTGTGGGGCGCAGAGCTCCGCGCCCTGGTCGAGGCGAGTCGAAACTAGATTTCGCGGAAGACTTCGATGCTGGCGCCAAGTTCGTTCAGGCGAGAAGCGAGGTCTTCGTATCCACGGCTAATGCTGTAGACGTTGCGGAGCGTCGAGGTTCCTGGCGCGGCTAACATGCCGATCAGTACTAGAACTGCAGGGCGCAGAGCCGGTGGGCAGATGACCTCAGAGGCTTTCCATTTGGTTGGACCTGTGACGTAGGCACGGTGCACATCGGCAAGTTGGACGTTGGCATTCAGCTTGTTTAGCTCGGTGTAGTAGATGGCTCGGTTTTCGTAAATCCAGTCGTGGATTAAGGTGCGACCTTCGGCTGAGGCGGCAATCGGTACAAAGTATGGCAGGTTGTCGATGTTCATGCCCGGGTAAGGGTGAGCTTCAATCTTATCCTCAAGCGCGACAAGCCCTGATGACTCGTGACACTTGATGTCTACGAGGGTGGTGCGGCCGTTGTCTGCCTTGTATTCTGGGCCGACGGTGAAGTACATGCCCATCTTCTCGAGCTTCAGCAGCTCAAGATCGAGGAAGTCGATTGGGCAGCGGGTGATAGTGATTGGCGAGTTAGTTGTCGCAGCGATACTCAGGAATGTCATGGCCTCGATAGGGTCTTCGGCTGGGCTGTAGGTGACATTCTTGTTGATGTCCTTTACGCCATGGATTTTCAGGGTCGAGGTGCCGATGCCTTCGATCTTTACGCCGAGCTTCTCAAGGTAGAAACAGACATCTTGGACCATATAGTTGGAGCTGGCCATCTTGATAACGGTAGTAGCCGGGACACGAGCGGCAGCCATGATGGCGTTCTCGGTAGCGGTGTCGCCACTTTCGTACATGACAATCTTGTCGGCGGTCTTGAGCTTGACGGTACAGGTGTACCAGCCAGCGTGAGTTTCGACGTTCAAGCCGAGTTCTTCCATGGCGAACAGGTGCGGGCGAATGGTTCGCTCACCAAGTTCACAGCCGCCAGCATACGGAATCTGGAATTCCTTCATCATGTGCATCAGTGGCGCCATGAACATGATAACGCTGCGGGTTTTGCGGCCAGCTTCGGCGTTGATTTCGTCCATCTTCAGTTTGGCGGGTGGCTTGATCTCGAGGTCGTTCTGTTCATTGAGCCAGCGAGTTTGGACGCCAATACTATTAAGGACTTCGATGAGGCGGTTAACTTCTTCGATGCGCGGCATGCGCTTGAGGGTTGTTTTGCCTTTGTTTAACAGCGCCGCACACATCAGGGCGACGGCTGCGTTCTTAGAAGTTTTGACTGCGACGGTGCCACGGAGTTTACGACCGCCCTCGATGCGGAAGTTGAGTGTGCCGGGCTTGTTAAGTGAGACGATCTCACTATTGAGAACGTCGCTAATACGCGCCAGCATTTCCATACTGAGGTTCTGGCCACCGTTTTCGATGCGATTAACTGCGCTCTGGCTAGTGCCGAGCGCCTTTGCCATTTCAGATTGAGTCAAACCGCGATCTTGGCGGTTTTTCTGAATAAGTTTACCGATTTTTTCCTTGTAACTTGCTTCCATAACAGGTTTAGTATATCACGGATGAGATAAAATCAAGAGTTTTTGCATACATTGTAATTATTAATGTTTATGTTATTATTTGCTAGTTGTTCAGTCATGAGGAAACGGAGGGCTTCATGCCCCAGCGTCAGCGCAGGCTCGGTCCGCATCATCGTGTACACACGGTGGATCTGACCGGGCTGAACTGCAACGTCAAGGTGTTCGGCATGCCCGACGACAACGGCACGATGCCGCTGATCGAAGGGTCTTGGTTTGCCATCCTCAGAGTCAAGGAGGAGACAGCTTGCTCCGACGCCGGCGTCAAGCTGGTTCTGACCTACGGATCGAGCTCGGCCAAGGCGCGCCGCACCCGCAAGGCTACGGCCGGCCCGAGTGGCAGCGCCGCTTCGGGCGTTCGCAGATCGACCGGAACGCACATGATCCAACAGAACCAGCCGTACCGGCGGAACGTCCCCAACTCGCCGGTCACCGTGTCGCTGTTCGTGACGCACGGCACTCGCGTCGTGTACTGAGAACTGTGGCGTCGGCCTGGGAGGTGAACTCCTGGGCCGACCCACGCCGCACAGATGATATACTGAACTTATGTTATAGCAACGCCGACCACTAATCTGAATTCATAAACTTATCAGGAGATACCGATGAAAGATACGGATGTTGCAAAGCTTATACGAGCCGAAGAAGAGCGCCAGCGCGATGGTCTCGAACTAATTCCATCAGAGAACTATGTCAGCCGCGATGTGCTGACAGCGATGGGCAGCGTGTTTACGAATAAATATTCTGAGGGCTTCCCCCACCGACGCTACTACGGCGGCCAAGAGAACACCGACCTTATCGAGGAACTTGCGATCGCGCGCGCCAAGAAATTGTTTGGTGCCGACCACGCGAACGTCCAGCCACTGAGCGGTGCACAGGCTAACGAGGCTGCGTACCACTCCTGGATGGAGCCGGGCGATACGATTCTCGGTATGGAGCTGAGCCACGGTGGTCACCTGACGCATGGCCGCCCCGGCACGGTGCTGGCCAAGCTATTCAACTTTGTGCGCTATGGCATGAAGGACGTCGAAACCGGCGAGATCGATTACAACCAGCTACGCGACTTGGCGCTGGAGCACAAGCCAAAGATGATTCTGGCTGGATTCAGTAGCTTCCCGCGCGAGCTAGACTACCAGAAGTTCGCTGATATTGCCGATGAAGTTGGTGCCGTTGCTATCATGGACATGGCTCACCTGGCCGGACTGATCGCCGGTAAGGCGCTGAAAAATCCATTCGACTATGGTTTCCACATGGTGACAACCACTACGCACAAGACACTGCGCGGTCCGCGTGGCGGTATGATTCTGACCAAGGGTACGGTAGGAAATCCGCTAAAAGCTCCAGAGAAAACCATCGAAAACCTACCAACATTGGTTGACCGAACGGTCTTTCCTGGTGTCCAGGGCGGTCCGCATATGCATGTCATTGCGGCCAAAGCTGTGGCTTTTGCCGAAGCCGATACTCCTGAATTTCAGGCATATGCTCAGCAAGTCCTGAAGAATTCCAAGGTCTTGGCTGACGAGCTGATGAAGCGTGGCTTCAAACTTATCACCAACGGAACTGATAACCATATGGTTGTGGCCGACGTACAGACAAGTTTCGGCATCCACGGCGGTGAAGCCGAGAAAGCGATGGATGCAATCGGCTTAAACCTCAACAAGAACGTCATTCCAGATGACCCGCTTCCTCCGTTCCGTCCCAGCGGCATCCGTCTGGGCACACCAGCGTTGACCACCCGCGGCCTAACAGAGGAACATATGGCGCAGCTAGCCGACTGGATGCTCGCGGCTATCAAAGCGCGAAGCGACGAAGGTAAACTCGC
>CAZPGP010000038.1:0-3503 GCA_964586395.1 uncultured Candidatus Saccharibacteria bacterium
CATAACCTGTTGGTCGTCGGTTCAATCCCAACCACCCCCACCATATTTTGCTTCTAAAAAATCTCACCTGTTATGGTGAGATTTTTGTTTATTAGTGAGCCCAGATGCCCATTACCATTTCGTATGCAGTGATAGGGTCATGTGTTTCTTTCAGTTTCTCGATGCGTTTCCATTGTTCGTCAGTTGGATCAATCGGCCATTCACCTGTAGACTGTCGGGACGGTTCTGGTTCTACACCTTTCATAAGGTGCTCAAGCCCTTCCGACATCTCCTGCGGAGTAAGCGCCGGCTCCGTAAATGCACGCTCAGGCTTTTCCTCGTTAGGAATGATGCTGTGTCGTGGTTGCGTCGTATTAACAGCTACACGACCAAGAGCAATTTTAGGCTTCCACCCATTGTCATAGGCGAATCTGTTTGCTGCAGTATCGTAATAGCGGATAACATCCGCCGACTGCACCGGTGTAAGGACTGTTTTTGCCACATCTGTGCGTTGTTCTGCCATGTTTACGTTATAACATAAACACTGGCAATTATACACTTGGCATTACCGCTCACCCCTGCTACACCAGAGGTGTGGGAAGGTTCAATCTCATCCAATTTTATCAAAAGTTGGGTAATGAAGAACTGTGCCAAAATTTCCTCCTTAAAACCCCATGGGGCGGATGGCGTTACGTGTCCGAAATGTGGCGAGATTGACGTTAAGATCTACAAACTAGCCGCTAGCAGTATCAAGAGCGCTTGGTTTATACTCCAGCATATTCGGTATGTGTTTGAGAACGATAGCTTTGAACTTGCTCACTAGCGAAGTTGAAATAGAAGAAAAATTAGCTTGGCTTCGTCTACAGTATAGCAAGGGAGAGAAAAGAGGGCAAAACTCAAGTTTTTACCCCACCGAGACCCGAGCGCCAATGACATAGTCAGGGGGCGAGCCGTCCAAGGCCGGCCTGCCGAGGGAGTTCACGTACGACCTCGGCAGGCCCGACCAAGAGTTAAGGTGCTTCGTTGCAAGATCAAAATGGTTAACAACCGTCTTATCGAAGATGCTATCACCATATAGGGTATCGCCCCGTATTCGCAGGAATTGCCAGTAAGAAATAGCTTCAAGGACGCTCGGGACATGGATAGAGAGCGAGGGCAGGCTATCCTGTAGCAGCCGCAGTCGGTGGCGTTGCTCTTCGACTAGCGCGCTGCCGATTTCCTGAGTATTTTTGCTCGGCATGAGGCTGAAGCGTACGGAGACACCTTGCTCTGGAACACCTGAAAGTTCGGTGGCGTCATACAGACTGTAAAATTCATGCTCAATGTATAGCGTACCCGGATGTCCTTGACGAAAGTTCTTAGCAGCCTCCACAACTTGGTCTGGCGATGCGAGGATATTCGGTGTCATGACAAGGCTAAATTGCATATCACGCTTAACCAGTTGCTCAAGCATATATTGATACACGCCTTGTTCTTGCCAGGTTGCGAGTTTGGTTGCGAATTCACGCTGGAGTGTTTCTGGGTTGGCTGCTTCAATACCGAGGCTTGCGACTGTTGCTTCATAGGCTTCATGTGACGTTTGGTATCGCCGCTCAAGAGCAGCTGGTATTAGTTCAAGTAGGCGCTCACGATCTCGTCCGCTATGCCTGCTATGCCAACCCACTATCATCCTGAAAAGTTCATGATCCTTCGGATCAAGCGTTTGAATCGGCCCATCAAGCTCGTAGATAAATGAGAGGTCATCATCTGAGAATTCAGGATGTTCGTCGTGACTTGCTCGATCTACAAGATTGCGGATGCGAATATGACTCTGCATACGGTTGGTTATTTCGGCAGTAACATCAATCTGGCCTAAAAGCTCGGCAGTGCGCCTATTTGCAGCTTTGAGCTGGAGCTCTTGCACGCGTGGGTCGTCCCTATAGCCAAAGCCCTCAATTGTATGGTTTAGTTCATACAGAAACGCCACGTCGTCTGCGGAGAGTTCAGCATGTGGATCTTTAGAGAGCAACTTATCTATAGCGGTGAGGCGTTTCATGTCTGCGGCACGCTGAATATATTTCTCGCCACCAGGCAGATCTTGTAGTTTGTCACTCGCGATATCAGCGAGAACAAGCTCAAGCTCTTGCCTCGGTAATACTCCTCGCACCTCAGCCACTTCACCCGACTGCATGCGGATCGCAACGCGTGGTATGGTATCTTTACCATCTTCGTCACGCGTGTAGTACACATAAAAATCACCGCCTTTAAGCTGAGTCTCGGCAGTGCTTTCGCCAGCCGTACACCAGCCGGTACCATGGCCTTGCAGCGAACCGCTCAGCCGACGCGCGATGCGTGGATCAGTTGTTTGATGAAATTGCGTCCATGAACCACGTATATCATTGCGAAGCTCAAGATCATCTGGCGTAACTTCTGTAACAGCATAGGCATAGAGTCGGCCAAAACTACCTTCTTTGAGGATTTGTTTGAGCTTGACATCATCGACTGATTCGTTCAGAACATGGAACTTCCTGACAGTATCATAGGCATACGCTAGTGCTTCACGGTTAAGCTCAGGGTATGGCGCAACCGTATGTTCGTCGCGTTTATCGAACTTGCCTTTTTCTTTGTCGTAAGCGCCGAGCTTGAGCACCGAATCCCAGGTGTAGCGCTTGAACCAGTCGGGATAGCTGCCGTCGTCACCACCAAGATATTCGACCCATTTGTCTAGGCTACCGCGCTGATCAGCTTGAGCAGCTTCTATGAGCTGACGATGCATGCCGGCCGTCACCTCGATGTCACCGTGGCCTAGTTCGCGGGCAATCCGGCGCTGCAGGGCAAAGTAGCTTTCGGGCACATCTTCAGCTTTAATCACATGGGCATCAATCTGGCGGCGAATGCTTTCGGAATCACCAGTCAGAATGCCATCGTTAACCGTGTCCGCCATGAAGTTGAGATACGCCACAATTCTATCACCAGTTTTATCAGGCATCGTTTCACCATTGCCGCGTATGTGGCTGACCACTCGATCAACTTCCTGCTTATCGACACTGCCATATTTATCCAAGAAACGCCCACCGGCTTTATCTTCTTTACTGAGGGCGAGATGTCCAAGTTGTCGTTGTTGTAACTGCGGGATAACATAGTTCTCATAGAGAGTGGCGACTCCTGGGTGTTCAAGATCCCAATGGCCTTGCCGTTCGACGGCGTCACGAGCAAGCTGCTGCCAGTCGTCATGTGGCTGTTCTGGTTTAAGGGTCTCAGGGATTTCTGCGGGCATAGTGTTTATGTTAGTGGTTTCCTACATTATCGCATATTCTGGCAGCAACTACAACAATAAGCCTACCGTTGTATACTTATCTATATGACAGATCCTCAGTTAACCAAAAAAGAGGTCGAGGCATTGGAAACTCAGATTAAAGCCGACCAGGAGAAACCTATTCGAGAGAATGAACGTCGCGTAAGGATTGTCTACTCCCACCGGAATACGCGGAAGGCGATGAAGTAAATTACTACCATCCATGCGAGCATTAGGCCGAGCTGTGGAC
>CAZPGP010000039.1:0-3279 GCA_964586395.1 uncultured Candidatus Saccharibacteria bacterium
CCAGGTTCTCATCCTGGCAATCCGGGTTCGATTCCCGGTGAGATCACCAAGAATTTATTTCAGATATGAAGAGCCCGACGATTTGTTTGTCCGGGGCTCTTTTGTTTTACGCTAACCTCACTAAATAGACGTCGACTTCTCGTTGGTGTCTGACGCTGCTATACTTGACTCATGATTACAACTATTATCCTTAGTTTCCTAGCAGGTGTCTGGTTCGGAAATGGCATACCTCACTTTATGCGAGGTATTACTAAACAAAACTATCCTTCAATGCTAGGCAACGAGCCTATTCCTAATCTCATAGCTGGATGGATAGCTATAGCAACAACGCCGCTGTGGTTATATTGGTCGAATGCGGCTAGTTATCCTATAGCCGCCTGGATCGCGGGTGCTTTGGGCGTCCTCGCTATCGGTTTATTCCACGCTGGTCCGGGAGCATTTGGAAAACACGATCACGATAAGTAGGGTTGTAACTCTTGGTTAAGCCACTCTGAGTAGCGCAGTAAGGTTTCGACCTGTGTTGTCGCATGGTTTATCAAATTGAAATGACAGATATATAAGAGTCCCAGAATTTATCTTCCGGGTCTCTTTGTTTATTTCGCTACAATTATCTGTATGATAAAGGTCGCCGTACTCTGGATAGTTAATGAAGATTATGAAGTATTGCTCGCAGAACGAGCACACCATAAGGCACAAGATCCAGGTGTATGGGGTGCGGCTGCTGTAGCTAAATTAGAGCCTGGCGAGAACTTTGATGATGCTGTAGTGCGAGAAACTAAAGAAGAATTAGGATTAACAGCTGCTGACTATACACCACTTCTTCTCTTTGAGAAAAACTTCAGCTCTCTTAAATATCGGTGAGTTGTTATGCATTACTTTCGTTACTGAGTGAAAAAAGATATTGACAGCATCCTTCACTTTAAATAGAATTTCTTTTGGTGCAATCGCACCGACTGGAACTAGCGTAGGGAGAGCACGGCATGAGTGCGGAGAGTAAGGACGGTGTCGAGATCATCGGCACATGGGCCAAGGCCCAGAAGTCCAACACCCTGCTGAACGCGGGCTGCGTCGAAGCGGTTCGCAACAACCTGGGAGGGCTGTCGCTTCGCGACAGCACCAACCCGGACAGCCCGGTGCTGCACTTCAACGGCGACGAGATGTTCGCGTTCGCGGACGGTCTCGTGAACGGCGAGTTCGGCACCTTCCAGCCGTCCGCCTAGGCTGGCCAGCAGGCGACTCCGCTTGGCACCGTATAGGTGCCGGGCGGAGTCGCCGTCTTCAACTAAGGAACCGGTGGTATGGGTATAACCATATCCGGCCTTCGTATCGACGAACTGACGCGGCTGGGTAAGCTGCCGTTCGACGAAGCGAAGCCGGCTGTTCTGCGAGGGGTCATCCCTCGACCGGAAGAATTCTTCGGTGAGGACTGCGTACGGCGCATCCTCGCCGAACCGAAGCTCGTGGTCCGCTGCGGCATTTTCCGCGATCAAATACTGGTGGGTAACCCCGCCGAGTACACGCGGGAGTTTGTCGCGCAGCATCGCGGGCTCACGGACGCCACGGTGACCTATCGTGGTGTACAGCGCCTCCCCGGCTTGGTCCGGGACGTCGCTGTCGCACTGATGGAAAAAGGCGGATGGCCGTCTGTCCACGGTGTTGCCCTAGAGTCGCCCAAGGAGATCGTCTCCCTCAAGCCGCACTGGGACATGTACCCGGTTTTCGCGGTTCAGACGGGCGGCTATAAGCGTTGGGTTATCCAGCGCCCGATCGTCGACTCGCTCGAGGAGGTTATCGAGGAATGGTATGCCCGTAGTTACGGCAACGGGCTCACGGAAGAGCAGACTCTGTCTGTAACTCCGACTCACGCCATGTACGACATCGTCCTCGGCCCTGGCGACGTTCTGTTCGTCCCAGCAGGCTGGCTGCATGCACCGCGAGGTGTGAGCGGTTCGTCCCGGCATGTGAGCATCTGCACGATGTCTCAGCAGATCATCGATCATCCGGTCGATGTCGGCGACGGCACTACGCAGCCTTCGGGCAACGAGGATCACTTTCTGGCCGTGTAGCCAGAACTCAACCGGAGGCCTCGTGGCCTTCGACTGAACAAGGGAGAGGTATGAAGCAGGCAACCCTGGATTGGATTGCTCGCCGTGCGACGGTACCGTTCGGAGAAACGGTGCCTGAGCTGCTCGAAGGTGGGTACCCGCCGTGCGACATGTTCGTACGAAGGGACGTCGGAGATCTGGTGATGAACCACGACATCCGGCGCGGCGAGTTCAACCCCGGCTACAAGAAGCTGGCCGTCATCCGCGGCCAGCGAGAGCTCAGGTTCGACGAGTACGACACGGACCGAGACGTCGAGCGACTGTTCGACGACGGAGCGACGATCATGTGTCGTCTGCTCCACAGCTACATGAAGGACCTGCGGGAGGTCTGCCAGCAGGTGGCCGATGCCACGGGCATTCCGGCCACCGCCAGTGCCTACCTCACACCTCCGAACAGCCAGGGGTTTCCCCTGCACGGCGATTCGGACAGCGTGTTCGCTGTGCAGGTCCACGGTTCCAAGACGTGGCTGTTCTTCAATCCGAAGACGGCCGACCCCTACGACATCGACAACATCAGTTGGGTCCAGGAGGACGGCCGCACCGAAGAGGTGGCGCCACGCAACAAGGCTGCGTATGAGCTGACCGTCAAGGCGGGCGACGTTCTGTTCGTCCCGCGAGGATGGTCGCACTACGCGCTGACGGACGGCGAAGAGTCGCTGCATGTCAGCCTGGGCGTGCTCCATGAAGAGATGGACCCGGCCAGGGTGGCGAAGCAGCTACCCGTCATCCCCGCATAGCCGCGTAGAGTAGCGGCGTGCGAACCGGCAGGTTGCGAGATTATCTCGTGACCTGCCGGTGTTTTACTTTTAAGAGTAGAGCTCGCCATACTACAGGCGACATAACTTTTTAGAAGAGCTACGATCTTTATAAGATAGTGGCAGGTTTCCCTTATAAGAGGTGTTGATACTATTGATTATAGAAGGCGGCATTTTCGATAGCTGCCCTTCCTCCGAATACTCGTGGACGTAAAAGAAAGAGTCGTAGAAAAATGACATGTATGTGGACTACTGCTGCAAAAAGGATGAATGCGCCAATATTCATGAATATTCCCTGTGCTGACGTAATAATGTCGGCGCCGATTCTTGAGAGTAGTAGACAGTAAGGAAAAAGTATATTTACCGACATAAAGATATAGAGTATCCAAATAACGAGTATGCCAATTCGTTCACCGATT
>CAZPGP010000040.1:0-1158 GCA_964586395.1 uncultured Candidatus Saccharibacteria bacterium
CCGGGCGGCGGCGTGAAGTTGGTCGGCCACTCGGAGACCTCCGGCAGCGGACGACCGTAGACAGCCACTGGCGTCGAACCCTTGGGCTTGGCGCACTGACCCTTGGCCGGGAAGGCCGTGGGCGCAGCGTACGGGCTGTGGAGCCACGCACCCTGTCCGCTGAACCAGATCTTGTACCAGATCCCCTTCGAGTCCACGCGCCGGTCAGCCACCACGAAGGTGTTGCCGTAGAAAGCGCGCGCCGAGCGGTTCTCGATCTCGGTCGAACCGGGACCGGTCACCGCATCGGTGATCAGCGGAGCCTGAGCGTTCGGCTGGGTCCGCAGGTACACGAAGTTGGTCGAGTACGGACCGCCCGTGGGGACGCACGGCGGCGGAGTCCTGTTGGACACCGTGCATCCGGTGACGACCTCGCGGCTGAGTGGCCAGACCGGCGCGATGGTGATCATCGAGCTGGTGAGCGGATTGCCGTTGGGCAGGACCGGCGCGCCGAGCATCGCCATGTAGTTCTGCCAGTTCCAGAACGGACCGGGGTCGACATGCTGCGCGGCGATGTTCGAGCCACGCGTCCCCGGGACGTTGTCGTGACCGTGCACGTGCGCGCGGTCCAGCGGGAAGTTGAACTTCTGGCTGAGCCACTTCACCAGGATGACGCTGGATGCGTACATCTGGGGCGTGTACTCGGTCGGGCTGGTGGCGTGACCCGCGTGCTCGATCTGCACGAAGTGCGAGTTGTGCCACCAGTTGCCGGCCGTCCAGGCGATGTTCTTGAGACGCACCATCTGGATGACTCGGCCGTCCGCGCAGATCACGTAGGTCGCCGAGGTGAAGCTCGTCGGGTCCTTGAACAGGTCGACGGCTTCCTCGCAGCTCCCTTCGATGTCGTGGACTGTCACGCCCTTGATCTTCGTGCCATCGGCTGGCCGGTCGGCCAGGTCGCTGTTGCTGTAGTTCGTCGGGTCGTTCGGGTCGTTCAGGACGTAGGCGGCGGGGTCGAACGAGCACTTCGCCATCAGTACCGGCGGACATTCCGGCTGCTGTACTGCGGCACTTGCCGTTCCACCCGGCACCAACGCCAGACCGAGCGCGAAGCCGATCAGCGCAAGTGCGCCTCTCAGCCATGAGTATCGGGACACAGGTTCCTCCTGTGAGTCGGGA
>CAZPGP010000040.1:1258-3124 GCA_964586395.1 uncultured Candidatus Saccharibacteria bacterium
GTTTTAAGTTTTTCTAATCTTGAGAATATCCTCACAAAAGACAGCATCAAAAGGAGAGTGACGAAAAGCTGAAGCGCCACCCAAACCCATTGGTCAACGGGATGCTGCTCAAACCTTGCCAGTAGGACTAGCTCCAACATGCACGCGCCTACCTGCAGAGCGGCAGATATACCAAGCAGCCTATCTTGCAGCCTTTGCGCAAGCCAAGCAAGAGCGCCTGCCGCAAACAGAACAAAAAGCAACGCCGCAAAATTATGCAACGCTATCTGTGTAGCGCCTCCCCTATACGGCACCAACACGACCAGCCCGACACAGATCGCACTCAGGTACATTGCGATACCAGCTACATGGAGTTCTTGTGCTCGTAATCTTCTGCCTGTATGGCACAGTAAAAATATGGTGACTGCCATTGCAAATAAAAAGAAAGGTAGCGAGTACGCCTGAACGGCGAGGTGACTAAATGTAACCCAATGAGGATAGAAGAGGTACGCTATGCAAATATTGACCACAAATAGGGCAATACTCCCTCGAATAAGAAGTCTGTCAGACGCTAACTTATTCTTCATATTGCTCATCAAAGTCCAGTATAACAAGCTCTATCATATCAAATATGGCTTTACCTATCTGTCGCTTATGGCTACACTAAGCAGTAATACAAACGACCAATACAAATACAAATACAATGCCTATTTCTGCTCTCCGCCAATTCTTTCGTCCACTTTGGGTCCGTCTGCTTGTAATTATTATTGTTGTAGCTGGTGGTATTGGGCTTGTAATCCTGCTCCAGCCAAAAAAGAGTCAACCTCAAGCTAACTGTACCGGCAGCAGCTGCCAGACGCCGAAGGCCAACAATCCGCAATCTACGCAACCACAAACTCCTTCGGATGCTCCAAAAACACCAGAAGAGCAAAAGAAGGCTGATGAACAGAAAAAGGTTGAAGAACGGCAAAAGTCTCAGCCAAATACACCTAAACCTAGTGGCACAACAGGCGGCACCAACAATCCACCGGCTGGCGGCGGCGGCAGCACAGGGGGCGGTGACACTACTACCCCGCCACCAAGCAGCGGTACGCAAAGCTGTCCGGCCTATCCTGCTTTTCCTGATGAATCTTGTACTGGCGTGCCTGCCGGAGTGAGCCTAGCTTCAGCTGGCGGCAGTTTTAGTACCACCTCAGCTGGACAGACAATTAATGGCATGCTGATTGATGGTGATTTAGTGCTTAACCACAATAATGTGACGGTTACCAACTCGCGGATCAAGGGCCGTGTTGTTGCTAACGGCCACCGCGGGTTCACACTACGGGATGTTGATATAGGCGGCGATTCTTGCCCGTCATCAAGTAACGGCGGTGATCGACTGGTTAATGGCGATGACTTCACGCTTACGCGAGTGCATGCTCATCATAATGGCGCGGATCTTATCGCCATTAACGGAGGTGGCACTATAACTATTCAAGACAGTCTTATTAACAAGACTTGCTACTACGACGGCGACCACTTGGATGGAGTGCAATTCTACGACCCAGGCAGCGTTGCGAACGTGACACTGTCGCACAACACCATAGATGCGCGCCCGGTTGGGGGTGGCTTTGGCAACGCGGCTATTTTTATCGCAGACTCGCCCGGCGCCAACTCTCGCTTTAACATCTACAATAACTATCTGGCCGGCGGTAACTACACGCTGTATGCGCTTGATGCGCTCAATGGGTCCGGGGTTACTATTGATGTAGCTGGTAACCGCTTCTTGCAAGGGCAGTACAACTATGGCCCATGTTCACTATCAAATTCAGATCCATATAACGGCAACTCTGGCATAATCTGGAATAACAATGCCTTCACTACCGGCGCAGCGATTACCTATAACGA
>CAZPGP010000041.1:0-3094 GCA_964586395.1 uncultured Candidatus Saccharibacteria bacterium
TTTGTTTTTTAGAAATCTTACGGTTTCTTATTTGTGCAGATCTCATGTCAATATTAGCGACTGCTTTAGAGTGAGTCTTTAGCTGCTTGATACTGGCTATCTAAGATTTCAATGACGTGGGGTTGATGAGTTTTGGGTGTGCCTCTTTCCTCGGCGGCGATAGTACTGTCTGTATGGTATGTGATATAGAAAATGTTATTTTTTGGAGATTTTAGCGAAAAAGTAATAGGTATAGAGGCATCTTCATGGGAGTTTAGTCTTTCGCCGTTTTCAATCTTTGCAGACTTGAAGTAGGCGGCTACCTCGTTTGGAGTAAGAGAGGTGCCGTAGTAATAGATATTCGTTGGATTTGAGTCGCAAACTAACACGCAGCCGTACCCCTTTTTGCCAAGATACTCGAGTTCATTTCCGAGCGGCTTTGGCATAAGGTTGGTATAAGTCCACCAGCCTGCAAGCGCTACTATAAGAGCGGCAATGCCTAACCACGCCATTTGTTTTTTAGAAATCTTACGGTTTTTTATTTGTGTAGGCTTCATGTCAATATAGTAGCATAGTTGTAAAAAGTACAAAATAATGTTAAAATATGCACAATCTTCGGTAGAGCACTACTGGGGATCGTAAAGATGTGAGATGAGAAGGTGGGTTCACTCTCATGCGAAAAAAGATCGGAATAGTGGTTGCAGCAATCCTTGTCGCGGCTGTAGTCGTGGGACTGGTCCTTCGTAGTAATGCGAAAGATGATGTCAGTCCATCGGCTCGGCCTTACGAGCCGCCAGCGACTTCGGAGTTCACGCAGGCCAACGCCGACATGATTGAGTCGGCGCTCACCAGTCGTGACAAGGAAGCGCAGAAGAAGGTGCTCGTGGTGACGGACGAGAGCTCGTGGCGGCCGACGAAAGTCATGCCTGACGGTGCGACGCTGACCGTCCACCCGGGCACGTTCCGCATTGATGCGGACGGATACGGCACTGTGGATGCGACGGTTATGCAGAAGACCAAACGGACGAACTTCGTCTTGGTCATGGTGTACATGAACGGCCAGTGGCTGATCTGTGCGACTACGAAGGGATAAGTGAGACCGTTGAAGAAGCGACATGTAGAGAGTGTTAAGGCCGCGATTTTGGCGGTCATGATGCTTCTCGGACTGCTCATCGGCATCCAGCCGGCGGCTGCGAGCGACGTACGTTGTGAGACTGGGTTCGGCACGAAAGTGCCGGTACTAATGGTCCACGGTTTCAACTCGAATCCCAAGATGTGGGATGAGGGTGGAGAGACCTCGATGAGGGCGGCTATCGAGAAAGTTGATGGCGTTACTCCTGTCGAGGCTTTCAGCTACGAAATCGACCACTTCGAGTGGGTCACCAACCAGAACATCGGCCCCAAGCTGGCCAAGACGATCGACTGCCTGGCGCAGGCTTCTCGTGCCAATCACGGCCGAGGAAAAGTCGTCGTCATCGGTCACTCCATGGGTGGACTGGCGACGCGGTACGCCGCCAACCAGACCATTGATGGACGCAAGGTGGCCGACGAGCTCGGACTCGTCATCACCCTCGGAACGCCTCATCTGGGAAGCCAGTGGGGCAACGCGGGAGTGAGTCTTGCGACGTCGGTGTGTCAGGGTATTGTCGGCAGCATTGCCGGGCCGCTTAACGGCCTTGCGATGACCAAAGACGAGTGCCTGGCGAATCTGGCAATCAAGGGGCTCGCCATGGACTCTGACGAGTTCAAGAGTCTGCAGCCGTTCCCGAAGAAGGTGCCGGTGCGCGCCATCGCGGGCAATGTGTCAGTGATGACGCAGTTGCTCTTCGAGTCGATGACGACGCCCACGCATAGCGATATGGTCGTGGGAGTCGATTCGGCTTCGGCCGAATTCACCAACAAGGGAGTGGGCGACGGCCGCTTCGAGTTCAAATGCTACTCGCGTGGTCGGGCGACTCTGTTCGACTCCACGGTGGGATTCACTGTCGAGGTGAAACTCGGAGAGTGCTGGCACAATGCACTGACTAAAACTGGCTACGTCCAGGAGTCGGTCACGAACGGGATCCGTGAGTACCTGAAGGCAACACCACTTGTGGCTGCGCCGACCGGCACGCCGCACGAGTTCTTCGGTGACATGACCCTGTACCTGAAGAGCGATCAACAGGTACAGGGTCTCCACGGAGAAGGCCCCAGCGCGTACGACGTTGCGTGTGTCGACAAGACCGCCTGTCCGGCGTTCTCCGTCTACCGTCCCAACGAGGTGGGCGGCGACCTGGGCTGGAAGTCCTGGGATCTGCCCGAGTGCAGCACCGGTCAAGACGCTTCCACGTTCGGGCCGATCGTCTCCAAGGGGACACGCAAGATCGGAGGTAAGCCGGCCAAGTACTACGAGGCCGAACTGTGCGCCGCCGGTGTCCCTCGCGAAACCGCCCGATTCTGGGAGGCGACTGACGGCAGCATCTTCGTCTCGGATACAAGCGGTAACAACCGCTGGCAATCCGATGAAGACAAGATCCTGTCGGCTGGTACCTGGCGGTAGCGGCATCACAATTCAATAAGTGCTCCCGAAGTGCCCCGACGCAACCAGACTATGTCTGGCCAGCGTCGGGGCTGCTTCATTGTAAGGCAAGATTATGTAGGTCGTATTTGATGGTATAATACCCAATATGATTATAGAGGTGCATGCAGAGCATGAAATGAAAACCTTTGGCGCTAGGCTAGGCGCTCTTTTAAAGGGTGGCGAAGTAATCGAACTTGTTGGTGATGTGGGTGCAGGTAAAACAACGCTCACGAAGGGTATTGCGAGTGGTATGGAAATTGATGAAGACATCCAGAGCCCTAGCTTCACGATTAGCCGTGTGTACGATACCCCTAAAGGACTGCATTTATCTCACTACGACTTCTACCGTTTGCAAGATGCGGGAATTATGGCGAGTGAACTTCATGAGACGGTAAATGACCCGGCTACCGTGACGATAATAGAATGGGCGGAGATTATTGCAGGTGTGCTACCAGAAGATCGTTTGACAGTGACGATTAAAAATAGTGCCGATGATGAGTATGCGCGTATCGTGGAACTTATTGCTGGTGGTGCAAAAAGTAGTCAATTACTTAA
>CAZPGP010000042.1:0-1592 GCA_964586395.1 uncultured Candidatus Saccharibacteria bacterium
TGGTGCTGTACATGCTGAACCGGCTACTATGGCTGGTGATCATCGGCGTCTGCACCAATGTTCTCTACGTACTGCTGTTCATGTGGTTGGAGCACCGCTCGTTCGGCGACTCGACATGGTGGGCCTGGGTGACTGGGTTTACCGTCGGATACGGGGACATTTCCCCCGTGACCATCCCCGGACGTCTCGTGGCTATGGCCGCTATGGCTACCGACTGCCTCCTCCTGATCTGTTTCGCCGGCCAGGTCACCGCGATGGTGATCATCAACAAGCACATCTTCAGCGACGCCGAACAGGAGCTGTCCAAGCATCGCGACAGCACCGGAGAACAGATTGCTCGCGCTCAACTCGCGAGCAGCTACCGCATCGAGGAGGCGCTCGGCTGCCTACCGAAGAAGCTGCCGGTAATTCCACCCTTCAAGACAGATGAGGAAATCATGGCCCTCGTGGCCGAACGAGCAGAGGGGCGACCCTCGTGAGGCGGGGCGCGACAGTCACCACGAAAGACGTGGCTGTCGCGCCGATCCGCTTCCTCTCTTCGCACTTACTTGTCCATCACTACTATTCATACATCAGTTTTCAAATCTTTGAAAATTAGTGCATACATAGTAGTGATGATGACCGTTCCGCTTACTTGGTTCCCGCGAGGGACCCGAAGAAGCGGAACAGCCATTCACCACATTACACAGAGTGCACCGAAGTACACATCAGACAGATTCGCCTTGGCGACGTCAGATGACGATGGATGACATCGCCATCGCGACCAGCGCGATCACGGTCGAGGTGACGACCGCCGGCTGCCAGGTGTTGGCGTCGATCAGGCCGGTGATGCTGACCTTGCGGAGCACCAGACGGTCGAGCAGCGGCACGATGGCCACGAGCACGACCGTGCCGATGACGGCGTAGATCGTGAAGCCGATGAGGCCGTTGATCCAGCCGTTGAAGTCCCCCGCGATGGCGGTCTGCAGCATGAAGCCGAGACCGACCACGATGGAGCCGAGGATCAGGGCGGCGGCGCTGTTGCCGTCGTGCTTGACCGCACGGCGCATGCCGTAGAACTTGCCGGCCAGCAGGTACGCGACCAGCAGGACCAGCAGGCCGAGACCCGTGAACAGCAGCGTCGACCGGATGGCCACGCTGACGCTCGGAGCGGCACCGGTGAAGGCGCCGCCGATGATCAGGCCGACGGCCAGGTAGAACGACGACTGCACGATGGCGGTGGCCAGGTTGGCGTCCCGGAGGACGTTGGCGCTGAGCACCTTGCCGTGCAGCAACTTGTCGAGGACCGGCCGCAGGATGTTGAACACGGCGATGATGCCGAGGCCCCCGAGGATCAGCCACTTGAGGTCGAGCGTGGTGTTGTCGGACTTGACCGACACCAGCGCGAGTGTCGCGATGACCTGGCCCGCAAGCATGGAGCAGCGGATCAGGATGAACGGCACGTTGCGCCGCTCGATGATCTCCTCGTGGTCGTTGAAGGCCGTCGTGAGGATGTTCACGAGGGTCCAGGCGATGGCGACGAGCGCCAGGATGATCGCGAGCTTGCCGAGGGCGAGCAGCGAGTCATTCAGGGTCGGCAGGTCGCCGTAGAT
>CAZPGP010000042.1:1692-2951 GCA_964586395.1 uncultured Candidatus Saccharibacteria bacterium
GTCTCCTCTTTGAGAAGACTGTTCCACTGGTCCCGGCCGTCGCGCCTGTGAAGCGCTTCGAACCAGTCCCATTGAATGACGCTTTCCACCAGGCCCGTCGGCGTGTCGGCGTTGAACTCCAGGAGTTTGACGCCGACAATCTTGCCGAACGCGTCCAGCTGAACACTGAAGTCGTAACGTCCGTAGATGTCCGGCCAGTGTTCGGTCGCCGCGGCCAGGCACTCCGAGCCGTCAGGCTCGTCGAGCTGCCACGTGCGAAAGATCGCGTCGACGGCGAAGTCGGGGATACCGAGCTTCCGGAAGTAGCAGTCCCGCTCCCAGTGAGTGGGGTTGGGCTGTCCCGGATTGAGCGGATCCCAGTGCCAGGCACGTTCGAAGGCGAGCATACGTTCGCCTGCCTCGATGTACGCCTCCCACAGGGCGGCGTTCGCTCGGCCGATGGTGTCGGTTTCCGATTCCGTCAGGACGAAGTGTTGAGACTCCATCCAGTACGAGAACTCCTCGCCGGTTTCGGGTGACCTTGTCATGTAGTAGACCAGGCCTTGTCGGACAACGAGCTCTTCCCAGCCATCCCGCGTCGGGCCGTCTGCGACGTATCGCATATCAGCCTCCCGAGGAGTGACCGCTGAAGCCGTGGCTCCCGCCGCCGCTGCTGCCACTACGTCCGGAGTTTCCGGAGCCGTGGTTGGACGAGCCGAAGCCGCCGGAGCGGCGCACGGTAGTACTCGGCCGGCCACTGCCCGAAAGCCCGGCGTTCTGCCGCGCAGTCGAGTTGCTGGCCTGGAAGTAGCTGCCACTACTGCGCTGATTGCGCGGTACGTGGTAGCCCATCGGATGGTGCGAGGACGTCACCCACAGGTACGTGGGGTAGCCGCCGTAGTAGTAGCCGTTGTCGTCGTCGCAGTAGTCCGGATCGATGACGTTGCCCTGCTGGTCTACGCAGTAGACATTCTGGGTTTCGTCGTCGTCCGTCGCGCTGCACGCGGTGAGAACGGGTACACCCATCAGCCACAATGATGCAGCTGTTGCGATAACCCGCCGCGAAGCCGCCGTGCTACGGCGACCTCCAGAAGATTTCTCCATGTGAGTTCCTTCACTCGTTCCACTAGGTTCTGTACAGAAGCTTTCTTAAGGCTCCTTTCTGTCGATGTGTTGTTAAGGTGCTACGCTGCCGTGTAATGCAGTGTGAGGACAGAATATCATCCTCCGTTAAAGCTCTCCCACCTGAGCGCTAACAGAGGATGATATACATCTATCAA
>CAZPGP010000043.1:0-2818 GCA_964586395.1 uncultured Candidatus Saccharibacteria bacterium
AAGTTAATCGCCCCGACAACTGGGCCAGACATGAGCGGGCAACCGACATGATTCGAGCACAGGTTACGGGGCACCAGTAAAGGAATAGAGGACTATGACCCCTCCAGCTAACGCTGCTCCTCGTATTCGTATTCGCCTGAAGGCATACGACCACAAGGTTATCGACCAGTCTGCAAAGCAGATTATCGATACAGCACTCCGCACCGGCGCCAGCATTGCTGGCCCAGTACCGCTTCCGACTCGTCGAAGCACGTACACCGTCGTTAAGAGCCCACACGTCTACAAAAAGGGCGGTGAGCACTTTGAAATGCGCGTCCACAAGCGCCTTATCGACATCACCAACCCGACTCCAAAGACTATCGATTCTCTCCAGAATCTGTCTCTGCCAGCTGGTTGTGACGCCGAAATTCGAATGTAACGTAGGTTCGGATAGCAAAATACCCTCGAGATCCTCGGGGGTATTTTGTTTGTCGCGATATCAAGTAACCGTCGCTTGAGCCAGCCAGTCGAAACTGCCAAACTCGAGCGACGGGCAGAGGAGGTCTGCCCGCGCGTCAATCAGTTCGTGGTTATCAGAAGTCCCCGACTGGGATCGGCTGGGTCGACGTACTCGACCTGGAGGACGTCACCTTGCTTCAGCCGCATGCCCGAAGGGACCTGTACCGGCACTGTGTGGGGCGCCCATGTGTCGGGCCGGATCTTGACGGCGAGGGTGAGTAGCACCCACCCGTCCGGGAGATTGGCGCCGATGCTTACGATTCTCGCCTTCAAGGAGCTCTCCTCTGCAGTAGACCTTCCGGTAGGGAAGGATGAACCACACTATCCCACGATCAGATCAATAAATCAACCCTTCAGGCTCCCGCCCGGTCGCATATGCTAAGATTCTCAGAGATTTAAAGGCCAAAAAGAACTAATTCGGGTTATACTTATTCGGTGAATAAAAAAACCATAAGCCTTGTGGAAGTTCACGGGGCTATTTTTCTTTTTGGCTTTACCGGACTTTTTGGCAAGTTCGTTAGCCTGCCTGCGATACTAATCGTGCTGGGGCGTGTGTTTTTTGCGTTTGTTGCTCTGTGCGTTGCCCTGGGCTTCACCAAAGGTTTTGTCCGCCTGAAGAATAAGCGGGACTTTTCCCTAATCGCGCTTGGCGGCCTGCTGATGGCGGCACACTGGATAACACTTTTCTATTCCATCAAACTATCGACGGTGGCTGTAGGGCTACTCGGCGTCTCGACATTTCCGATATTCACTACATTCTTAGAACCCGTCGTGTTTAAGAAGCGTGTTGAGCCTCGCAATGTAATCCTGGCACTCATGACTCTATTGGGCGTCAGCCTTATGATCCCTAGCATTAGCCTGGACAATAGCGTAGTGCGGGGTATGTTGTGGGGCGTTCTTTCTGGCCTATTCTTTGCGGTGGCTACCATAGCGAACAGGATGTGCGTTAAGAAATATCCTAGCCAAGTCATTTCTTTCTATCAAAATCTCGTCACAACAGCAGTCCTTTTACCGTGCCTGTACTTCATCAAGACTACATATCACATGAACGATGTGCTATGGCTTGTTGTCTTGGGCGTCGTATTCACTGCCGGTTCACACACGCTATTCATAAAGGGGATGTTACGCGTTAAGGCTCAGACGGCAAGTATTATTGCAAGCCTTGAACCGGTCTATGGAGTATTTTTCGCCGCGCTATTCCTGGGGGAAACGCCAACCGCTCGGACCTTGGCGGCTGGCACTGTTATTATGTCGGCGGTCTTTTTGGCTTCTATTGATATTGCGGCGATAGGGAAGAGAATGGGCATCAAACGTTATGTATCTCCAGCCTACGACGAGCTGTCGTAATCGCCGCCGCAAGCATTGCGCCTTTAAGCGACTTAGCCTATGCTAGACATAAGTATTATGGCAAAGAAAAACACCCCCACATCGGAGAGCGATAGCGCCTATTTCCTCAAACTAGTTTTATATGTACTCTTGGGTTCGTTCTGGCTGCGATTTGCACAGCCGCTCGAAATCGGTTACGTGACGCTGAACGGTTTCCCCATCGGACTGCTGCTCGGTCTGCTGTTTGCAAGTCACGATCACTTCCAGATTGACCGTAAGATTGAATATGCCATTCTGGTCATTGTGACCATCATCACCTTCTTCCTACCTGCTGGCATAATATTATAGTTTGCTATTGATGAGTTCTGAGTTGCGACCCTCGCGCTGGACTTCCCGCGCGAGGGTCGCTCAAGTGTAGCCGAGGCTTGTCTTTTGCCTCAGCCCCGGTCAGGCGGCGCTGCAACGCTATCTACAGCGGTGCATGGCTAGACTCCTGGGCCAAAACTACTTCGTGCGACGCGAGGCCGCAGACAACCGCGTAACCGCTTCGTTGGGCCAGATCTGGTCCCACGGGTTTCGCGTCCACCCCCTGGTCTGTGACTTGGGGTAGACGATCCAGGCCTGCAGTGTCGAGAGAGCGGACCTGCTAAGGGCGCCCTTGATCTGGCTGAGAGCGATGTAGACCTTGCTCTCTGCATCGAGCTCGATCTGCTGTGACTGCTTGCCTTCGTACTTCCAGACAAGCCTCCATTTCCTGCGGTGTTGCCTGAGCGTGGGGGTGCTCATCCCTACCTCCGGTCATCGAGAGATACGCGAGTAAGACAGTGTATATAATATCAAGCGAAAGTAGAATGACAAGGCACCGTCCATATTTGCAATTCTCTAGAAATCATTATCAATCGCGTTGACAACAGATGACTTCATCTGTTACAATTCGACGGTAGTTTTACTATTTAAATAGTTAAGCGAAACTTCTTGGTAAGTTTGCAGGTCC
>CAZPGP010000044.1:0-2805 GCA_964586395.1 uncultured Candidatus Saccharibacteria bacterium
CGAAACTCCTGTCTGGCCCAGCATGCTTAACGATAAACTTCGCCCTATTTTATATTCGAAATGCCTTTAATGCTGTAGCCAAAGTAAATGCGGTAATTCTGGTTACTCTTACACGACCATAGCGTGCCACCCGTCCGGGAATACACCAGCGCAAAACCGCACTCATTACGGGTGGTGAGTAGGTGGGAAATGCGCTCCTTCAGGATCACGCACAAGGGTGGCCTGTGGCATAAGTTTGTGGAGCGCGTCCTGCTCGGCCGGTCGTACGAATGTATCTTTTGCACCCGACCAAATGAATGTTTCGATTCTGTTCCCACGCGGGTCGTAACCCATGTTGTAAGGCCGGTTTGATCATCTCACCACCCGCGAGAACTTTGGCGGGCACCTTCCTTGTGCGACTTAATGAGGGCATCTCTAGCAAGTGACAGTACGGCACGATCTGCGTTAGTAAGCCCCTTTGCTATGTGTGTATCGAGAAGATATTGCGACTCTTCTTGCATTTTCCGAACGAGCTCATCGAGTCCCGCCCGTTTTCGCAAATTTCGTGGTCGCTGCGTAAAGACTGTGTCGGCACTCGTAATCTACAATGGGCACGATTATGATTACTATCAAGCGCTAAACGAAATTAGCAACGTACAAGAGCTAAGTATAGTAAGTTGACCTATAATGTATTTTATATTATAATAATGCTGTCAGCACGAGACACGTGCTCGCACCACCCGAGTCGAAAGGGATGTCATGGACACCCAGGACAAGCAGGCCGCTCGGGGCATCGCCGCCGAGATGGCTGAGATGCTCGTTGCTCAATCCGGCGTTCACGCCATCTGGCTCGACAACATCACCCATCACACTGATGGACCGCCCTACTACACCGGGCCGGAATACCGCCTGATGGCGGTTGTGGACGACGAGCTGAGCTTGGCGTACAGCAAGCGTATGATGAATCCGTGCATTATCCCCTCATCGACGGCGACGACAACGGCAACACCTGGTCGACTGAGCGAACGGAGACGCCGCAGGAGGCAGTCTTCGCCGTGCTCGGCACTGATGAAGAGGAGTTCTACGAAAGCCTCAGGTGGACGTTCAACATCACCAAGTACGACGCCCGCATCGACCGCACGGTCGAACTCATCCTTCTCCCCGAGAGCTGGCCAACGGAAATCTACCTGATGTTGCGGCTCCTCCGTGGGGAGATCACGGACCAGAACAACTCGACGAGTGCTGCCTATGAGGTCTACGACCCCAAGACGCATGCCTTCTCACCGCGCTGACGCCGCGCCCCGCTAGAAAGCAGCACACCTCACAAGGTGAGACCCCGCTGCGACTAGCGGGGTCTCACCTTTTCTAAGATATGTATTGCCACTATAAAACCACCCTTCACTGAGGGTCTTTTTATTTTTTTGAGGACTCGCGTCATATTATTCGGCAAATAAAAAATCCTCAGAAATTCGAGGAATTTTATCTGAAATAAATTCATGGTGCGCCACATTGACCTGTCGTGGAACACCTTGGAACCTAGTTTGGTCCTGATACACGAGAAGCTAACTGATCTAGATTGGGTTTACTATAACAAAGAAATACATATTATTAATCCTGATACTGAGGAGAGTCAGTATCATGTTTAAGGAAAGTACTCTATACGATCAAGATACGTCTATAAGGTCTTTATGCGCGATCTATCACACAGTAGACGAAGTAATTATAGAAAGCCCATTTATTACCGAGAAGCAAATGAGTATGCTTTTACTGACGGTCGCAAAATTACTTAGCGGCAATGTAAAGATAACTGTAAATACTCGCAACCCAAATGAGCACGATGGTGACTACTATCATCAGGCGCTAAATGACCCCAATCACGAATTAGTCTTCATCTGGTAATCAAGTAGTGTGCGGATATAGTGCAGGGCGTAGCCCTGCACACTTCTAGGAAACGAAGCGACCAAGAAGTAATGCTCTTTAAACTTTCCAAACGCAGCTTCAATCTTTGGTCTAAGTTAGAGGAGCATGTGTTGCCATGTAGCCATTGTCCAGATTTGTCTTGGTCGAGACGGTGAGATGACCATGCAACGGTAGTCTCGCCAAAGCTGCCGTCGGGTGACGCTGGCAGTAAAGTCAGCATCACCCACCACGACTCTCGTCATGGTATTCACGAGATGTTTGAGCTGTAACACGTCGGCTTCATTCGCACCAGTAAACCAAACAGCAGAAAGTCTGCCGTAATAGTCTATACTGGCGTGCAACTTAAACCCATAGTGCAAGCCCTGCCAGTTCTTGCCAAACGTTGCGATTCCTTTCGCGACTTTGTGTCTGTTGGCACATCCGCGCCAACAGACCGGAAGCATAGTAGAATCGACGAAGCACAGTGGCGCACTCTTTGAGAGAGTGCGAGTAAGTAGCTAGGCAAGCATTGGGAGAATTCGGTGACTATGTGCCACGAAATTCTGGTAACAAGGGAGCTTTGGAGAGCAATCCTGGTATTAGTCGTATACCAAGCGGACACCGGGTTTTTGGTGTTTGGGATATGACACTACTGCGTCATATCCCAAACAAAGACATCTACTATATTATTTCTCCTGTTTGTTTGACAACTAACAGAGAAATTGTAGCGTGCCTTATTCTTTGAGGCTAATTCGTGATTGGGTTTAAATGCGATTGGCGACATGCAAAAGCTGGGTGTCATAGTACTCTATACAGTAGGCCATCATCGTAAATTAGCCGTGCTTGACCGAAAGATAGTTTATGAAGGCAGTCTCAATATATTATCGTTCAATGATAGTTGTGAGATAATGAGAAAGATAACATCGA
>CAZPGP010000045.1:0-2785 GCA_964586395.1 uncultured Candidatus Saccharibacteria bacterium
TGGCGTAACATGTCAACAATAAAGTTAAGATTTTTATGGCCACATACTTCAAGAACACAGAATTGGCAGCACGCTATAATATCTCCGAGGCTACAGTGAGGAACTGGGTCCGATCTGTTAAAGAAGGTAAGATGCATTTGCTTCTTACTGAACAGGGAGGGCGGACATATGTTGCGAATGATATCAGTAACATCCCGATCATTGAGAGTCTAGTCAAAACTAATCGAAAGTATCGTAATGGTTTAGCCTCTAAGACTGTAGTTCCAGATCCTACGCTGCTAGCTACTTACAGCGAGGATCAGGTTTACGACATCATTCGCAATCTTGAATTGCATCATGAGATACCGCGGCAATACGGTTATTTCGGTAGGGGCGCCGCTGCCTGGGATGACTATACCAATAAGCAGCTCGCTGTAGAAACGCCAAGTCTGGTCAGGCGCTCTATTGAGCTGCTCGACGCAAACCGGAGTTATATTGATAGTCGTTTAGCTAAGTACAGAAGGATAAATGTCGTAGATGTCGGTGTTGGGAACGGTCGACCAGTTAGGGGCCTGTTAGATCATCTTATATCTTGCGGAAAGGAGGTTAAGTATATAGGCATAGATTTTAGTCCGGATATGTTGAATGTTGTTGAGAAGAATATCAAGTCTTGGTTTGGTGGCAAGCTTTCGTTTGAAGCACACCAGCTAGACATCACACATCAACGGTTTGCTAACCTTCTGTCCAGAGATTATTTAGCCTCCGAGCGGGATGCCATTAACTTGATTTTGCTTCTTGGCGCAACTCCTACTAATCTACGGACCCCTAGTGATGCGTTTCGTACTGTTTGTGAGAGTATGAATCCAGATGATCTGATGATTTATACTGATTTCGTTCGACCAGTCAGTATTGTTCCGGAATGGCTTGAGCACAGCTACTCCGTTAGGCCGCGTAAACCGGAAATTCTTGAGCGACATAAATTAGTGCTGAATCAGATTGGAATTGACGAGGAACTATACGTTGCAGAGGTTGGCTTTGACTCCCAGACAAATCGAAACTATTCTAGGGCAAGGCTTAAATTCGCTTTAAATGTACGGTTTGCGCTATCTGGCGGTGAGCGTATCGTGACGTTTGAGAAGGGAGACGCCATAACCTTGTGGCATTGCTGGCAGTCAGAGCCTCGAGAAATTATGGATATGTTCGTGGCTACAGGCTATCAAGTAGTTCACACCAGCCAATCCCAAGACCACAACTACATCCTTGCAATTGCGGAAGTCAAACGTAGCTAGCGATCGATTCACACTCTGCCTGCGCGAATCGTGATAGAATGGTTAGGTCGGCAGGAGCTGATTTTGATGAAAATTGCCATGATGGTTCGAGGGTACCTACAAACTCCTCGGCCTTTGGACATGATATACGCGCCGATTGATTTGGCCGAATATATCGCCAAGGGTCTAACTGATCGCGGACACCAAGTAACGTATTTTGGGCCACAGGGCACGCACATCCCAGGGGTGAAAGTAGAAACTCTGGACGTGCGTCCATTGGTCCACGGGCAAAAGGAATTTGCCCACATGGTTGGTGATACCGAAAAACTCATGCACTATGTCCCATCCCTTTGGGACAAGCGCTTCGTAACAAAGATGTTCGAGCGTGCGCAGCGTGGTGACTTTGATTTACTGCATTTTCACCACCCAGAGACGGCTATGGACGTCGCCTACGCATACCCGGACGTGCCGGTGGCTTACACGCTGCATGACCCAATCTATCCCTGGTATCGCGACCTTTTTGACTTATATAAGAGTAAGAATCAGCACTACATATCTATCTCGGAAAACCAACGCCGTGATGCGCCAGACTTGCAGTTCTGCGCTACGGTTTATAACGGTGTGGACCCGTCTAAGTTCGTCTTCTCGGATGAGCACGAAGATTACCTAATGTTCGCTGGACGCATTACTCCAGAGAAGGGTGTGAAAGAGGCGATTGACGTTGCCAAGCAGACGAATCGTCGATTGTTTATCATCGGTCCGGTCGCCGAGGCGAACCAAGAGTACTTCAACCAATACGTTAAGCCGCATCTGAACGACAAGATTCTGTACCTGGGCTTCATGGAGCAGGAGCAGTTGGTCAAGTACTACCAGAAGGCCGCCGCACTGCTAATGCCGATCCAATGGGAAGAGCCATTCGGTCTGACGATGATAGAGGCGATGGCCTGTGGTACGCCAGTCATTGCGCTGCGCCGCGGCTCGGTTGCCGAGGTGCTAGAGGACGGTAAGACCGGTTTCGTGTGTGACCACGTTCAGGATATGGTCGAAGCCGTCGGCAAACTCGACCAGATCAGCCACAAGGACTGCCGCAAACACGTTGAGCAAAACTTCGCCATTAAAAATATGGTCAACGGATACGAGCGCGCCTTCAAGGCGATCATCAGACACGACATTGCCGCGCTGCCGCCAGTCAAGAAGATGGGCAAGCAACTTCGTCGTTTGCCGTCTCAGCTTCAGCGCAAATTCAAGGGTCGCTAAAGACGGCCACACGCGCTGGTGGTATGATACATTCATAACACCAAGGGGGAATTATGAACGACACCGCTAACACTGCATTGCTACTCAGTAGCGTGGGCATCTTGATGGCAGGGCTGGGCGTTTTCTTCGTCGGCTTCTCGCAATTTATCAAGGCTGACCGCGACGGCAAGGGCTTCTTCAAGCGCTAAGGTTGGCGTCAGGGGTAGACCAAGGTATAATGAAGCTGCTCGGGGAAGTCCTCGAGCAGCTTTACATTTTGGCTTGGCACCTTGGCGGAGTGG